>NZ_JBMPPJ010000020.1:0-105264 GCF_049339865.1 Undibacterium sp. TC9W | reverse complement strand
TTCGCCAGCTCTTTGGCCAGCGCCTGCAGTTTGCTTCTTTCCATTGCGTTTGTCGTCATTTTGGCAATTCCTCATTATAGGAGCTTCATCTGCCAGAATTACTTACACACTTTTATTTACAGGCTCGCATCACGTGGCCAATGGATTGTTTTTCTTCCTGAAAAACCACAATTGAGACAAGAAATATCGGCTTCAAAGATACCAGGCTCCCCGATGGCCTCATAACTAATGCTTGCTCCAACCTGAGTTGCTTTGGTGATCGGGGCGTTTGAACAAATTGCATGTCCTTTGCACTTCGCGCATTCAACCGAGAACTCTTGGGGAAACGAGAACCATTGATATATATGCGTCATGATGATACCTAAGTCTTATTTGAAAGTTGGTAACCAGTTCAGGTACGATTAGCGCGAGCGTAATCGTACGCATGTGTATCTGCCTAAAATACGTTGCAAAGCCTGACGTTCATTTCGCCGCTTACTTATTCCCCTGCACCATCTGCGCATCAATATCCGCCAGGCATTCAATACCACGCTGGGTGATGGTCATTTTGCCGGTTTCGGCATTGACTTCCACATGCGCTTTCTTGCCGAGGAAGGTCGCTACCGGGCCGGGGAGGGTGGTGTCCGGGTCATTGGCAATGGCGCGCAGGCCGTCTATGCATTGTTTGATGAACAGGGTTTGCCTGCCTGCATCGGTCAGTTCCAGCGTGCCGTCTTTGCGGTAAGTCATGAACTTGATGCCGCACAGGCGCTTGGCGTTGCGGCTGATGCAGGCATTTGGTTTGGTGTTGCGCGGCAGCTTGCTTAATTGCTCCAGTGCGTCGTATTCATCTATGCTGAGTTTTTGATTCATTGCTGCTTTCTACATTGCTATTGATGAAAACTAAACCTGGCTACGGATAGCCATGTTTGGTTTTTTTAGATTTTCTTCAGTCTTTCTCTATGACTCTGTGACTCTGTGGTGAGAGGTTTTTCTTCGTAATAACTAATTCTATTTATAAACCTTGCCACCCTTCATGACGAAATTCACTTTCGTCAGGCTCGTTACATCTGCCAGCGGGTCTGTATCAACGGCGATGATGTCGGCAAACTTGCCAACCTTGATGCTGCCGATTTTTTCTTTCAGGCCCAGCAAATCTGCGGCACTGATGGTGGCTGCCTGTATGGCCTGCATGGGTGTCATGCCATACTTGACCATGTAATAAAATTGCTTGCCATTGTCACCATGCGGATAGACACCAGCGTCTGAGCCAAATGCCATGCGGGCACCACCTTGCAGGGCTGCGCGGAAGTTATCACGCTGTTTTTGGCCTATCTCTTTTTCCTTGGCGAGGGATTCTGGCAAAAAGCCTGCTTTTTCGCCTTCACCAAGAATATAGTCGTCATTATAAATGTCCATGACCAGCCATGTGCCATGTTCTTTGGCGAGTTTGATGCCTTCTTCATCAATCAGGCTGCTGTGCTCGACAGAATCGACCCCTGCGCGTATGGCGTCAGCAATGCCGCTGGCACCGTGGGCATGGGCGGCGACCTTGCGGCCCAGCTTGTGAGCTTCCTGCACGATGGCCTGCATTTCTTCGAGTGTATATTGCTGGGCTCCAGGGGAGTCACCTTTGGATAGTACGCCGCCGGTGGCGCAGATTTTGATGACATCGGCACCATACTTGGCCATTTCACGCACCTTGGTGCGTGCTGCCCAGGGGCCGTCTGCCACGCCCTTGCCGGTGTCATTGTAGTCGGGCGGCAACAGGTTATTGTCGCAATGGCCACCCTTGATGCCTATCGCATAACCAGCCGCCATGATGCGCGGGCCGGGAAAGTCGCCATCATTGATGGCGTCGCGCAGGGCCACGTCAGAAAAACCTTCAGAGCCAACGTCGCGCACGGTGGTGAAGCCGGCGCGCAGGGTATCGCGTGCTGCCCGTACGCCATACAGGGCGGAGCGTATTGTCGATGTCCCCAAAGAGCTGTAGCCATGCAGGTGCGGGTTGCTGGTCAGGTGGGTATGGGCATCGATGAGGCCAGGTAAGACGGTAGATTTGGACAGGTCGATGAGTTTCGCAGAAGCGGGGACGGGGGTGCCGGCAATGGGGGTGATGGCGATGATGCGTTCGCCCTGAACGACGATGAGCTGGTCGCGCAAGACTTTGCCGGTTTCTACATCCAGCAGACGGCCAGCCTTGATGGCGATGGTGTCCAGCGTTGTTCCTTTGTCGTCAGCATGCACGAAGTTGCTGCCCAGGCAAAGGCTTGTAAACAGTATGGTGTGAACGAGACTGCGCGTTTTGTTTTTATACATGCCATGTTCCCGGATGGTGGATAGAGTGCGAAAAGATCAGCGAAATAGTGCAAAATGGTAGCCAAGTTGTACCTGAATGGCACCTGAATAGTCGCTGTGAATATAGCATAGCCTCACTCTCGTTGGTGCAATCCGGCCTGCTGCGCTTGGCATGGCGGTGCTGCCAATTGCCTGTAGCTGGCGTTTGTGCAACAAAAAAGCCAGGCGCTGCCTGGCTGGTTTTATGCAAAATAGAGTGCTTATTAGTGTGCTTAAATTAGAACTCTACCCATTCTCCGGTACTTGCGCTGGCACTGGCGAATTGTCTTTTGGGCTGTACCTTCACCGCACTTGCCAGTTTTTTGATGTTCATGGCGTTTGGAGCGTTGTGTCTAACGGTTTTTATTTGTGGCTGCACGGTTGCTGGTTTGATAGCCTGCCGTGCTGTTTCCGTTGCAGTGCTCAGATTGGCCTGCACTGATTCTGCGCCTAGTTTGAAACCAGCGACCAGTTGCGACAGATTGGTGGCCTGGTGTTGCATGGATTCAGCCGCTGCTGCAGATTCTTCCACCAGCGAGGCATTTTGCTGGGTGATTTCGTCCATCTGGTTTATGGCTTGATTGATCTGCTCTATCCCGTTGCTTTGCTCACTGCTGGCGGCGCTGATTTCGGCGATTACGTCCGTCACACGGCGCACGCTTTGTACCACTTCGTCCATGGTGACACCCGCCTGATCAACAAGTCTTGTACCTGCCCCTACTTTTTCTACCGAGTCGTTGATCAGATTCTTGATCTCTTTGGCTGCTGTTGCTGAGCGCTGCGCCAGGTTACGCACTTCACTGGCGACCACAGCAAATCCGCGACCCTGTTCACCGGCACGGGCGGCTTCGACAGCAGCATTAAGTGCCAGAATATTGGTCTGGAAGGCGATGCCATCAATGACGCCGATGATATCGACTATCCTTTTGGATGAATCATTGATGGACACCATGGTTTGCACAACTTGTGTCACAACATCACCACCTTTTTGCGCAACTTCAGAGGCAGACGCGGCCAACTGGTTGGCCTGCCTTGCATTGTCGGCATTTTGCCTGACGGTAGAAGTCAGTTCTTCCATGGAGGATGCTGTCTCTTCCAGTGAGCCTGCCTGTTCTTCTGTACGGGAGGATAAGTCCAAATTGCCCGTAGCGATCTGGCTCGATGCGGTGGCAATCGTGTCAGTACCAGCGCGTACTTCACCGACGATACGGGCAAGGCTGTCATTCATGCCTTTGAGTGCTGTCAATAGCTGACCAGTTTCATCAGTGGTTGTGACCTGAATCTCACCAGTTAAATCACCACCTGCCACTCTATTTGCCAGTGACACTGCCTAGTCCATAGGGCGGGTGATCGAACGTGTGGCCATGACGGCGAGAGTTGCACTAAAAAGAATGGCGAACAGGGCCATTGCCAGGATGATTTTTTCTGTTTCGAGTACTGTGGCCTCGGCTTCTTTTGTTGCAGCATCCATCAAGCTGGCTTGATAGAGGATCAGGTCATCCAGTACCTGAAAGTACTTTAACTGGGCTGGCCGCACTTCCTTGAGCAGCATGTCCAACGCTTCTTCCTTGTTACCATCGCGGGCAATCTTTGTGAACTTTGCCCTGGCTGCCAGAAATTGCTTGCGTGCCGCTTGCACTGCTTCCAGGTCCTCACGCCCACGTTTTGAGGTAATGGTCTTGTCCAGAGAGCTTATGGCGCTACTAATTATCGTCGAGGACTTTTCCATGTTGGCATATTCACTCTTTAATGCCTCGGCATCTGTCATCAACAATATATTGCGCATATTGCGTGCAGTCTCGTTCAATTCATCCTTGATGCTATGGGCCAGCACCGTCTTGGGGTAACGGTCCTTGCTCATCAGATCCAGCTCTTTTTTGACATCATCGACGCGATTGTAGGCGAATACGGCCAGGAGCAATAATAAAGCAACGATAAGGCCAAAGCTGAGGCCGAGTCTTTGGCCAATTTTTAAATTCTTGATATTCATTTTGTTTACTCCAGGCGAGCAGGTAAAGATGAGTGAAGCAGTCAATCCAAGCCCGCTCTATGCCGCGGCTTCTTCAAGCAGATAGATGTCGTTAGTGGCGACCAGGCGGCTGATGTCTGTCAGCAAGATCATCCTGTCATCGATCGTAGCGACACCAGCGAACCGGCAGGAGTCATTGATGCTGACCAACTGCGGTGCTGTCTGAATTTGATTTGCTTGGGGCGCAATGACGTCAGAAACGCCATCGACGACGATACCTATCTGCCTGCCGCCGATATTGACGACAACGACTACGGTGAACTGGTCATAATTGCGCACTTGCAAACCCAGCCTGAGGCGAAGATCGATGATGGGAATGATGTTGCCGCGCAGGTTGATGACACCCTTGATATAGTCAGGCGCATTGGCAATACTGGTCACTGCTTCGTAGCTACGCAATTCCTGCACTATCTGTATGTCTATGCCGTATTCTTCCTGACCCAGGGTGAATACCAGATATTCCTGCGCGCCATGCTCTGCACTTTGCAGCATGGTGGTGGATTGTTCATTGTGTGTTGTTGTGGACATGATGCTTCCTTTCGTTTGAACCACGTGCTGTATGCCTGCAGAGACCTGGTCTCAGACTATGGGCAAACAGAATAAAAAATACGGGATTTACAACGCGGCGGATTTGGGCCGTTAGTGGGTGCTTCTTTCGTTGCGGGGGGATGGGCAACGGAGGTTAACAAAAAACGCAGGACAAAAAACTGCAGAATTTTAGGTGTTGAAGCACGAATAGAAGGATAAGCTAAAATTTTCCATGTGGAAATGTCTTTGCGTCAGATTTAACAATCTCATACAGATATGCAGTAAATGCAACAATCCTGCGCGTTTGCAAGTAATGTGCCTGAAATGGCCAGGGCGAAACCACAAGCTGACCAGCACTGTAGTTCCAGATCGCAAGCCTAATCGACGATAAACAACTTTGCCCCTGTTGCTGTCGATGAACGGTGTGCCTCAGCGCCATCAGCTACCTGATAACTCATGCCTGCCTTCAGGGTCAGCACGCGGCCATCGTCGAGTTCGGTTTGCATTTCACCTTCGAGGCAGAGCAGGATATGTCCCTTGCTGCACCAGTGGTCAGCGAGGTAGCCGGCCGTGTATTCGACCATGCGCACACGGATATCGCCAAACTTGCAGGTACGCCAATAAGCCTTGCCGGTGATGCCGGGATGCTCGGTTTTTTCTATGGCAGACCAGTCTGTCGTGCCAAAAGGGATGTCAGTAATTTTCATGTATGGATAAGAAGTAAATTGAAATGGATGCGGCTATTCAGCCAGGGCGCTGGCTTTGAGTGCGCCTATATCGCCCGCAATAATCACGCTGATGTAGCGGCTGATTTTTTCTACCGGCCAGTCCCACCAGGCGATCTGCTCCAGGGTATCGATGACATCATCGCTAAAGCGCTGGCGTATAGGTTTGGCTGGGTTGCCGCCGACGATGGTGTAGGCAGGTACATCGGCAACCACCACGGAGCGCGAAGAAATGATGGCGCCATTACCTATCTTTACACCCGGCATGATGAGGGCTTCATACCCTATCCAGACATCATTGCCGATGATGGTGTCGCCCTTGTAGGGCAGGGACTCAAGATCCATCGGTGTTTTTTCCCAGCCATTGCCAAAAATCTGGAAAGGGTAGGTGGAGATGCCTGCCATATTGTGGTTGGCCCCGTTCATGATGAACTTGACACCCCGTGCCAGCGCACAGAATTTGCCGATGATGAGCTTGTCGCCGATGAAGGGGAAATGGTAGAGCACATTGCGCTCGAAGTTTTCAGCATCTTCCGGGTCATCATAATAGGTGTAGTCACCGATGCTGATATTGGGATTGCTGACGGTATTCTGGATATAGCAAACCTGGGGGAAGCCCTGCATTGGGTGAGGGTTTTTGGGATCGGGTCCGTGCATAAAATTCAGTGCTGATTTAGTGTTGGTTCAGTGTTGGATATCATCCAGCAAGCGATGCAGTGCCACAGTCATTGCCTTGATCGAGCCCTGCATGTCCCATTCATCATTATCAACATTGACGAAGTTGGATATCGCCCGCAACTCCAGGAAGGGCTGTTCTTCCTGCAAACAGGTATAGAAGAAGGCTGCACCTTCCATGTTTTCAAGATCGACAAATTCTGTATCGACATAGTGGGCCATGGCGGCATTGAGGGACATGCTGCGTGCCCTGGCGAACTCTGTGCCTGCCGGGATGAAGGGGCAGCTCAGTGTATGGCGGCGCTCAAATTCCATGTCTATCGGCAGGTGGGCGAGATGGGTAAAACCATCGGGTGTGAAAAAGCCGAGGTCGCCTTCGACTTCGCTTTCCACCAGCGCCACGTCACCGACCTTAAAGCTGGAATGGGGATAAGCCCCGGCGATGCCTGCCATGATGAGCATGTCGGGTTCGTATTCATAGATTGCACGCAGGGTTGCGTGGGCAGTCGCAGTGAGTCCTACGCCAGAGACGATGGTGATGATTCCTTCGCGCTGGAACAGGCTGGCTTCTGTCTGGGTGGGGAAGAGGACGGCGATTTTCATGATGTCTGGCTTTCTGCTCTTTTGCTACCGGGCCTGGGCTGACTAGTGAATGACTTGCAGGATGTTTTGTATTTTATCAATTAAAGACACCGAAAATGGGAACTGGCGGGTTTTTTAATGCCTGTTGCATGAATTGCGGCGAAATTTTTTGGCATATACTGCATAAATAGGGATTTTTCCGCCTGGCAAGAACCCTGGGTTTATCTTATCCGTGAACCCGGACATGGAATAGACACTGAAACTTTGCGAAAGTTTGCCGTAAAGTAGTGAACTGCTACAGTCCACCAGGACATGCTTGCCGTTTCCTCCATGATTATTTGCTGCAATAAATGCAGGTGCAACGATGGCCAAAACAAATAAAGAATTCGTCACAGGCTTGTTCCAGATCCTTTGGGACAAACAACCAGATCAACAGACTGTGGATTTGTATGCGTCCCGTCTTGATTCTGGTTTGCTCACCCGTGCCGGGGTGGAATACAGTTTTTTGATTGCGCCTGAGTATAGCCCGGTTGCCGAGCAGATCGTGCGGCTTTACCTCGCTGCCTTCAACCGCATACCGGATACCGATGGTTTTACCTTCTGGATGGGTGTGCACAGGAATGGCGGCAGCAATAGCCAGATTGCCCAGGTGTTTGCGCAGTCAGAAGAGTTTGTCAGCAAATACGGCGCAAACTTGTCAAACAGCCAGTTTCTCGACCTGATTTACCAGAACGTGCTTGGCCGCAGCGCTGATGCCGCAGGCCGCGATTACTGGGTTGGGCAAATGAACAATGGCATGGCACGTGGTGAAATCGTTAACCAGTTTGCCCAGTCGCAAGAATTCAAGATAGCCGCCTCGACCAAGGTGTATGCCAGCGTGGTGTATACCACCCTGATAGGGCGCATGCCAACGGCGGCTGAGGCTGCAGCTGCCCCGACTAATGTCGAGCAACTGGTCTTGAAAGTGGCGCAGGCGTCTGAAGTGACGCCCACCATAGGCAGTATCAGTTATTCGGCCCCGGCATTTGTCGAGCAGCAGCTCAATGATGGCAGCATCACCAGCAGTATTATCCTCACCCTGACTGGCGACACCTTCAAGGGTAATGTCGGCACATCCCTTGGCAAGATCACCAATGTACCCACAGGCCTGACCGGCACCCTGGTCAAGACCACCGACACCACTGCCACCCTGACCCTGAGCGGCAAGGCCACGGCCAATGCCAGTATCAACAATATCGCGAATCTGACGGTGACGCTGGACAATACCTCTTTCACCGGTGGCAAGGTTGTCAATATCATCAATGCAGTCAAGACTGACTTGCAGATCAATTACATCGATATCCCGCTCAATGAAACCAATCACCTGCTCAGTGGCAAGGGCGCGCTGACCACGCCACTGGTGGTGGATCTGGGACAGGATCTGCTGACGCTGGACGGCAAACCGCTGGCCTTGCTCAGTGGTGATATCAAGAAGGTTGATTATGTCGATCTGAGCCTGATTGCAGCGCCTGCCAGCAGCACTGGCACCACTACTGGCTCATCCGCTGGCAAGGTGACGGTGACCACTACCATCAAGGGCGATGAAGCGAATAATTTGCTGATAGGCTCGAATTACGCGAATTTCTTCACTGGCGGTGGCGGTATCGACACCATGCAGGGTGGCATCGGGGTTGATACCTATGCTTTTGGCATTACCCCGGTTGCCAATAGTGTGGATACCATCACCAATTTCACCATAGGCAAGGGCGGTGATGTATTGAATTTCTCCGCCTTTCTGAACAAGACCGGCACCACCAAGATTGCCGCCGTCAATGCAGCAGCCACCACCCCAAAAGCCTGGGCCAATGGCGACGTGCTGGCGGTACAGGGCAATGCACTCGATACGACAAAGATTGCCGCCCTGTTTGGTACCGGCAAGGCCTTTACCGGCCCCACTGTTGCCAGCAAGATGGTAATCATTACCGCCGACATCATAGGCGACGCCAGCATCTGGTATGTGATCAACCAGCTCGATGTCAACAACATCACGCCGGATGAAGTTGTGCTGGTAGGTATATTGAAGAATGTCAATAATCTGAGCCTGGTTGGCTTTGATGTGACGAATTTTTTGTGATGCGCAGACGGATGTACAGGGAGATGTGACGGCGGGATGTAATAGAGAGGGCGGCTGGTCAGGCAGTCGCTTATTCCCTGACTACCCTGGTGCCAGCCAGCATATCGCCCAGACGCGAGCGCTTGCTGCCCAGGGCGAACAACCAGTCAACCACCGTCAGTGCAAGAATATTGCGCACAAAGGATTGCGTGAGGTTGCAGGGCTCCTCAGTGTCACGCTGCAGTACACGTATGCCCATGATGCGCTTGCCCAGGCTCTGGCCGTCAAAGCCATCCTTGAACAAGAGGTAAAGCGTCCACAATATCAGGATGGCGCGGTTGGTCTGCTTGAACAGATTGGGCATGGCGACGGTGATCAGCAAACCCAGTAGCGCCAGCAGCAGGGCGATGCCTATCACATCAATAAGCTGGGCGGCCAGGCGATGTGACATATAGGCCAGCTTGTCATCAGCAGGTTTTTGCTGCCCGGCACTTTTCAGGTATTGCTGGCGGTGTTCCCTGAAGGCATTGATATCCACACCGCGTACCGAGAGTATCGATTCCACCGCAGCATATTCATGCTCAGCCAGATCAGGCTTGATACCCAGGGCGAGCAAGTCCCCCGTCTCTCTTGACGCATAGCTGTCATGTAATGGTGTGAGTAGCGCATTCATTCTTGCAATTCAAAACCCAGAATAGAGGATGCCATGCTGAAGCATAGCGTATTAATCAGGCAAGATTTGCCAAAAATTGTTGCAACATATTACGGCGCGAGATGAAACTGCATTTGCCCGCAAACAAGTACACAGACAAGGCATGTGCAAATGCAGCGAATCTGCAAGAAGCTGAAGATACCAGTCACCCGGCCAGAAATCAAAACCTTGCAGAAGGCCTGTCATCTGCAAAACGATAGCAATGTTGCTATGCGGCAGGGATGTGCCCTACAAGAAAGCGCATGCGCCCATAGGTAAAACAACATGGGTGTAAATATTTAACAATTTCAGGTGACGTGTTTATATTAATGATATTAATTGTCGGCAACGTCGTCAATTTGCAACTAAATGGTGAGACTTGTGGGCTGATATGGTCGTTGCAATAAAAAAACGATTCCTGAAAAAATGATTTCCAGCCTGGCTACAACAGAAGGCCAGGTTTGTCAGATGACTGCATGACAAAATCAATGCTATGCTGCAAAAGCTGTTGCTACAGAATATTCCGCCTTTTGTCATCACTGGAGAACCGGTATGTTTTTTTCGTCGCTGCGCAGAAAACTCATCAGCATTTGTGTATCCATCGTAGTTATTGCCATGCTGGCCATGGTGGTGGCAAATTTCTTTACCACGCGCTCGCGCACCATGGATGCACTCAACAGCCAGTTGCTGCAACTGTCTGAAAGCCATGCAACAGCCATTACTGAATGGGTCAAATCCAAGCAGGCAGCAGTCGCCTCGCTGAAGCTGGCGGCAGAATTGCCCGAACCCCTGGGGGCACTCAAGGCGGGTGAGCAGGCCGGTGTGTTTGACATGGCCTATATCGGTTTTGCAGACAAGCACGCGGTATTCTCGCAAGACCGCAAACGCGCTGCCGACTATGACCCCACCGTACGCCCCTGGTATATCAAGGCCAGCGAAGCAGGCGGCCCCATCATTACCGCGCCCTATATCGGCGCCAGCACCGGCAAACTGGTGGTGACCTTTGCCGACCCCATAGGCGCTAAGGGCAGTATCAGCGCTGTGGCCGCCGCCGATGTCATGCTAGACGTAGTGACCAGCAATGTAGGCTCGATCAAACCTACGCCTGCCAGTTTTGCGTTTTTGCTGGATGGCAGCGGCAAGATCATTGCCCACCCGAATGAGAAACTGACGCTGAAACCGCTCAGCGATCTCGATGCCAGTCTGACCACCCAGGTACTGAGTGCGACTGAAGCGTCC
The DNA here is from genome assembly GCF_049339865.1 of Undibacterium sp. TC9W. Lineage (NCBI taxonomy): Bacteria > Pseudomonadati > Pseudomonadota > Betaproteobacteria > Burkholderiales > Oxalobacteraceae > Undibacterium > Undibacterium sp. TC9W. The sequence goes on along the minus strand of NZ_JBMPPJ010000020.1, from coordinate 94,387 downwards.
AAAACCAGTAGCACCGTGCACCTGAACGGGCGCGAGGGCATGCTGTTCGTCACCAAAATCGCTGGTACCGACTGGCTGCTGGCAACTGTGCTGGACAGGGCAGAGGCTACCCAGGCACTGAGCGCCATGCTGACTACCTCGGCAGTCACCGCCATCATCGTGGTTGCCCTCGCCGCTCTGGTATTGACAGCACTGGTAGCCCAGGCCCTGAAGAAACTTGAACTGGTGCGCGATGCCATGGCAGACATTGCGACTGGCGAAGGTGACCTGACCCGTCGTCTGGCCGCCGATGGCAATGACGAGCTGGCACAGATCAGCGAGGCCTTCAACCGCTTTGTCGATAAGATCGCGGCAGTGCTGATAGACATACGTGCCACCAGCGGCTCGGTCAGGCTGGCCTCCGGCGAGATTGCCGCAGGCAATGCTGACCTGTCTGCCCGCACTGAAAGCCAGGCCAGCTCACTCGAAGAAACTGCTTCTTCTATGGAAGAATTGACCTCTACCGTCAGGCAAAATGCCGACAATGCGCGCCAGGCCAATCAACTTGCTGCGTCTGCTGCCAATGTGGCAGGCAAGGGCGGTGAAGTGGTCTCGCAAGTCGTATCTACCATGGTGTCGATCAAGGGCAGCTCCAGCAAGATAGTTGATATCATCAGCGTCATTGATGGCATCGCCTTCCAGACCAATATCCTGGCTTTGAATGCAGCGGTAGAAGCAGCGCGTGCTGGCGAGCAGGGGCGTGGTTTTGCGGTGGTTGCATCCGAGGTGCGCAACCTGGCACAACGCTCAGCCACTGCCGCGAAGGAAATCAAATCCCTTATCGATGACTCAGTAGGCAAGGTTGATTCCGGTGCACGCCTGGTCGATGAAGCAGGCCAGACCATGGGCGAGATTGTCACCTCGGTCAAGCAGGTGGCCGACATCATGAGTGAGATCACCGCCGCCAGCCAGGAACAAAGCTCAGGCATAGAAGAGGTCAACCGCGCCGTGACCCAAATGGATGAAATGACGCAGCAAAACGCTGCCCTCGTCGAAGAAGCCGCCGCTGCAGCCGAAAGCCTGCAGGAACAGGCCGAACACCTGTCGAAAATCATCAGCATGTTCAAGCTCGACGATGCCCAGGCAGCCACCAGCAAACCACAGGCCAGTTCATCAAGGGGCGCAACTGGACCAAAACCCGCCAACAGGTCTGTCACTGCTGTTACTAAGCCAGCACCAAGGGTGGGTGCACCCAAGACAGCGAGTAAGCCAGATGAGGAGTGGGATGAATTTTAGTCGATGGTGTTGAGTAGTAGTTGCAGCAGGTACTCATGCATGAATATTTGCTGAGTACCTGCATGAGAATCTGCATTGCTGAGTGCTGCGGCCACGCTGCTGCATTTACCTTAAGTTGGCAAGGAACTGGCAGACTCTTTTTATCACCCAGTCTTCCTGTTCCCTGTGCGGCACATGGTGCGCGCCAGCGATGATCTCCAGTTGTGCAGGGCCTGCTATCAGTGAGGCTATCTGTTCAGGGTGCAGGTTTGAACCATATTCGTCATGCTCACCATGCAGTACCAGGGCAGGGCATCTTACCTGTGGCAGCACATCGCGCAGTGACCAGTTGGCGAAGGCGGGCGACAGCCAGGTATTGATCCAGGCATTGAGCACCCATGCGGCCTTGTCGCCGTGGTAGCGGCGCAGGCGATCTAATGCGCCTGGCTGCTGGAACTGCTGTTGCGCTTCGATAAGGCCAGCCCGTGTTTTGTCTTCGACCAGGGCCTGTGCAGATTCGGTGATCAGGGCATCGCAGATGTCGGCGTAAAGAGCTGCAAAATGCACCGCCATGCCACCGCCTACGCTATGTCCCATGACCACAAAGCGCTCAAAGCCAAAGTGAGTTTGCAGCAGTGGCAAAGAAGTCGCCGCTTCCTGCGCAATAAAATCTAGGCTCAGCACATCGTCACGCGCATCAGATTGTCCAAAGCCCAGCCTGTCGTAAGCGATAACTTGTCTGCTGCTGTGCTCAGCCAGCAGGGCGGGAAAGCTACGCCATAAAGCGACGCAGCCGAGGGAATCATGCAGTAGCAAAACCGGCGGCTTGTTATCATGGTCCTCAGTGTTTGTCGGTTGCCAGCTACAGGCATACAGGCTGCCTGCTTCGGTTTTTATTCTGTGCTCAGTTGATCTTATTTTTTCATCTCTCATTATTGCTGATCTTTCATGTCCCAGGTGTTGACGCAGAATTGACCGGGTTAGTGATCGAATTGCTCAGCCTGTTTTCTGGATGATAGCAGCAAGGGGGCGTTGCTGTTGCTATACACGAGCAGGAAGGTAAAGTGGGAATGTATAATTGTTGGAGCGTAGGTAAACTGAGACTGCCAAACCCAAAATACATGGTACGCGCCATGCAGCCAATTCAAATATGCTCAATCGCCATCTTTGCCCACAATGTCGCGCTGACTTGCAGTTGACCCCTCCCGTGTTAACCAGACATAGCTGGTATAAACTGGTCCGGCGGGTGAGCTATGACTGCCCATCCTGTCAAGCAGTGCTTGAGCGTCGCTTCAGTGAGATTGATATGGGCTTTGCTTCGGCATTGTCCCTGGGCATGGCTGGTGCTTTGTGGGGGCCTGGCAAACCTTTATTGCTGGTGGTCGTCTTGGCTTTTGGCCTCAGGTTGATTGCAGGGCGTCTTTGCTCTGTGTACGTACTCGCTAAAAAGCAGGGATAGCATATTCTGTTGTGCTGCTATCGGCCTGTGGCGACCCGGCAGGCGCGCATAGCTGCCTGCGTATCTTCAGGGCCATTGCACCAGCACCCCTGCCTGTGCCGCGATTGTGTTCGCTAATATTGGTTTGTGCAGTCACGTCAAGCCAGGCTTCTATGGAACTGATTAGCTGGTGTTGCTGGCTGGTTTCAATTTCAAACTCGATGAATTTTTCTTCCTGGCTCAATATTGTGCCCATCACTGTGCCTCGCATCCACGGCAAATCAGCGACAAGATCAATGATGATGCTATTGCCCCAGTCTATGCCGTGGGCAAGCCCGGCATCATGCAAGGCCTTGGGAAGTGCATGTGCGCGCCAATAGCGGGCTGTGGTTCTCAAGCCATATTCGCTTAATCTGTTTTGTTCCTGGACATTGCGCTGTCTCTTTTTGCTTAAGCGAACAATATCAGTGGGCGTGTCAATCTTGTTCATCACCGAATCATCACAGAGTTGCAGGGCGACACTGACGCGCAGAGGTTTTAATTCTTTTCATACTCTTCCAGATCCTTGATGCGCCGCTCGGTATGGGTTTGCATGCAGCCTATGTGCATGACATTACGTATGGTGCCTGCAATGTGGTACTGATAGACGGCACTGCAGTCTGCTTCACGGAACTTGAGCCAGGCGCGCTGGGCTTCTATGAGCGTGGTCTTGGATGCCTTGTCGAGATCGCCGTCAGCAATCTGTTTGTCGAGGAACTTCATCACGCGCTGATAAACGGCGTTGAGTTTTGCTTCCACTTTCTTTTGCTCTATGGATGCGCACTCATTGATCTCAAGCGTATTGGATGCCTTGCTGCAATCCAGTGCCAGGGCCAACTGGCTGGCACAGGCCAGGGTAATCAAGCAGATGAGGTAGCGCATGGGTTCAGCCTTGTTGGTTGTGGTCAGTATTATTTTCATGGTGCCGTGTTTGCTGTTTCAGCCGATTCGGCCGATTCAGCTAATACGGCCTCATATATCTTGAGGTCACTATCCGAGAAGCAGCAGAAAATCACTTCCTGTAGCAAGGGGTAGTCTGTCAGCGCTGAGCGCACATAGCTTACCGCAATAGGGGCAGCCTGTTCTATGGGGTAGCCGTAAATACCGGTACTGATGCTGGGGAAAGCGACACTGGTGAGCTGTTTTTCTGCTGCAATGCGCATGGCGTTGTAATAACAAGAGGCCAGCAGGCCAGCTTCATCGTTGGTGCCGTTGCGCCACACCGGGCCTACGGTGTGTATGATGAAACTGGCGGGCAAACGATAGCCCTTGGTGAGTTTTGCTTCTCCGGTCTTGCAACCACCGAGCAGGCGGCATTCATGTACCAGTTCAGGCCCGGCAGCTCTATGTATTGCCCCATCAACGCCACCACCGCCCAGCAGGGAAGAATTGGCGGCATTGACGATGGCATCGACTTGCAGCTTGGTGATGTCTGCACGAATGGCGCGGATGTGTGGCATGGAAGTAATGATGAAATCAAAGATAAGTATCAAGATAGCATGAAAGTGCTTTGTCGGTCTCAAGCTGTTTCCCTATGAGAGAGAGTGGGCTATATCGTTTTCATGGTATTTTGCAATCGTTGACTTGCAAAATAGCAATAGCCTTATATGATTGAAAGCAGCAAAACACTAAATTCTTGCTTCGCCAGATATAGTTTTAAAAGGTGAAAAGCAAGACGGGGTTTGTGCCGGGCCATATCCGGTGCCAACTCCAGCTCTGCAGTGCCCTATAAAAAAATATCCAGGAGACAGGCAATGAAAATTCAGAATCTGAATATAGGGATACGTCTCGCCATCGGCTTTGGCTTGGTTATGTTGCTGGCGACAGTTTCTTCCGGGATAGGTTTGTGGCGTTTGCATGAGGTTGCTGACAGCACCCGTTCCATGATGCAGGAACCGCTGAAAAAAGAGCGCATGACCGAAGAATGGTACCGGATTACCGTGGCCGGGCTCAAGCGCACACTGGCGATAGTGAAGAGCAGTGATGAGTCGCTGGCAGAGTATTTTGCCATTGACGCCAAGGCATCTACTGCACGGAATAACGAAATTCAAAAATACATGGAAGAGCATATCGCCTTCCCTGAAGAGAAAAAGCTGCTCGACAATATCATCGCCGTGCGCAAGCAATATATTGCGCTGCGCGACGAGATCACCAAGCTGAAAAAAGACGGCAAGGCAGATGAAGCGGCAAAGTTGTTTGAAAAATTCATGCCTGTGTCGGATGCTTATCAAAAGAGTGAACTCGATTTTCTCGAGTTCCAGAAGCGGGATGTTGATGACCTGAGCCAGGAAGTCGATGCGATCGCCAAGAGCAGCTCCATGCTGATCAGCGCATTGATCATCCTCTTCATTATTCTTGGCAGCGTCTGTGCGTGGTTCCTGACCGTAGGCATCACCCGCCCCATGCAGCATGCACTGAATTTTGCACGCAGCGTGGCTGACGGTGACCTGACCACCAATATCGATGTCAAATCGGAGGATGAAACCGGGCGGCTCATGCAAGCTTTGAAAGACATGAACAATGGCCTGGTAAATATCGTCAGCGAAGTACGCACCAGCACCGATACCATCGTCGGTGCATCGACTGATATCGCCAATGGCAATATGGATTTGTCAGCCCGTACCGAAAGCCAGGCAGGTTCACTGGAAGAAACCGCGTCTTCCATGGAAGAACTGACCAGTACCATGAAGCAGAACTCACAAAATGCGCGTGACGCGAACCAACTGGCGCATGCGGCATCTGACGCTGCCGTCAAGGGGGGCACCGTGGTGTCGCAAGTCGTGGCCACGATGGGAGCCATCAGTGATTCTTCGAATAAAATCGTCGATATCATTGCCGTCATTGATGGCATTGCATTTCAGACCAATATCCTGGCCCTGAATGCGGCAGTGGAAGCAGCCCGTGCAGGCGAGCAGGGCAGGGGCTTTGCGGTGGTTGCGTCAGAGGTACGCAACCTGGCACAAAGATCGGCCAGTGCAGCGAAAGAAATCAAGGCCCTGATTTCTGATTCTGTTGATAAAGTGGGCGAAGGTGCGCGTCTCGTCGATCAGGCTGGTGCGACTATGGCCGAGATCGTCGATAGTGTCGCAAAAGTGACGAGCATCATGAATGAAATCAATGATGCCAGCAAAGAACAGTCTGCTGGCATAGACCAGATCAACAATGCCATCATACAAATGGATGGCGTGACTCAGCAAAATGCAGCTCTGGTCGAAGAAGCTGCCGCTGCCGCAAAAAGCTTGCAGGACCAGGCGGGCAATTTGTCGAATGTGGTCAGTATCTTCAAGTTGCAGCAACAGTTCACGCATGCAAGTTCTGGCATTTATGCAGCTACATCTGGCGGCGCTGTTAAATCAGACAAGAGGCTGGCATATAGGCAATGAGCAAGTCCGAGCAATTTCGTCCTCTATGGGCATTGCAAGGCGTACTGACACTGCTGTTCCTGATGCTCATGCTGCCCGCTTGTGCTGTTACAGAGATTCGTACTGCTGCCCAGGAAGCATCCGAGCCCAAGTATATTGCACTCCTTAATCCGCAAAGCAAGATCGCGATAGGTGGCATGTGTGTGGATATCTTGCGCGCCATCGAGAAGGTTGACCCTGAGTTGCGCTTTATTGGTGACCAGGTCTGGCAACCGCGTGCCCGCATTGATGCTGCTTTGAAGACGGGCAATATTGATGTCATTTGCGGCGTGCAGCGCATAGCGCGTAATACCTCGCAATACCAGTTTGCCGCGACGCCACTGTTTTCTGTCAATTATCTGCTGGCCGTGAGGGCGGATGATACCGTCGCTGTTGGGGATTGGGACGACATACGCAAGCTGGGCAATGATGGCATCATCCTGACACTGCGCGGCTTTGGCATAGTCGATATCCTCACGCAAATGGGCGGTTTGAAGATAGATGACACCGCAACTTCTTCCGTCTCCAACCTGAAAAAACTGCTGGCTGGACGCGGGCGGTTTTATTGTCACCGTTCACCCGGCATAGGCCTGGCAATCAGGCAGGCGGGTCTGGAAGACAAGATACGGCTTTTGAGCAAACCCCAACTGACAGAAAAATTCTACATGGGCATGGCAAAAACCATGTCTCCTGAGCTGGTCAGGAAGATAGGTGCAAGCCTGGTTTTGCTGGAGAGAAATGGGGAGTTGAAGCGCATATTTGAGCGCTATCAGGAGTAGCGTTCACCGGCTCATCAAGCAGAAAAATAAGTCAATTAGTCGCAAATTGCGCTTCTCAATTTGAATGTCCCAACGATGTCCAGCAGGGCCCTGTCTTTCGGGTCACCAAGATAAGGTGCAATCAGAATATGGTTTCTCGGCTGTCTGGCGATTTTTTCTGGCGAATCATCCACGATTGTAATCTGGTCCAGCGTATATCCCTGACCCTGGATTTTTCTCAAATCCTTGATGTACACATAGCTGTTGCTTTTGATGTCCACCCGCTGCACGCAGCGCTCAACCGACCAGGCAAACTTGACTGGGTAGCGAGTTCCAAAGATTTGCGCGACCACAGCATCTACATATTCCCTTGATGACGATGACCATACTGCCAGGTCGTAATGTGGCGTCAGTTCTTCCAGCATTTCTGCCAAAAAGGGCCGCTGATAAACAAAGTAGGGTGGAAATGCAAAAGCCATAGGCTGACCTAAATCAGTCATGCTTGCATGGACTAAGGTTTCATCAAGATCGAAGATAATAAGCTGGCGTTGTTTATTCGAATTCATAATTTCTTATGTCGCCTTTTGCCGACGCTGCGACCATCCGTTTTCTATGGTCAGTGCCACACCATGATAGTTGGTGGCTTTGCTTTTTGTATTTCTACCTGCACAGAAAAGTGGATCAGAGTTAAAGAGAGCTTGCTGACCCACTGTGCTTTTAAATGTAATAAATCTCAAACTTAACTGGTGTTGCAGGTATTGTAGGCTCGTTTGAGTAATGGGGTATTGTGCAAATTAAAGTAAGGGGCGCGCGCGTTCCTTACGATGGCGGTGTTCATTGGCCAGGTTGGCAATCGGCGACAATATCCCGGGGTCGAATTCATCGAATGATGCGCCGTTATGCACACGCGTTGGCCAGTCAGCATGGGCCAATGCGCCACGTCCAAGCGACACTGCATCAGCCTGGCCGCTTACAATCAAATCGGTCGCGCGCGTGGGATCATGCAGTGATCCATTGGCGATCACTGGTAAGCCTGCATATTGTCTGGCAAGTGCGGCCAGGCAGGGGCCGTTCCCGAAGGCACTTTGCCATGCTTCAAATTCAGTCGTGTGGACATAATCAATAGGTAGATTGGCCAGCGCACTGAAGATGAGTGCAGCGTCGGTTTCTGCATTGCGCCACTTGTGTGTGAAATCGTTGACCTTGCCCTGGGATATGCGCAGGCCGAGCGTGAACTCAGAGCCAACCGCAGTGCGTACCGCCTGCACGACCTCTATGATGAGGCGCAGGCGGCGCTCTATGTCACCACCATAGCGGTCGTTGCGCAGGTTTATGCCTTCGCTAAGGAATTGGTCAAGCAGGTATCCGTTTGCCCCGTGGATTTCTACACCGTCGAAGCCAGCTTGTTTTGCGCACACCGCCGCAGCGGCGAAACCATTGATCGCTTCCGTGATTTCGTCGTCAAGCATTGCACGTGGTATTGAGTACTCACCCTTGCCCCGGTAGAACGTCATCTGCTGTCCTTTGGGCCTCACCGCAGACGGGCCCAAGGTATCGCTGCGGTAAGGGTTTCCCTGTGAGAGCGCGCCCGCATGCATCAACTGGGCAACCATGCGTCCCCCATCTTGATGGACAGCTTCAACTACTTTGGCCCAGGCATCGCGCTGCTGATGGTCAGACAGCCCTGGCTGATTCCAGTAGCCTTGCGAGTAAGCCTTGTCCGTATAAATACCCTCAGTGATGAGCAGCCCAAAACCTCCCTTGGCGAAGGCGCTGTAATAGCGCGCCATCTGCTCAGTCGCGCAGCCGTTATCGCTTGCGCTGATGCGCGTCATGGGTGCTACTGCCAGGCGATTTTTAAGTGTCATGCGGCCTATGGAAAACGGCTGGAAAAGACAGTCGTGCTGATGAGTATCAGGTGTCGTGGTGGCATTCATGTTAGCTCCCGGCACGAGGACGTATCGCGGCAATGGCCTCAATCTCTATCATGGCCGCGGGATCGTACAGGGCCTTGATTTCAGCGATGGTATCCGCGGGATAGGGTGCTGTGAAAAATTGACGACGCAGTTCCACGACATCTTTGAAGTTAGCCATATCAGTCACGAAGATAGTGACCTTGATGACGTCTGCAAGGCCAGAACCACCAGCTTCCAGTGCGCGCCTGAGGTTGGCGAAGGCTTGCTCGCCCTGGGCACGAAAGCCACCGGCGACGATCTTGCCATCGTCACCTGCACCGGCCTGGCCAGAGACGAAGAGCAGGTTGCCAAATTTGATTGCCTGAGAAAGCAGGTAGGGTTCGTAGTTGTCTGGTTGGGTCATGACGCGTTCGAGCATGATGTGCTCCTTTCATGGAGTTAGTGAAAAAATTTCCGGCTTGTCAGGGCCGCAGCGAGAAGATAGACCTGCGCCTTTGCATTGACAAACGCTATGTTGTCAGTCATAACATGAGTTATTCTCATCTGCTATTTATTTCTATAGTTACAATGCGGCGACTCCCATCACTCTCAGCACTTCGGGCGTTTGAAGCGGCAGCCCGCCACGGCAGCTTCAAGCAGGCTGCCAATGAATTGGCTGTTACAGCGACTGCAATCAGCCATCAGATTCGACTTCTTGAGGAGTACACTGGTCTGTGCCTGTTCGACCGGCAGGTACGCAAAGTGGTCTTGACGGATGCCGGCTTGGAGTTGTATCCAGTGCTGCGTGATGGTTTCAATGCTTTCGAGATGACTCTGCAGCACCTGGGGAAACCACAGACGCGCCGCCGCGTCATCATTTCTACGACTAATGCATTCATGGCGCACTGGTTAGCGCCGCGGGTGACGGGTTTCCAAAAGCTGTATCCGGAAATAGACCTTGAGCTGCACGCGTCCGACCAGGCAATCGACCTTGGAACGGAGCTTGCCGATATAGCGATACGCTATGGGCGGGGGCCATATCCAGGCATGGTCGCTGAGCCGCTGTTGACCGATAGTTTCGCTCCGGTTTGCAGCCCCTTGCTTGGGCCAATAAGGCAGGTAGACCTGAACCAGCTACCGTTTATTGATTTCAAATGGACCCATGATCATCCACTCAACCCTACCTGGAAGAACTGGTTTGCGGCAGCAGGCCTGCCCTGGAAGGCGCGTCGTGGCCAGCTTGTTTTTTCGGACGAGGGCCATGCAATCCAGGCTGCACTGGCTGGTCAGGGTATCGCCTTATTGAGCCTTGATCTGTTGACTGACGACATCGCGGCCGGGCGTCTGGTGCAGCCATTTGGTCCAGGCATACCAGGGCATACCTATCATTTAATCCGGAGTGCTGGTCATGTACCCGGGCCGCATGTCGAATCTGCATTAGCATGGCTACGCAGCCAGTTACACGTATCGAAAACGGCTTCCAGGCTACCCGACGAAGACGATAATTCTGCCCATTCATGAGGTGAGTTACGTCTTTGGAGTCACAAAGCAGCGGTGGAAAACCTGGCCTATTGTTTTTTTATACTATGAGTTCTTCTAACATTATGCTTTGATCATCCAGGAATAATTTAATAAGTAGTTATCTCTACAAAATTTGTAATAACTCTTATTATTGTGTAGTATGTGTTTCATGAAAACGCAAACTATCAATGCTGATCCGTCTGCCCGCTGGCTATTGCTGGTGCTGAGCCTGCCCACGAACAGTGCAACCGGGCGCATGCGTATCTGGCGCAATCTCAAGGCCCTGGGTTGCGGCTCCCTTCGCGATGGGGCTTATCTTTTACCTTTTGGTGAGTTGGAGCAACAGGCACTGCAGGATTTGTCTGAAGAAACCTTGCGTGAAGGTGGCAGTGCCTGGCTATTGCATGTCTGGGCCCAGACTGAGGATGAAAACCTGGCCTTCCAGGCCTTGTTTGACCGTAGTGGTGAATATGCTACCTGGCTGCAGACTCTGGCGGATGCACGTCCCGGCCTGGGCAATTTGAAACCACAGGAAATTACCAAGCTTTTGCGCAAGATGCGGCGTGAATATGAAGCTTTCAAAAGCATAGATTACTTCCCTGGTGATGGCAGCAATACGGTCGAAGCTGCCTGGATGGATTTCATGCAGGCGGCAGAGGGCCTGCTATCGGTCGGTGAACCCCAGGCAGTGCAAACGGCAATCAAGGCGCTGGCCATTGATGATTATCAGGGGCGCAGCTGGGCTACCCGCCAGCATCTGTGGGTGGACAGGGTGGCTTGCGCCTGGCTGATACGCCGCTTCATCGACAGACAGGCGCGCTTTGTCTGGCTGGAGTCGGTCAAGGATTGCCCACCAGATGCGCTGGGTTTTGACTTTGATGGTGCAGCGTTTACCCATGTCGGTGACCGTGTCAGCTTTGAGGTCTTGCTGGCCAGTTTTGGTCTGGAAGCTGACCGTGGCTTGCAAAGATTGGGGGCCATGGTGCATGTACTCGATATTGGCAATGGCTATGTGCCTGAGGCCAGTGGTTTTGAAGCCATGCTGGCCGGTACACGGCAAAACGCCAGTGACGATGATGACTTGCTGGACAAAATAAGCGTGGTACTGGATGGGCTTTACCAGCATTTTTCTGTAGTGCAGCCAAGTACAACATAAGAGGTCATTGCGATGAGCCAGAGCCTGCCTGATTCAAATCAAACTGTGCCAGATGTACCAGATACCGCCCCCGCTTATACGCTGTGGCAAATGGTGCTCTACATGCTGCGTCTGGGCGCACTGGGCTTTGGTGGCCCGGTGGCGCTGGTCGGCTATATGCAACGTGACCTGGTTGAGCGGCGCGGCTGGATTTCGCCAGCAGACTACAAGGAAGGCCTGGCACTGGCGCAACTGGCCCCGGGCCCGCTGGCTGCTCAGCTAGGCATCTATATGGGCTATGTGCATTACCGCATCTGGGGCGCGACGCTGGCTGGCATTGCCTTTGTGCTGCCTTCCTTCATGATGGTGGTGTTGCTGGGCTGGGCTTATGTCAGTTATGGCGGCCTGGCCTGGATGCAGGCTGTGTTTTATGGTGTCGGTGCTGCGGTGGTTGGCATCATCGTCATGAGCACCAAGAAGCTCACGCAAAAAAGCATAGGCAAGGACAAGCTGCTATGGGCCATCTATCTCTTGCTGGCAGCACTGACCTTTATCACCGAGACAGAAATTGCCTGGCTGTTTATCGCTGCTGGCGTACTGGTCTGGCTGTTGCGTGCACCACCAGCATGGCTGGGTGGCAGCAAATTGCCAGGCCTGACGCTGCTGCAATTGCCCGTCATAGGCATCATGCTGGCTACGCAGGACGCCTCGCTGTTAACACAGATTGCCATCTTCTTTGCCAAGGCCGGTGCCTTTGTATTTGGTTCTGGCCTGGCGATTGTTCCTTTCCTGTATGGCGGTGTCGTTACTGAGCATCACTGGCTGACGGACAAGCAGTTTGTCGATGCCGTTGCAGTTGCCATGATCACGCCTGGGCCGGTAGTCATCACGGTGGGTTTTATCGGCTATCTGGTGGCGGGTTTGCCGGGGGCAACAGTGGCGGCGCTGGCTACCTTTTTGCCCTGCTATCTGTTCACTGTCATCCCGGCACCTTACTTTAAAAAATATGGCAAGTTGCCAGGTGTGATTGCTTTTGTCGATGGCATCACGGCGGCAGCGATAGGCGCGATTGCAGGTTCTGTGCTGGTCATTGCCAGGCGCTCAATACTGGATGTACCGACGGCAGTGATTGCCCTGGTCAGTATCTTCCTGTTGTGGAAGTTCAAGAAGTTACAGGAACCCGTCATCGTTGCGGCTGCAGCGGTTCTGGGCCTGCTCATTTACCCCTTGCTTCACCCTTAGAGGAGTTGGAAATGAAACAAACTGAACAAACAGAACTAACAACGCAAATTGTCAGTGTTGCAGAATTCATGCGTGAATTAAGCAGTGCCAATCCGCCCGCAGTCATTGATGTACGCAGGCGTCCGGCCTTTGAAGCTGACAGCTTGCAAGTTGTCGGGGCAGTCTGGCTGGACCCTGAGCAGGTGACTAACTGGGCACCAGCGCTGACGCAACAACAGAATGTCGTCGTGTATTGCATCAAGGGACATGAAGTCGGCATTAACTGCGCCAGCGCTCTTAATGAAGCGGGTATCGCAGCACGATACCTCGAAGGTGGGCTGGAAGCCTATAAACAGGCTGGCGGCATGCTGGCCAGACGGGCAGGCTAAGTCTTGTCATCATCGTGGGAGAACAATCATGCAATGGATCACCCGTGAACGACCCAAGATAGACCGCATTGCCTGCCCCTGGCTGATCGTGAATTTCATCGACAGTGAAGCAGAATTCTTATATGTGCCTGATACCGATGTCTTGCGCATCGCCAGAGAAACCGCTGCCATACCGTACGATATTCCCGGCGTGGAATTAAGTCACGTCGGTGACTTGTGCAGTTTTGATGCTTTCCTGAAGAAATATGCACTGGCCGATCCTGCCTTGCAAACCCTGGCGACCATCGTCCGTGGCGCAGACACCGGCAAGCTGGATTTGACGGCGCAATCGGCAGGCCTGTATGCCTTGTCGCTGGGCTTGTCAAAAACCTTTGCAGATGACCACATCATGCTAAGACATGGCATGGTCATGTATGACGCGCTGTATGCGTGGTGCCGGCACTGCCAGGCAGAAGCACATCAATGGCCACCGGTAATGGAGTGATAATTTCATTGGTTAGCGCATTGGGAGAACTTAACGCCATAATGTGCTCTCTAAGTCAGGCGCAGCTTAGTTGCAGGTCTTGCAGCAAACTATGAAGTGATGTTGCGAATTAGTTCGCACGCTGACATCTGCCTTGGGCCACAGTGCGACAAAGTTGAGTAAGGTCCCCCATAGAAAGCATACATGGAACATAAAAAGTTGGCCCATTGGCCGTTTCAACTTGTAGCGGCAATTATTCTGCAGGCAATGGTTATATTGACTCAAATCTCACCTTTGAGAACAGTGGACGGCGCAAGTTTTTTGTACGTTTTGACCTTATTTTTATGGCCGGTGCTTGCAATTTCCTGTGCATTGATCGTCGTCGGTGTGAACCGCTTGAAAGAACCAAATACAAGCGAGCAAAAGAAATTCATTGGATTCTGTATTTTACTGTCAGGGATAATCGGGGCAGCTTTGGTCTTGCTTCCAACATGCATAAGCATGTTTGAAGCATGTAGCGCAATGCTGCGTAAGTCCTGATTATTGACGGGCATAGTCCTTGATTTGTCCCCCTAGTGGACTGTAACAGTGAAAATCGGAGTGCCTGCCATGTGCGCAACGATCATGGCTGCGTTGCAAATACTCGCGATAGCCCCGCTATCGCTGTGTTCATTTGTTCCACGCTTGCCTTGCCCTGATGCGCCGGGCACATGTCCTTCACTCTCGATTACACTGTTACAGTCCACTAGTGATACAGCAATAACAGGCCTTCACTTTACCTGGCTGGACGCCGGGCTTTTTTCAAATTGCCCATTTCCCAGATACTTCAGGTATTTGCTGTTGCCATCGGCATCTCCCATTTGGTAATACTCACCCACATGCAGAGTGGGCAGGCCATCATTGAGGGCCTGCATTTTCTCGGCCGTGACATAGTGAACGGTGCCGGATTGCGAGTCGATTCTATAGACCTTGCCGTCGGATGCCGCCACCAGCTCATAGCGCTGGCCAGACCAGCCTCTGTCGCAGGCAGCCAGGTTGAACATCACCAGTAAGATCGACAGTACGCGCAGTTGTTTCATGCCTACTCCAGGAAATTGTCATTCAGGGCTTCAAGACCAAATGAAGATTGAAAATATATTTTCTAAATTGTTATTCTGAAAATATAAATGATCATTATTTAAATTGCAATTAATTTTGCTATGAAAATCAGTGTGACAGTCATAAGAAAAATATATGCCCTGCTTGGCATAGGGGTATTATCCGTGAGCAAAATTGAGGAAATAGCATTGTCATATTCAAATTGAGACAAAATGTTACAATCACCGTGAAATTCTTTGCATGTCATACATGCATTCAAGCAAGACATCCGTTTCATCTGCCTGGCAGCCATGTGCATGCTGCAGCCTGAGGTAGTGAACCAGTTCCCACATTCAGATAAATTTCATTTATGGCAAACATTAATATCAAACTGTCTCAAAACATGGTTAACGCTAATTACCAGCAATTGATCAAGTCACCTCCTACCAATGGCAGCCTGGGGACTTTGTTTGATGTTTTCCCTAAACTGGGTGCGCAGTGGGCCAGGGATCATGCGTATTATTCTGCACTCGATTTTGGCGGCGATCAGGCGAGGTTTTCCTTCCCTGACGGTGCCAGCATGACTTACACAGGATTGGTACTTGAAGACCCTTATGCCGCAGCGGGCAAAGCATCAGCGACAAAGTTGAGCTTGTATTACAGCGGGGTAATGTCGATTGTTGAAGGTGGTCAGTTCAATTTCAACTACGCCAATACCACGATCAATGGTGCCAATTCTGTCTCCATTACACCGACTAGTGTTCTGCTGAATGATTTGTCGTTTTCTACCTTATTGCCTGCGTATAGTCCCAGCTATGATCCGGTGACAGGGAATGTCTATATCACTGTCAAGGGCGCTATCCGTGGCGACATCAATGGTAATAATGTAGGTAGCATCAGCAAGGTGACGGCAACTGCCGACAAGTACATTGCATCGACTATTGTGGAAGGCAATTTCAATCTTTCATCCAACAGCAACACCGTGGCACAGGGCTTGAGCAAGTCCAGCGTCAGCGGTGTGATGAGTTCTTCAGTCACTGAATACTATGACGGCAGCTACAACCGCATCACTGGCGTTTCCGTGTCACTTTCAGCCAATCAACAGATCGATGAAAAACTGCTGGCTGATGAGTCTTTGTTTGCCGGTGCAGATGTCATCAGTGTTGATTTGCCTGGCGTCATGTATTCTGATTACCTGATCGCCTCAGGCGCAGGTGCCGACCTGATCACCGTCAATGGTGGCGGTGGCCGTTTGCACGTCAATGCCGGCAGCGGCAATGATGCCATCAATGTTGGCACGGGCAACCATAATATCGATGGCGGCACTGGCATGGATACCGTCATCATGGCTGGCAATGCCAGCAATTTTGCAATTACCCCGGTTGGCTCGGCTTTTCAGTTGCGCGTCAAATCGAATGGTGACATCGACAGTCTGTTCAATGTCGAACGCCTGCAGTTTTCTGACAAGAGCATCGCGCTCGACATCAATGGAACGGCAGGCCAGGCTTATCGACTGTACCAGGCAGCATTTGGCCGCAAGCCCGACCTTGAAGGCCTGGGTTACTGGATCAAGGACATGGACAAGGGTTCTAGCCTGACGACGGTGGCGGCAGGTTTTTTCCAGTCGGCTGAATTCCAGAAGCTGTATGGTGCCAACCCATCGACCACGACACTGATCACGAATTTCTACCAGAATGTCTTGCACCGCGCACCAGACCAGGCTGGTTTTGATTACTGGAATAATCAGTTAAGCAAAGGCCAGATCACGGCCGCCGGTGCACTGGCAAGCTTCTGTGAAAGTACCGAGAACCAGGCGCAGGTCATAGGCACGATACAAAATGGCATAGAGTTCAAGCTGTGGCTGGGTTGAGTTGTTTGCTCTGAGATGATTGATTTTCGGCCTGTTTTGTACTCCTGTTTTGTACTCCTGGCGCGGCAAGACAGGCTGGAAAATGATCAAGCTGGCTTTACACTGTCAGCGTAAAGTCTTTGCCACTCATCTGCCACATCCCCCATGGTCTTGGGCTCACCATTGATGATCCAGGCCATGAAGTTGCGGTCTAGCTTGCATTCTGCACCGCATTCCGCACTTAAAAAACGCCTGACGTTTTGCGTGTTCTTGTAGTCTTTATCGACGACAGTGGTGCGTGAGATGTCGAGGCTATGCCAGTCTGTTTTCATGGTTTAGTCCTTTCCGTAGTATTCAAATTCTCATCAATCCTGTTGATTCCACTCATTGCCTTCTCCCAGCCGATGGGGAACCGTATTCTTTTCTACACCTTCAAGTAATTGTGTGTGAGCTGCGGCATTACGTGACTTGACCCAGGAGTGAAAGATGAAACCGGCAAGTAAAAAAATGATGCCGCAAATGCAGTATAGAACTAGCATGTATCCAAAGCCGCCATCAATCTGCAAAGCAGGAAAAACCACAGGCAGTATGAAACAGCACAGGCCTGACACATAAAGCAATAGGGCGACCAGGGGGATGCCGGTTTTTTTCATTTGCGCAGACATGTCATAAGCTCACAACCAGATGCGGATCAAAATGCGCATTCTCCATCCTGCCATTGTGCAGGGGATAGCCGCAAGGGTTACAGATGACGCGGCATTTCCCCAGGTGATAATCAAAGCTATCATGCATGTGGCCATGTATCCAAAGATCAGCTTTTTGCGCCAGCATGTCGAGTTCAGAAGCAAAGGCGGCGGACAGTAAATCATCCGCATAGCGCGGCGCTACCGACTGTATCGATGGTGCCATGTGGCTGACGACGACAGTGCGGCCTTCAAAGCTGGTATTGAGACGTTGATTAAGCCAGGATTTTTGTCTCGCATGGATGAGTGCGGTGTCCGCTGCTTCCAGTTTGCGGTAGCCTTGTTCGGCCAGGGTGATGCGCTGATAATCGGGCATCAGGTCGGCCGCCTCGGTCATCGCATAGGGTCGCTGTTCTTCGCCAAACAGGCAAAAATCTGTCCATAGCGTTGCACCGAGAAAGCGTATGTCGCCTATGTGGTATTCACGGGCATTAAGGAAATGTACATTGTCACTAGCCTCGCAGGCGCGGGCAACGTCGGCCTGCATGTCTTCGAGATTTTTGCCATAGGCTTCATGATTGCCATGTACATACAGCACAGGGATGCCGGCAAACTGTTGTGCTGCCCAGTTCACTGCCTTGCTGCCGCTGTGGATATCGCCAGCCAGCACCACCACATCAGGCTGGCTGATGGCAGGGGCAATAAGAGGTGCGGTATCACCCCAGGCTTCAAGGTGCAGGTCAGACAGGATTTGTATGCGCATGAGTGCCTAGCGTATAGTATTGATTTTGCATTATAACAAGTGAGCCGTCATTGCATTTGCCAGGCCCATTTATTATCACATCATGTCTGAACTAGTCATCCTCACCACTTACTTCAATCCCTGCCGCTATACCTCGCGCAGGCAGAATTATGATGTCTTCATGCAGGGCATGAGGGCGGCTGGAGTGACTTGTATTACTGTCGAATGTGCATTTGGCGATGCGCCCTTTGAATTGCCTGCGGCGCTGGATGTCTTGCAACTGCGTTCAGCTACCTTGCTGTGGCAAAAGGAAAGGCTGCTGAATCTGGCGGCATCCTGGTTGCCTGCCACTTGCCGCTATGTGGCCTGGCTGGATTGCGATATCGTGTTTGAAAATAAAAACTGGGCAAGCGAGTTGGTGTCGGTGTTGCAGCAATTCCCGGTCGCGCAAGTGTGGGAAAGCTGCCTGCGCCTGGAGCAGGATGGTGGTGAGGGGGCTGTGCCTGACCGCGTCCGCTCTTTTGCTGCCGTCATGCAGGCGCAACCTGCTACCCTGCATGCAGGGCGTTATGATATCCATGGACACACTGGCTATGGCTGGGCCATGCGACGCAGTCTTTTTGACAGCGTGGGTCTGTATGAGGCGGCGATTTCTGGCAGTGCAGATCATTTCATGGCGCATGCGATTTATGGCGACTATAACTTTTGCATACAGAATGCCTTGAAGCATGACCGTGCACAGATACAGCATCTGCAAGCCTGGGGCCAGCGCTTTTATGAACAGGTGCAGGGCAGGCTGGGTGTGGTGGCTGGTGAAATCCGCCACCTGTGGCATGGCGAGGCACAGCACCGTCGCTATTTCCTGCGCATGCATGAGATCACCGACCTGGGGTTTAATCCCTGGACGGATTTGCAGCAACAGCCAGGACGGCCGCTGGAGTGGCATGCCGATATGCGCAAGCCGCGCCTGCGCCAGTATTTCATTGATTATTTCCAGTCCCGCCGTGAAGATGGCGAACAATCCCAGCTACAAAGCCAGTCCCTTACCGTGAAAGAAAATTATGTCTAATGACGACCTCAGCTATGATTATGCAGCCTTGCTGGATACTGCCCTGTCAGATATTGATGTCGCCATCGCGGGTCTGAAGCTATCCACCCAGGCCACCAAAGAGCAGATCGCGGCGCAAAGCGCTTTGCTGGAGCAGCAACGGGCCGCGCGCAAGCAGGCGCTGGAAGGGCAGGTGGAGCGCGTGTTGCCGGATTTTTCATCGGCAGCACTGTTGGCGCTGGAACAGCATTTCCCTGGCTTTGTCGATGATCTGGTGCGCGAGACCTTCCGGGAAAACCGCAAGATATTGGGCCTGTTCAGCCGTTCTGGCAGCGACAATGCCATGATCATTTTAAAGACCCGCCTGGCTTTTTTCCTCAACCACCAACAAGGCAGCTACTTTGATGCGCTTGATGAGCAGGTGATGGCCGTCAAGGGGCTGATACAAAACCTGGAACAGTTGTACTACGGCGACCTGGACCTGTTGCAGGCGCTGGAAGAATTGCGCGGCCTCAGTGGTGATATCCCACCAGCCATGCAGCGCCAGATACACCAACTGGCCATGCAGACCCGTGAACTGGCCGCGCGTCGCGTCAGAGGGGGGGCACCAGGGCCAGCGGCTGAAAATGATTACCCTGCCAGTGATATGACCAGTAACTATAGTTATGACGATAACCGTGCCTGGATTTACCTGGGTACGGTCAGCTATACCGACAATGCTTACTATGGTCACGTCGATACCAGCACTGGTACCCACAGTGATACCAACAATGATACTGCCACTGACAGACCACTGGCACCTGACTGTGACGATCAGCCGGGTGCCAATGATGTGCCGATTTGCGTGTCAGACCGCCAGCTGGACCAATCTGCCCTGATTATGGACATGGGCAACGCAGTTATCTTGACGGATGACAGTCTGGGCCGGTTTTCCTGATGTAGCATTTTTCTGGTGGACGGCCACTTCCGGGCAGTGATTGTCGCGTTTTTACATCGCTGTCCCCTGGCTGAACTGAGCTTGCCACTGGGGCAAGACTGGCATGGCACATAGATTTGCAATCTGCCAGCCAGTGTAAGCCTGAAAATATGTTGCCCTTGTACAGGCGGGTGCTAAGATCATCGTGATTGCTCTTTGATTGCCGAATAATATGTCATCAGCCCCGCTATTTCGTATATTCCGTATCCGCGATATCACCTTGAAAACCCGCCTGACCGTGGCGGTGGCGATTTTCTTTGTCCTCTCCCTGAGTTTGCTGTACGCGCTGGCTTCGTCCGTATTTGAAAGCGCACTGGAAAAGCTCATCGTCGCCAGGCAATCCAGCTTGATCGCCAATCTGGGCAATGAAATTGACCACAAGATAGAACTCAGAAAAAATGCCCTGATCCGTCTGGCCAGTGACCTGGGATCAGGTGACATCAGTGAGCAGAACGTCCAGAGCTTTATCGAGCGTTATCACAGTCTTGATGGCTTGTTTGATAATCTGGCCGTGTTTGATTTGCACGGTGACATCCTGGCCAACATGGACAACCCCGGCACCAAAGGGCAGCTCAATATCAGCAGCCGCGACTATTTTCAAAGGGCGATCAAACAAAAAAAGATCACCATATCGAACCCTTTGAAAAGTGGCCTGTCCGGACGGCCTTTGGTCGTGGTGTGCGTGCCTGTCTTTGACCCCAGTGGCAAGATGCTGCTGGTACTGGTGGGCACCATAGAGCTAACGCAGGACAGCTTTCTGGCTGACCTGGCGACAGCAAAAATTGGCGAACAAGGCTATTTTTACGTGCAGACCACCGAGGGTGTCTTTGTCACTCACCCTGACCACAGGAAGATATTAAAAAACAGCCGTGAATCACCAGACAAAAACCAGCTACCTGAAACAGCCTTCAATGCACTGGAAGGTAGCCTGACCACCAATGACAACACCAAAGATGAAGCCATACTGAGTTATCGACGCATGAAATCGGTAGGCTGGCTGGTCGCAGGCGTCTATCCCACCAATGAGGCCTTCAGTATCGTCGCCAAAGTGAGGCGTGAAGCTGTCTTGCTTAGTCTGGCCTTGCTGCTGAGTTTGCTGCTGCTGGTCTGGTGGTTCATGTACTGGCAACTCGCACCTTTGCAAAAATTGCGCGAGAAGGTCAATAATGCCGAGACCAATTTACTGGTGACGCAGGCCAGTCATGAATACCCCAGAGACGAGATAGGCGACCTGGCCAAGGCTTTTGATGATGCCATGATCAAACGCAGGGATGCCGAGGCAGCCCTCAGTGCCAGTGAAAAGAAATTGCGTCTGATTGCAGACAATATGTCAGCCTTTATCGCTTATGTCGATTACCGCGAGCAATATACCTTCGTCAATAAGCGCATAGAGCACTTGTTTGGTCTGACTGCGCAACAGGCGATAGGCAAGACCATCAAGCAGATTTCTACGCCGGAATTTTATCGTCATACCAAACCTTATGTCACCCAGGTCTTGAATGGGGAATGGACTTGCTTTGAACGCCGCGTCGAGCGTTATGGTTATTGGGAGTGGGACAGGGTGACCTATGTGCCAGACTTTAACAAGTCCGGCCAGGTCGATGGTTTTTTTGTACTGGTAGAAGACGTCACCGAATTCAAGCGTGTGCAGGATGATCTGACCCGCAGTGAAAAACGTGTACGCACCATCACCGACAACGTGCCGGCGATGATAGCCTATGTCGATGCCAGCGAACGCTACCAGTTCTGCAACCGCAATTATGGCCAGATACCCGGCCTGGAACCCGCACATCTGTTAGGGAAAACCGTGCGTGAAGTGTTTGGCGAACAATCGTATCTTGATTTGAAAGACAGGATACAGCGCGCCTTGCATGGTGAGAGAGTTTCGTTTGAACGCTATGCGTCCGAGCGCGATATCAAACGATTTTTGCAGTATGAATACGTGCCCGATACCAATGCCGAGGGAGCAACCCTGGGATATTATTCCATGGTCATCGATATCACGGCACGCAAGGAGGCAGAACTCAGACTCGCTGCCAGCGAAGGCTTATTGCGCACCATTGCCGACAATATACCGGCCTTTGTCAGCCTCATCGATAGTGAAAACCGCTATCAGTTCGTGAACCGCCCGTATGAAACCTGGTTCAATCTGCCCTTGTCCGAGATACGCTGCCAGCCGGTGTTATCGCTGTTGTCGGGCACCATGCAGCAAGAGCATCATGTGCATTACAAACTCGCCATGGCAGGTGAAAAAACCGAATTTGAAACCGAGATCAGCGTCGCAGGCAAGACCGGCCATTACCATGCCACCTATGTTCCACAATATGATGACAGTGGCAAAGTGGTCGGTGTCAATAGTCTCATCAACGATATCAGCGACGCCAAGGCTGTGGAGCGGCAATTGCTCGCCCTGGCCAGGTTTGACACCCTGACCGGCCTGCCGAATCGCAACCAGATCAATGAGAGAATGGAGCAAGCCAGCGCCCGCTCACAACGCACAGGCCGTTTGATGGCGATGATGTTCCTGGATGTCGATAAATTCAAGAGCATCAACGACAGCCTGGGCCACCATGCAGGTGACCTGGTCTTGCAGGAATTTGCCAGCCGTCTCAAGCACTGCATACGCCAGACTGATCTTGCAGGCCGTCTGGCAGGCGATGAATTCGTCATCGTACTTGAAGGCCTGAACATGCACAGCGAAGCCGACATGGTCGCCAGCAAAATCGTGCAAGCCATGACCACCCCTTTTGACATAGAAGGCAAACCCCTGATGGTAACCACCAGCATAGGTGTGGCGATTTCATCAGAACATCATTCCAGCGCCAGTGAGATGCTGAAGAAGGCGGATGAGGCTTTGTACCTGGCCAAGAAGGCGGGAAGGAATAATTTCAAGGTGTTGCAGCTGGAATAGAGTGCGGCGTCATTTATTGTTTTTACTAAAAATAGTTTTCTCTGCCGCCTGACATACTTTTAGGGAGCATCCTCGCCATACTGAATACCAAGCTGATCCAGAGTGTAATGCCCTACAGGTGCAAAATCATCATTCGGATCACCTGTCCAAAAATGGACATTGGAAAGCCCGGGTTTGACTTTTCTGGCAATGTAAAGGCCGCCGTATTTATTTTTAGCCTGGTACATCGTGTCCAAAAGAGCTTTGGAAATCTTACCGTCGCTGCGTTCCGTAATTTTTTCATTCACCATGTTCGTTAATCGTGACATGAGTTCATCATTGGTATTGTCTCTCGCAGCGTGCAACCCCAACGTTGTCGGATCATTGGCGGTACCGGGTAAGAGAGTACGTTCATAACCCATCAAGAATACGACCGCACAAGAAGAAAAACACCTGCCGCGTGCGAAAGTCTTGATTTTTAATCGATCAATTGCCCGGATAAAGCCAAAAACAATCGGGCCAGCGTTATCAGCGCTACCTTTGGAATTGATCAATTCCAGTTCCTTGATATCAGGGTTCTCTTTTAATGCATCCTGAAACTTTTGTAACCCTTCTGTCGTCAACCGTCCCTCAAGAACGTACCGATTTTCTGATACGGTCCCTGCCCCTAAGGTAGAAGAGTGTGCGGCAACAACAAGACAAATACATGCTGCCTTTATTTAATTTTTTTGCAAAATTTTGATTTTAAAAAAAGATGGCATTTTTTTAGGTAGCTAAGTGTAACTAGGAGGCGACTCGAAATAAGGTCACATAAGAGTCTGATTTTCGTTGATTGTGAAAATTAAAAATCACGCTCGGGAAAATCAAATACGAAAGAAATCAGGTAGTTAAATTTTATTACCAACAGCACCTTGGTTTTTTCCATATTAAGTTAGCATGGTGCGGTGGACATCAACAAAAGTGACTACTACGGTAGTCTTGAGCAGGGAAAGAATCGTCTTTAAGGCATGAAACGTGGCGGCACCAGTACGGCTGAAGCCATCGATAGCCACGATGATGCTGTAACTTCAGGTCGGAGCAGTGGGCCGTATTTATTCATGGATCACCTTATTTACGGCTTGCTGCAATTCAACCGGTATCTTCATTTATATGTGGCAATTTCTCATAAAGCACTTAGTTTCCGTGCACTGATAATTAGCATAAATGAAAATCATGATAAGTGTCAAAAAATGTTAAAAATATATTTCAGACATGTATAAATAATAATTAATATTTTCTGATAATGTCGTGCGCGATTTTATGTTATGGATGTGCTCAGCTTGCTGTCTGCATAAGACTGCTGGTGTACCAATGTTGTCGGACGTTTTGAATTTGTGTGTGGATGACGGGAGTGTGTCGTCACTGTTAATCTGGCCGATCTGACTTCATTTGTCAGCGCCCGGGTCTGCCAGTCAATTGGGGACATGAGTGGTCATGTGAAAGAAGGCATGCCCATCACTCTGACTGGTGATAGGCATTGCGTGCGTACCAGTATGTCTATACTTTCTTTTGAAGCAGCTCAAGTATGCTGGAAAAATCCTTGCCACCAGCCCCTGCCTTGCTATGAATGCCATACAGGTTGCGCACAGCTTCACCCAGCGGAATGCTGGAATTTGTACCCAGTGCTGCCTCGGTTGCCAGGCCCAGGTCCTTGAGCATCAGATCTACCCCAAAGCCGCCGGTGTAGCCGCGTGATGCGGGTGCATTTTCCATGACGCCGGGGTAGGGGTTGTACAGTTCCAGCGCCCAGTTGCGGCCTGAACTTTTGCTCATGATGTCGGACAGGACTTTGGGATCAAGGCCGTTCGCCACGCCCAGTGCCAGTGCTTCTGCCGTGCCTGCCATGAGTATACCCAGCAGCATGTTGTTGCAGATTTTGGCAGTTTGCCCGGCACCGTGTTCACCTGCGTGAAAGATATTCTTGCCCATGGCGTTCAGCACTGGACGGGCGCGTTCGAGGTCGTCTGTGCTGCCGCCGACGATAAAGGTCAGCGTGCCTGCGGCTGCGCCTGCTGTGCCGCCTGAGACCGGGGCATCGACCAATGCCAGCCCGCGTGCGGCTGCGGCTTGCGCGACTTTTTTGGCAGATTGCGGGGCGATGGTGCTGCAGTCTATGATCAGTGCGCCATTGGCGATGTGGGCGAGTATACCTTCGTCGCCGAGATAGAGGCTTTCTACATGGTGGCTGGCGGGCAGCATGCTGATGACGATGTCTGCACCTTCTATGGCTTGTCTGGCGTTGCCTGCGGCAAGAGCGCCCGCGTCACTCAGTGTTTTGAGTGCAGTGGGGGAGAGGTCGAAGACGGTGAGTGGGTAGCCTGCTTTGAGCAGATTAAGGGCCATGGGTGCGCCCATGTTGCCGAGGCCGATGAAGGCGATTTTGGATTGGTTTGACATGGTTTATCTCCTTTTTTTAATTCCGCAAATGATAGGTGGCGGATTTTTGGTCAATATTTGTTCCCTCCCCTTCAAGGGGAGGGGTAGGGTGGGGATGGGTTTCTTATGCAAATTGAATGCACTCATTATCAACCGAACCCCATCCCCATCCCGACCTTCCCCTTGAAGGGGAAGGAGTAAAAATCAAGCCGCGCGCTTTTGCAATGATTCAATCGCACTCAAATCCCGCAAAGGATGCTGCTCTACCGCCCAAAGACGCGCAAAATATCGCTCGCCATCCTGCGGCTGCAATGCATCCAAACTACCCGGCAACCATTGCGGTTTCTGGTCCTTATCGACAATCAAGGCACGTATCCCTTCCGCAAAATCATGGCCTTGCGTGCAGGCGAGTGCTGCGACTAACTCTATGCGGAAAATTTCTGCCAGCGACAGATGCTTGCCGCGTTCCTGCAAGGCATGCGCCAGCCAGGCAGAGGTCGGGCAGCCTTTTTGCAGGCTGGCGATGGCTTTTTGCAGCCAAATATCTTCGTTGACTACGCTTGCATCAAGCTGGCAGATATTGCTGATGATGGTGCTCAGGTCAGCAGCACTGCACAGTTGATTGATGAGGTCAAAACGCTGGCGCAAAGGCCCTGCGGTGCTGACCACGTTGGCACTGTGTTGCTGCTCATGCAGGATATGGTTCAGACGCAGGTGATTATTTTCTAGCTGCTTGCTCCATTCGCAGGCTTGCAAGCGGGCCAGCAGTTCTGCCTTGCTCTCATGCGGCAATTGCAGGTCGGCCAGCTTTACAAACACGGCGTCGCTGGCATTGATGTTCGCACCCGTCAACGCCAGGAACAAACCCAGCTTGCCCGGCATGCGGTTTAGAAACCAGGTGCCGCCTACGTCGGGGAACAGGCCAATCGCAATCTCAGGCATGGCGAGGCGGGATTTTTCTGTGACAACGCGGTGGCTGGCACCGGCCATCAAGCCTATGCCGCCACCCATGACGATGCCGTGGCCCCAGCATAATATGGGTTTGCGGTAAGTGTGAATTTGATAGTCGAGGCGGTATTCCTGCTCAAAAAAATCCAGCGCATAGGCATTGCCGAGCAAGTCGTCTTTTTTGTCGGAGGCATGATGTTCGCGCATGCTGGCGTACAGGTTTTGCAAATCACCACCTGCGCAAAATGCTTTCTCGCCAGCGGCCTGCAAGACCACCATGGCGATGCTCTCATCTTCATCCCAGACTTGCAATTGCCTGCCCAGTAAATGCACCATCTCTTTGGACAAGGCATTCAGGGTTTTTTCTGAATTGAGGGTGGCCACACCTAGTTGCATGCCATTGGCGGCAGGCAGGGTGTGGAACAGGACAGGGGAGTCGCTCATGCATTCCTCCACACCGGTGGGCGTTTTTCCAAAAAGGCAGTGACGCCTTCTTTTTGATCGGCGGTATCAAACAGGGCCAGGAATGCTTCGCGTTCTTGCGGCAGCACGGTGTTCATCGGTTGCTGGCGTGCGCCCTGTATCAGTTGCTTGCATGCCTTGACGCTGCTGGGGCTTTGCTTGCCAACCTGTTTGGCCAGGGCCAGTGCATGCTCCAGTGCGCCGCCAGTGGCGACGACTTCTTCGACCAGGCCTATGCGCAGGGCAGTGGCAGCATCGACACGTTCACCACACAAGATCAGGCGCTTGGCCCAGCCTTCACCGACCAGCCAGGCAAGATTTTGCGTGCCGCCAGCGCAGGGCAGCAAGCCGACCGAGGCTTCTGGCAAGGCCATCTGCGCCTGGGTTTCGGCTATGCGCAAATCGCAAGCCAGCGCGCACTCCAGGCCACCGCCCATGGCGTAGCCATTGATGGCAGCGATGGAAACACCACGAAAGCGGCTCAGGGTTTCAAAGGCTTCGCCAAAGCGGCGTGCCATGTCCAGTGCCACGGCCTTGTCGCCATCGGCAAACAGCTTCAAATCTGCGCCTGCTGAAAAGAATTTCTGGCCTGAGCCGGTGATGACGAGGCTATAGATATCTGCATCTGCGTTGAGGTCATTGACGAGTTGCGTCAACGCCTGCAAACCCGCTACCGTCCAGGTATTGGCGGGCGGATTGGCCAGGGTCACCAGGGCAGTGTGGCCTATGATTGCGCATTGCAGATTGGTGTAGTTAGCGTATTTGCTCATAAAAATTCCTCGCTTGCGGGTTGATTTAGCATGTGGCGGGCGACGATGACGCGCATGATTTCATTCGTGCCTTCGAGTATCTGGTGCACCCTGACATCGCGCAGGAAACGCTCCAGCGGGTATTCGCGTATATAGCCGTAACCGCCGTGGATTTGCAGGGCTTCATTGCAGACGGCAAAGCCGGTGTCGGTCGCCAGGCGCTTGGCCATGGCGCAATACACTGAGGCATTGTCAGACTTGCTGTCTAGCTTGCTGGCAGCCAGACGCACCATCTGGCGGGCCGCGACCAGCTCGGTTTGCATGTCGGCCAGCTTGAATTGCAGCACCTGAAAGTCAGACAGTTTTTTCTGAAACTGCATGCGCTCATTCATGTAGTTTTGCGCACTATTCAGAGCCGATTGCGCCGCACCGATAGAGCAGGTGGCGATATTGATGCGGCCACCATCCAGGCCGCGCATGGCGATACGAAAGCCTTCGCCTTCTTCACCCAGCAAGTGGCTGCGTGGTATGCGCACCTGATCAAAATTGACGGTGCGGGTGGGCTGGCTGTTCCAGCCCATCTTGTCTTCTTTCTTGCCATAGCTGATGCCCGCCAAATCTGCCGGTACCGCAAAGGCAGAGATGCCGCCCGCACCACCGCCACCCGTGCGCGCCATGACGACCAGCATATTGGTGGCACCTGCGCCTGAGATAAAGGCTTTGCTGCCATCGAGGATATAGCTGTCGCCATCGAGGTGGGCACTGGTGCGCAGTGATGCCGCGTCAGAGCCTGAGCCAGCTTCGGTCAGGCAATATGATGCCAGTTTTTTTCCTGCGGCCAGCCTGGGTACCCATTCTTGCTGTACTTCTGGCGTGCCCCAAGTGGCGATCATCCAGCTTGCCATATTGTGGATGGTGATGTAAGCCGTGGTTGAAGGGCAGGCGCGTGCCAGCTCTTCAAAAATGATGGCTGCATCCAGCCGCGTCAGGCCCAGCCCGCCCAGATCTTCTGGCACATACAGCCCGCAAAATCCCAGCTCCCCGGCATGGGCGATGACGTCCAGCGGGAAGTGGGAAGTGGCATCCCAATGCGCGGCTTGCGCCGTCATTTCATGGGCGGCGAAGCTGCGGGCAGATTGCTGGTAGGCGCGCTGGTCTTCGTTCAATTCGAAGTCCATGGCCATCCCCCTATTTTAAAGAGATGGTGGTATTCACCTTGCCAGCGCTGACGCTGTCATCAAACCAGCGCGCCGTGATGGTCTTGGTCTGGGTGTAGAACTGTATTACCTGCTTGCCATAAGGCCCCAGGTCACCGAGTTTGGATGCACGTGAGCCAGTAAATGAAAACAGCGGCACAGGCACAGGGATAGGCACGTTGATGCCGATCTGGCCTACATCGATATCTTCTTCAAAAGTGCGAGCCGCAGCGCCAGACTGGGTGAATAATGCCGTGCCATTGCCGTTAGGGTTGGCATTGATGATGGCGATGGCGTCAGCCAGGGTATCTGCCTGCATGATGCACAATACCGGGCCAAAGATTTCTTCTTCATACACACGCATGCCAGGCTTGACGCCGGTGAACACAGTAGGGCCAACGAAGTTGCCGTGCTCATAGCCTGGCACTTGCGGTGCGCGGCCATCCAGCACCAGTGTCGCACCTTCAGCAATGCCTTGCGCGATCAGGCTTTCTACGCGTTCCTTGGCAGTACATGAAATGACCGGGCCTATGTCTGTATTTGCTTCTGCACCGGCATTGATTTTGAGGCTGCGGGCACGGTCCAGCAAGTCTGGCACCCATTGATTGGCCTCACCAACCAGGATGACCACGGACAATGCCATGCAACGCTGGCCAGCAGCACCAAAGGCAGCACCTGCGAGGTTGTTCAGGGTTTGTTCTTTATTGGCATCTGGCAGGACGATGGCGTGGTTCTTGGCACCCATCATGCACTGTGCACGTTTGCCCGCCAGTGTCGCACGGTTATACACATGTGTGCCTACGCGGGTGGAGCCGACGAAGGACACTGCCTTGATATCAGGGTGGTCGCAAATCGCATTGACGATGTCTTCACCACCATGCACCACGTTAAGCACGCCAGGTGGCACACCAGCCTGCATGGCCAGCTCTGCCAGACGCATGGTGACCATGGGGTCTTGCTCGGATGGTTTCAGGATAAAGGTATTGCCGCAGGCAATCGCCATAGGGAACATCCACAGCGGTATCATGGCCGGGAAGTTGAACGGGGTAATGCCAGCGCACACGCCTAGAGGCTGGTTCAGGGTATAGGTATCAACGCCGCTGGCAACGTTGTTGGCGATCTCGCCCATTTGCAGGTTGCCGATATTGGCGGCGTGCTCAACCACTTCCAAACCACGGAAGATATCGCCTTCAGCATCGGCCAGGGTCTTGCCCTGTTCGGCTGTCAGCAGTGCGGCCAGCTCGGCCATGTTTTCACGTATCAGTTGCTGGTATTTCAAAAAGATGCGGGCGCGTGTGCCTATCGCTGTCTTGCGCCAGGTCTTGAGAGCGGCCTTGGCAGCATCTACTGCGGCCTGCATTTCATCTGGCGTGGCAAACGGCACATGGGCCAGCACCTGTTGCGTGGCCGGGTTGATCACATTGCGCCATTGCGTGGATTTGGAGTCTATCAGTTCGCCGTTGATGAGCAGTTTGACGTTGGGAACCTGGGTAAGAGTTGCCATGATGATTTCCTGTACCTTCCTGATTGCGCACGGACGGACGGCGGGCCGCGCCCGCAACAACCACCGCACTGATGCCTGAAAACAGAATGGTCGCTACATACAGTTAACCTGCCGCAGCAACCATTCTGACCATGGGCATACGCCGTCTGGACGCACACCCGCCACGCACCTTCCGTACGTGACCAGACCTTGGGAAAAACAGCGAAACATGTCAGAAAACCTGCCAGCATTCATACCAACAAATGCAGGCAAGTCTTGCAAACACAGCCTTCCGCAGTGTTTTCTCAGCGATCAACAGGCCGGTATCCGGGCTTGCAAGTCTTGTTACATCGCCTTCCCAGTCATGCATGACCAGTGGCGTGGATGATGTAACCGCACTTGCCTACCGTTGCGGAGGCAGCAGGGGCTTGGGTCTTGATACCTACCGTCACTTGTGAGTGACAGCGATCAGGACGACCACTTTCCCGTTTAACACAGACCAAGAGATTGGGCCGTGCACCTGTTATTTTTAGAATAGCACAAGAATTGACGTTAACGTAAACGTTAATTGGTGAAAAAAATTCAAGGTGAAGTTAAAATGGGTTTTGTTATTTTGATATTGATCACATGGAGAGCTGAATGCGGTTACTTTTTGCTTGTGTCTTGTTGTCATGGGCCCTGGTGTCTGAAGCTTGGGAAGCTGCCGTTCTACCATTAAACTACACCCGCGAGAGCTTTATTCTACAAGGCTTTTCCCCTGTTTTGCAATAATCTTAAATTTCCGCAATTCGTGATTTTTTCCGCAAAATCACTTTGTTGGCAGTGTTGTCTTGCCTCTTCGCAAGTAATGCTTGCTCGTCGTTCTGGTGTCATCGTGACCAAGCAAATCTGCTGCGGCTTGGTGTCCGCGCTGGTCCGCTGTGTCGTCGGCGGCCTTTGCTCTAAGATCGTAAAATCTAAAATTCTCGATGGCATTCGCCTGTTTCGGGTTGTCTTCTTTCGCCAGTCGCCTGGCCTCATCAAAGTAGTTCCTCATGACAATTTGCGTCATTTTCCTGCCTTGCAGGTTAACAAGCAGTGCGCCGGTGGCGACTTTGTATGTGTCTTTTCGGGCGTGGATTCGGTCGATTGTTTCCTTTAGTCTGCCAGCAATCACAATTCGCAAGGGCTGCTTTGTCTTTTCCTGAGTAATAATCAAATGCCCTTCAATGATGTCATATTCTGTCATCGCTGCTAGGTCTGCCGGTCTTTGCCCGGTTAAATAGGCAAGGTCCATAGCATCTTTCAGAGGTATAGACGCATACTTGTACACCAGGCTGTAAAGATCGTCAGAAATGTAAGTGGTTCTTTTTCCTATCCTATGTCCCATAATGCCGGCACACGGGTTTTCAGCATCTGTATAACCCCAAGCCCTGGCATGATTGAATAAATTGGAAAACAGGCGCTTACAGCGATTTGCCGTTGTTGGCGTATCTCTCATACTGTCTAAGAATTTCCGAACGTGCACAGGCTTGATTTGGTCAAGTGGCGCGGTGCCGAAAAAGTTAGAGACATGCTTGATATCGTACTTGAATATCTTTTGTGTGTTTTTCGACAGCTTCAGCAACTCACTGCCCACATATTTGGCTATCACATCATCAAACTTCGCGGCTGGTACATTACTTACACTCAGTTCTGCATATTTTGCCAGGGCAAGAAAATAATCTGTACCGAGTGGTATTTCTTTGCGTGGTTTTCCACCAGTATCAAGCATGTAATAGACCTTGTCACCGCGTACGCGGCGGCGCATGCCTTGTGGCAAATTTAGATTTTTTGTTGGTTTGCGGCCCATCTGGCGGACTCCATTGCTTTGTGGTTGGTGCTTCTTCCTTCTTGCCTTCAACTGCCGTTTTCGTGACGATAGGATAACCTAATGCATTTACAAAGAAGGCGATTCTCATTTTCTTCAGTGCTTCAATCTGCTTTGATTTCCAGCTCTTGCCGGTCAGTATTCTGACCTCATCTGCGGGTAGAAATGTGCTCATGTCCTATCCTACATTCTACATTTAGGTAAAAAACCATTGTCGGCCAATGCACTGGCAAGCTGTTTGCCAGCATTCAAGGCAAGTTCTGCATCAGTGGCATTAGGCAAAGTTAAGCAATAATTTGTCAAGCAATCGGACCGCACAAAAACAGCCAAGGCCCGCGCCTCGGCTTCGCTCATGTAAGATATCAGCTTAATAATTTTCATAAGTCCCCCATCGATTCAGCCACAATTGTGGCTACTGTTTCAGCATCGATACCCAGCATTACTGCGACTTCGCTATAGCGGCTTGCAGCGTCCTTGCCTGGGGCGTAAGTAATGGCGAATAACTGCAAAATGCGGTGTTTTGGCACAATCATTTGTCACCTCGCCACGGTTTGACGGTGACACCACACGCGCCGAAAAAGTCATAGGCCGCGCCAAATACTGCGCAGGCGTCCTGGGCGATGGCAATGTACTGATACTTGCCGGTGACTGTTCTTACATTGACTTGAAAGCTCATATTTCGTCCTTTCCTAGTTTATTTTTCTGTCTGGAAAATCCAGCATTTAACGGATGTTGACGGCGTTGCCAGGGGTGATTGCGTGCCACGGATGACGCTGTTTACTACTCTGTTTGTTTCTATAAATTTGCGGCGGCTGCTGGTCTTCAGCACTTTTTTAAGGTCGCGCAATTGCGGTACTTGCTGGCGGCGCTCGGCTGCTACCTGCATGAAGTGATTCAAGTTGACAGCGATAAAGTTAGGATCGCGGGAATGGTTCAGGATGGACATATCGCCGTTATCCAGGTAGTCGAAGGCTTCCCAGAATTCCTGCACTAAAACATGGTCGTTATTGATGACTTGCTGACGCTCGGCGGCCATTTCCCTGATTTGGCTTTTAAGGGCATCAAGCTGCCTATCAGTCAGTTTGATCACCAGGGCCAGGGCATCAGCAATTGCCAGCATTTGTGCATGTGTCTCTGCCAGGCGTGGCATCTTTACCGCTGGGTTCTGGCGCAATTCTTTCAAGTACACCGGTGTCTGCTTCTTAATCATTTCCATGATGGATTTTTCGCGCTTGGTGGCGGCCAGCACGAAACCAGACACGTTTTCAACTTCCATGTATTTGAGCGCATCGGCGGCTTCGCCTGACTCCGCTGTCTGTGTTGAACGGTCAAAATACAGGTGGACAATGCGCGAAAGGATGGCTTCAGACGCGTTTACCGGGTTGTTTTGCGAAATCACGATGGCACCCCTAAAAGGTGGCTCGTAAGTCTCGTTACCGCCTGTTGCCATGCCCCTGGCGCGTGTGCTGCGCCCGTTGTAGGCCGTCTTGAGTTCATCCCAATCAAATGACTTAACGTGGCTCTTGTCGTCGCCCATGCGTTCGCGGTCTGACTCAATCAGCACCACCGGCAAGCAGGAAACCTGACTGAAATTACGCGCACGGGCTGCCAGGCTTGATTTGCTGGGGTCAAAGCCTTCATAGCCATTGCGGCCAAACAGTTTCCAAAGGAATTCAATCAGCGTCGATTTACCGGCTCCGGCTTCGCCTACCACTTCTAAGAATGGGTATGAACTCTGGGACGCCCTAATCTGTTCTGCAAACAGGGAACCAAACCAGAAAGTAAGCGCGGCCAGGCCTTTGGCACCAAATGCCGTCCACAGCATATTTATCCAGTCTGTGCGGTAGTCGTCCCTGTCGCGGTTGATTGTCAGATGCACAGATTTATTCAACGACTTAATCGACAATTTGCCAATATCAAAGAAATCTTCGCTGTTGACTTCATTCAACATGCCGTCTTTCATTGCCACGTCACCCAGCACATAGCATTCATGCTCGATGCTGTAACCAATGTAATCAATGGTGTCCACGCGCTTGATGTTGTAAAGCTGGTCAGCAAGAATGCGGTCAAGCTGCATGCTGCTACCGCTATACATAGCGCCACCGGCCATACCCAGCAAACGCTTTTTGAACTCTGCTGCACTGGCAATCTGGGCCGCTGTGAAAGTGTTTTTCACCGGCGCACCGTCATGCGGGAATGACACCCGGAAGTAGTACCAGCTTTCGTTTGTAATCAGGTTTTCTTGAAAGTACAAAGCCCTGGGCATGCAATTGGCAATTTGACGAATCGTGCTCGATGTCACTAAGGCTTGATCACGCAATGCATATTCAGACATCGTTTTACTGTCCTCTGAATCGTCCTGAATCTGCCTGGCTTTGTTGTACTGTTCCAAGTCAAGCCGGAACCAATACAGCCGGTTACTGAAATCAAAATAGAATTCAGTCTGGTCACCATCGTGGCGATAGATCAGCAATGCCTTTTCCTGTGCTGTCTTGGCGATCAGCAAAGCACCGTGATACTTGTATTCCTCTATGTCTTTTTCTGTCAGGCCATCGCGCTGGTGCAAATCGTTCCAGTCGATTTTGCCCCTACCTTTTTGCGGTATTTGTGCAGCAACACAATTCCAGCCTGCCGCCTGGGCATGTTCGACGTGTTTCTTTGTGTAGGAACGGCCCGCGTTATCAGCGTCTAAAGCCCAGACCAGCGTACAGTCTTGATTGCCGCGTGATATCACCAGATTGCGTAAAGCCTCCTCTGGGTAGTTATTGCAACTGCCCAGGGCTACCGCCGGTATGTCATGGTGCATCAGCGCTATGGCGTCAAATATGCCTTCTACAAGCCATATCTCTTTTACCGACTGAATGACCACATTGTCAGGCTTCCACCAATGGCCGTAATACTTCATGCCATATTGGAAATTGGCTTTCTTTTTACCAAATCGGTACGGCTGATCTATCAGCCTTTCCCACCATCCATTAGCAAATGGAAAGCGGACCGTGGCACTGCCCAGCTTCAGCTTGCTATCAAAATAGGATTCTTGGGTGTACATGCCTTGGACGTTTGCCAGGTCAAAGCCACGGCTCATCCTCAGATAAGCATCTGCTGCAGCGTTGGGGTTATTATTATTTTCAGGCAGTGGCTTATAACGGTCTGACCAGTTATCAAACAATTCTGGATACAGGTCTTTGACATGCCATGTTTCACCGCAATTATTCAAGCGGCCGCAACGAACTACCCAGGGATTGCCAGCATGTACAAACAATTCTTTTTTCTTGCAGGTCGGGCATTCACCACCGCGCAAATAGCCCTTCATTTCTTTTTTAAACCTGAATTCCTTCAGAAGACGGTCAAGAATTTCTTGCTGTAACGACGCATCCATTACGCACCCGCCTTGCCGTTGTCTGCTACTTCCAGATCATTGATTGCGCGTTTGATGCTTGCAACGATCATGCACAGGCCTTCAAATACTTCTCGCTCTGATGGATCAATATGATCAACCTGCGCCAGCACATTGACCAGCTTGTCTTTTAAAGCATGCAATTCGCTTGGATACAGCATAGTCATCATCTTGATGATGGGCTGGCGGTCGCGTTCAGGTAAGTCTAAATTAATGGGTTTGGTAGTCATATTCATTCAGTCAAAATCACCACTTGCGCGGCGTTTAAAATCGGTTGTTGCTGCTTGCTTGTCATCTGGGGGGCCACCAAAGCCAGCAAAGCGCCCCTGTGGCTGTTTCCTTGCGCTTGCCGGGCTATCAGACCTTCCCCACAAATGCGCCGGTATACGGCCTCTCCAGCAATGTGCAATCGTTGTTAGGGTCGCCAGAATCAAGGGCGATGCCTGGTCAAAAGGCACTTCAAGGTGCAAAGCGGTATGCACCATGCGCAGCTCGTCTTGTGTGGGCGGTGGCAGAGTCATGTTTTTGATGACGCGTCACGAAAATTAAAACGCTCCAGACTCAGCAAACGCCGGGCTTCTTCAAGCAGGTTGATGTTTCTTGAGTAGTCCCGCTCTGCTTCCAGATCTTCCAGACGTATGGCAATCGCCAGCAGGCGGGAATTTTCAGCAATGCCGGTGCTTATAGCGCCTAGTAAGGCCACATAAACGTCATCAGGCGGTCTCATTGCGGCCACCTCGTAAGAAATTGAATTTGCGCGCTCTCTGGCGGTCGCGGTATTCTTTGGCGCGCTGGGCTGCACTCTTGGCCGTGGCCTTGCGTGGACGTCCACGGCCAGGCTGGGTAAAAAAGTCGATAGTGAATTCATCGCTAGGCTGTTTCATGATCACCACTCCCCGGCAAGGCCGCCCAGATCGTGGATGACTTCGCCTATCAGGCTACGGCTATATAGGCGGTTAATTTCTGGCCCGCGACGCGATGACGCCAGCAGCTTGTGAATTTCCCGCGCCAGGACAAAGCGGGTTGCAAATGTCAAACGCATAGTTACCCCTCTAAAGTTTTAGATAAAAAAAGTCCCTCACGCCTGGGGACAGGCATGCTGGCAACTACTGGTTAATTATTTTTTTGCGGCTAGATCAACGTCAGGCAGCGGTTAAATTCAATGACAACTGATTCAAGGCTGACGCCCTGACGTGCCTAGAGATAGGTATCTTCACGTCATAGTTAGGTACAGCAGACAGCGACACTGTGCGCAGCACTTCCAGGCCTGCGATAAAAACATGGCCGCAATCTACGTTATTACAGCGGAAAGTTATTTCCTTAAACATTGGTGACAATGGACGGCTTTTGATAGCGCGTACAGGGTTTGAGCAGTGGGGGCATGGCATACCAATTACTCGCATTCCGTTGTCCTTTCAAAATCTTCTGGTGAAACTAAAATCATTGCCCGGCCTCGACCGGTAATACTCTTCATACTCTCGCGTAAAACACGTTTAGCCAGGAATTCAGCCGTTTCATCAAGATCACGCAATCCCCATTGAACCCGCACCGCTTCCATTCTGGCTAATTCGTCGTCGTTCAATTCCAAATTCAATGAAGGCATCTTTTTGTCGGCTCTAAAGTGTCTCGTTAGCGACTGTCAATAAATTTACTTTTTCGCTACAATCAGGTTGCCATTTTGATCAAGTTTGGCAGCTTCTTTCAGCACCAATTCACGCAGCAATGCTGCTGGCTGTTCGCCTTGAAACTGGGCTATGGCAATGATTAATGCAAACTCGTAGTCGTCAAAACGAACGGTGAGTCTGTTATTTTTAAGGCGTTTAGGGTCTGGATACATGGCGCGTCCTATCCTGGTAGTTTGTTGTTGGCTAATTCGCTCTCGTATTCCTTGAGACCGCGCAAATACATCATGCGCAAGAAGAAGGCAAAGGAACGCTGTTCAGCAATGGCATAGGTATTCGCCTGTGCCACTTCAGCCGAGGAAAGAGATATAGGGGTGCGCGTAGCACCATTAATTTTTGGTGCGCGTCTAAATGATGTGCGTGTGTCAACTGACATAATGTATCATTGTGTTACGTTATCGAGTAACGCAATCATAGTAAAGAATAATTTAGATGTCAACAGATAAAACTAAAGAATTGTTTGGTTTTGGGGCCAGGCTTGCGGAAGAGCGTCAACGATTAGGGCTTACGCAGAAAGCAGTAGCTGCTTTTCTTGATAAAACGTCAATGACGCAGATTAAATATGAGTCAGAAGATACCAAACCAGATTTACTTTATCTCGAAGGCTTGGATAAGCTGGGCGCGGATATCTATTACATCATTACAGGCAAGAGAAGTGATAACACGTTGAGTAATGATGAACGCGATGTCATTACTGGTCTGCGATCACTAGACCTACGGGGCAAAGCAGGTGTCCTTGCTTTGATCAGCGGAATGGCCCCACATGAACCAAAACCAAAAAATGTATTCCATGGCGGCGTTGGTCAAAACGTCGAAGGCAATATTACTGCGCCTCAGACATTCAATATCGGCAAGGATAAATAAATGCGCGAGTTTATATCCCATAGCCTTCTTAATTGCTTTCCTCTCAGTGATAGCGGTGATTATTGGCATGATTTCCCCGAAAAAATTCGCTGAGAATGATCAGCCCGTTCCTACAAGGAAAAGCATATTTTTCACTTTTATTTTCGTAGCGTTGATCTTGTCTGGCGTTGGATATGCAGTTTCAGCTGTTGAGGCCACATCAACGGTTTCTCAGCAAGATTCGGATGTAGTCAAATTGCAGAGACTCCATGCTGACATTGGTGCTATTGAAAACAAATTTGCTCAGCAGATGAATGATTTTTCCGTTGTATTGCAACGTATCTATTTAAAGAAGGAAGTCTCTGATGTAGAGCGGACTAAGCCCGTTGATATGACATTCGGAGAAATACTAGAAACCTTAGAAAAATCGAATGGCATCAAAGTGCATGATATTACTCAACCTGATGCAAAACGCTATATGACTGACGCAGTGGAAGCACATAAAAATGGGCGCTGACCATGCAAGCAAAGTTAGCCGCGTTATCAAAAGGGAACATCGAACAGGTTAAAAAGATAAACGCCTCAGCAGAGAGTTTTGCTGTGGACGAAGCGATGGCTTTGGGTCTTGCATACAAGGCCCTTGGCCTACCGATTCAATGAACGGTTTTCAGTTCGACTACCGGCCAATTGAGTTGAAGTTCATTTTTGATAGACGCGGCAATATAGTCGCCACAAACAGCATGGCGTTTTCTACTCATGTTCTGGACAGCAAAATTTTTTTAGATAAACACGGTTTAAAGTGTTGGAACGAATGAGCGTAATTTTCAAATGACAGCAAATAATGAATTTAGAGGTAATGTCGGTCAGGTAGCAAATGGTGACGCTAGTAGCGTGACATCGAATGGAAATGTAGTAACAGTTAATTTTAATACTCCAGACGAACCTAGGGAGATTGAAACAGTCAACGGTATTCAGCGGAAAAATATGTTTGCACGCGCAGAAGAATTAGCTTCCTTAACAAACCGCCAAACAGTTGACATCTACAATGATTTTCTACGTGGATATGGAATAAAGAAAATTAAGTTTTTGCCAGTCTCAAAATATAAAGAAGTATGTGAATTTCTCGATATCGAGATAGAAAAATTCAGTAAAAAGCAAAAATCGGACAGCAAAAAAACTGATGAAGATATGGATGTTTCTAACTCCAAACCGTCAGTATCAACAACAAAAAAATCAATACCTGAAACAAAAAAAATACCTGATTCTGTACTTGTTTCTTCTCAAGCTGTAGTTCACCAGATTAAAGCAGTTCCGCAGCCATGTATAAAATGTGAACAGTCGCAGGCTAGTTTAAAAAAAATAAAGGTAACAAATAGAATTCTTGCTTTGTTGTTGGCAGTTTTTGTATCTAGTTTTGCCTGGGCATTTTTTAGTGATCGTACTGCGACCGAAGCCAAGACAGTGCAAAACAACACTCAAGTCTGTGAGCACTCCGGCGATAGATTTAGTATTGGCAGTAAAGTAAAAAATCCAGACGGTTCATTAATGCAGTGTGTTTTAGCTGATGGAAGTTCAATTTGGAAAGAAGTAGAGCAACCTAAGAAGGCTGTTTCTAGATCACCAATAAAAAAGCCTCCGCAATCTGAATATGAATGAATTTCTTGAAACTCTATATCTCGAGGGCTAAGTATGAAAAATCTATTTACAGCAGTGATTGCTTCAATAGTATTTATTTCTGGTAGCGCCGGTGCAGCAAATTATATTTACCCAGCCGTTTGCGATAAATCATATTCAAAGCAAGGTGAACAAAGTGATGATTTAACCAAGATAAATGGACGTCCAGTCAAATGTGATTCTGTCTTACTTTCCATTCAAAAAAATGGAAATATCATGATTCAGATTTTGGAAAGAAATAGCAAATTGACGCCTTTAGGTTTTGCTGGGCCAGGGTTTGACTTCGAGATGAACCCTAATTTTGCAACTCTACCACTTGAACGAATTTACCTTCCACATGCCAGTAATCCGGGTACATCCCAAGTCGTGAATGGTATTGAGGGCTTCTGCTTTATTGATGGCAGGCTTAATGTTAAAGTTTTAAGTGGAATGAACTGCACTTCAAAAATGGAAATTGGTACTCAAAAATTGATATATAACATTTCTGTTCGTATAACAGGAGTAGGGAAATTAGTGCCAGGGTCATGAGCAGCAAGGGGCCAAGTTTAACATTCATGTATTTTCATCGGTTGTTTTTATTGAAAAAATATTCGCTTTTAAAGCTTAATTTAAATAAAGGAATAGTAATGCAATCAGGAATACGTATTGAAAAAATAGAACTCGAAGTTAGTACTTTGCAGCTGAAATTATCTGTTGGTGACGGCGAATCACAATTTTGTAATAGTGTTTATGTTGACGTAAGCCAGTTAGATAGTTTTCTAAATAAATTGAATCTTTTTAAAACACAAATATTCGGAGGTATATTGAATTTCCAACTTGGAGAATTCGGGCAAGAATATGCGCGAGGCGCTATGTCTTTAAGGTTTCATTTTCGTGAGCCAAGTAAAATTTATATCAGTATTAAATCTCAGGGATCGTTCGAAGATTTCGGGACTCAAAAGGTAGCAAACGAAGCGGCATTTTTTTTGATTTCCGAGCCTGTTTTACTTGATAATTTTATTGACGATTTAAAAGCCTTAATTGCGAATGAAAAAAATGACGCGGCATTTGAAACGATAAATTAGTTGGACTCTCATTGAAAGCTATTTATTTGGATTTTTTCTAGCAGTAAAAAAATGCCGCGATTTAAAGCGCGGCTTAAAGAATAATCTAAGGAAATTAAAAAACTATGTAGTACTATTTTTTAATGCCAACGCAGCCTGATTCGTAAGAGGTTTTAATTTTCATTTGAAAAACTTCTTTTGTAGCAACGTTAAACATATAATGTACTACGATTTTTAATCTCGTTGTGTCCGCATCTCCTTGAGTCCAGTACGATTGAATTGATGTGGCTTCATACTTAAACCATTGCCCATCTGGAAAATTTGGATCAGATATTGGTATGGAAAGAAAAGTGCCTTCTGCTACACCAGTTTGCGCAATTTTCGAAGCAATTTCTTGCAGATATAACTGTTCTCTTAAGCATTGTGGTGGACGATTATTATTTTCACTTTTACCTGTTGATCCATCTCCCGCTGCGCCAGAACCACCACCACCACCATTGCCACCGCCACTGTCTCCCGGTATATAGATTGGTCCATCCGGCCATCCACACAGGGCCGAATAGTGATCTGAGCAATCTACATGATCAGTTATCGTTACCGTGTCAGTTGCATAAGTAATCGGTGTGGATATGCACATCGATATCAAAAGAACGGTGCTTAGAAGGAATCTAGTTCCTTTGCTTCTTACCAGTGAATCGAACAATCGTTTCATATGGAACCTTCCGTATTAAAGATTTAATTTTTGTGTAAATTTCCTTCTGAGGCATTTAAACTGATTTTTTTTTGCGCATTATTTCCTTTCTTTCAAATTATGCAGAGGTGCTTTTAAATTTGAGAGGTGAACGGATTTACTGTAATGCTGTTGTCGATTTTTTTTGGACATCCAAAAGCCATTTGCCGGGCAATTTGAATATCATTTTTCGATAAATTTCTGCTTAATGAATTGACGTATTCATTTGATTGATCAGATGGATTGATTTTCTGAATGGGAAGGGCATATGCGTATGCAAGTAGCGGG
The DNA here is from genome assembly GCF_049339865.1 of Undibacterium sp. TC9W. Classification (NCBI taxonomy): domain Bacteria; kingdom Pseudomonadati; phylum Pseudomonadota; class Betaproteobacteria; order Burkholderiales; family Oxalobacteraceae; genus Undibacterium; species Undibacterium sp. TC9W. The sequence continues at coordinate 52,849 of NZ_JBMPPJ010000020.1, read as the reverse complement.
TTGCGGCTTCCAAACATACCTAATTGATATGCGCGAACCATGAAATGATAGGCTTCCTCTATCCCACCGGTTGCAGCTTCCGCGCCATATACTTCAGATTTTTTAATGATATCCGCAGCATATGAAGTTGCTTCATTCGTACCCAATGTTCTATAGTACTGTGCCAATGGTATGGCATTCATTGCATAAGTCAATTTGGCACTAGAATCACCCTTTTTTGAGGCGGCATCCAGTAACCATAACCTATCGTTCAATGTGTCTTTGGGAAACGCAGTACATCCAGATTTTTGCTGCGATTCAGCCTTACTTTCTTCAAAAATTTTAGCGGCTTTAGAATCTCCCAATGGGAAACACGAAGCAAATATTTTGTATGCAGCAATTGCCGCTGCACCATCGCCAGCTTGGGCTGATTGGATTAGCTTAGTGGGATCTGTGAAGTTATCGTCGACTAATGCGCTTATTTTCCCATCGCTCTTTGCTATGGATTGAATTGGTTTCTGGGATGAAATATGCAAAACCTTTTTTTCATCACATCCTTGTTCAGGTAATGAGTTATCTGATACTACTGGCGATTGATATTCATTTTGTTTAACTGATGGCGCGGGTAGTGATAATGCCGGCTTCTCAATATTGTTAGAAGGCAATTCTTTAGGGGCTGTTAAATAAAACGTGTAGTAAATACCATATGAAAAGATAATTATTAATATGAGAAATGCCAGCGTATGTCTAGTGTATTTATTTTTCAATTGTTTTACCCATTCAAAAAGTGGCAATTAAATCAATTGATATATAGTCTAGATTGCCTTAATGTAAATTTCAAGATTATTAACAAAATTATTTTTTTTTTCGCAGGCACCGTGCTTGTGAAATGTGATCATTCGGTTTGGTAGTAGTGTTGGAGTAAGAATTGGGTTGATATCGATTTTTTTATCGCGTAATCAAGTATTCAATGTTGTTGACCAGATTCATCTAAAGTCCCGGCATCGTTCTGATTCGGCCCTTTTTTCGTTTCCATCTCCAATTGAGTAGTGAACCCCTGCGCCGTGACACTGTGCGTGGTTTTGATAATGATCCAGTTTGTGTCTCCGATAGGTGCTTTCAGGCTGGGAGTGCGCACGCCCATCATGGGGGTGATATCTGGCCTGCCCAGGGCCAGGGTAAATTGCAAGGTGGCCTTGCCACGTTTAACCCGGTTCAACTCTGCTTTTGCTGCTTGCTCTGCTGCTTCCTGGTTTGGGTAGGTATGGCGTAGGCGTTTTGGGTTGTCGTCTTCGCCTATCAGCTCGCTTTTTTCCTTCGCGTCATTGGGGTCATGCCATTGGGCGCGTACGCCACTGTAAGCGTCGCGGCTGGCGGTGTGGTAGCGGTGTTTGTCGCCGTCGCGGCGTTCCAGGGTGATGGTGGGTAAGCTTTCGCCTTTGCTGTTACTGCCTTCATCAATACGCAAAAAAAGCAAGCTGTCTTTTTTGATGGTGGCAACAGCATCAAAACGCTTGCCTAGCCGGTTTAAAAAATTCACGTCTGATTCGTTAGTCTGGTCGATGTGGTCAATGGTCTTGCTTTGCAGGGATTGGCTGACGCGAGGCATTAGACCGTTATCATTGGCGATCTGGCCCACGATATCGGCGACTGTTTTTTGATCAAAACTGCGATCTTTTCGGGTGCGTACCTGCTTTGCCATCTGAGCACTACGGGCGCGTAGTACCAGCATATCCGGCGCGCCTTCGTGCTCCACTTCGTCCACCACAAAGGTGCCTTTGTCCACCATGGGGCTACCTTGCCAACCTAGCTGCAAAGTTATCTTGACGCCTTTACTCGGTATCGCCACACGGCCATCACTATCATCAATGGTAATATTTAATTCGTCCACGGCGTCTTCTCGTGATTCTGTTAGCGTCAGACTGACCAGGCGAGAATATATTTTGCTGGTGATATCTTGGCCGTCCAGCGTCACGGCAAATGCAGGTTTTGGAGTTTTCATTATTCTAATTCGATGTCTTCCCAGTTAATAACGTCTTCGCCCTGGCCTGGGCCGCCTGCATGCGGGTCCACCTGGTCACCCAGGTCGCACCGCTTCAAGCTGATAGAAAACTCTATCCGGCGCGGCAAGCCATCCACATAAAACAGACTTTTGCCTTTTGTCAGGTGAGTGATGAGAAATTGCCCATAAATGCGGCCTGTGCCTTCTACAAGTACATAAGCATCGCCAATGTTGCCCATTTCCTCCAGATCATCCAATGAAGCCGGGTCACCGGCAAAGGCAGGTGCCATCCAGCCGCTTAAGTTGATGGTGTTATCACCTGGCCCGGTGAACTGGTAGGCGTCCCGTTCGCCCACCCGGCTGGTGTTGGGGTGCTTCCACTCTATTTGCTGCTGAAAATCTTGATAGGTCGCTGTAGACATGCTGAATACAAACTGACTTAAACACATCATCATTTTTATAGTCCTTAATCAATATTCGTCATAGTCATGCATGGCAGATCGTTTTTGCTGGGCCTTCTGGCGTTCGCGCTTATCCAGTTCTGCGGCCACGGCTTTGGCGATTGCTTGCGGGTCCGTGCCTGCCGGAGGGTTGATGATTATCTGTATGCTGTCTGCACTATGGTATTGATTTGCCGGTGCATTGCCAGCCTGGGCCACTGGCGGGCGACGGTCAAACTGGATAGGCGCAGCCTGGCCCGGTGCCTCTGTTGCCAGGCGTGGCGCTGCAAATTGCATCATGGCGACTTGCTGCGGGTTAAACAGTGGCTGTGGCATGTCCATGGCAAAAGCAGGCGTCATAGCTGCGCTGAAGGCCAAGCCTGTGCCAAGGGCTGTCATTTGCTTTGTGACAGCGTTCAACTTGTTTAAGGGCATCAACTGGCCGCGCTCGATGCCGATGGCCAGTCCTTCCATACTGAATTGCCCTAACTCTGCAAACACAACGCTGGGGCTATGGATACCTAATTTTTCTTTAAACCAGGACACTACGTTATCTGCCATGCTGCTGATGGTATCGCGCACTGTGCTGGCTGCATTGGTAATGCCGTTGACCAGGCCTTGCATCATGAAGCTGCCAAACTCGGTAAACTTGGCCGGGATATCGATGCCGAAATAACCCAGTACGCCAGCCATGGCACGGTGAAACAAGCCTAAAGGACTCCAATTCACCAGCAATGCAGCTACGCCAGATATACCGCCGTTAAATGCTTCCTTGATTGATGACCATATACCGTCAAAAAATTGCTTTGCTGGTGCCCAATGGTGGTACAGGTAATACGCACCGGCGGCCAGCGCGGCAATGGCCGCAATTGCCAGGAATATGGGGTTAGCCATCAAGGCAGCACCAAACGCTAAGGATGCACGGCCAGCCACCATCAGCGCAGTACCAACAAGGCGCAATGCTGGCAGTAAGCCGCGCAACCATCCAAGCATACGGCCTATGAATGGGCCTATTCTGGCAAAGCCCGCACCTACCCTGGCGAAAGTACCAGCAAGGAAAGCACCTTTGATGCCTATCATTGCCATGCCAAAGCGCAGCAAGGCGAACGGCCCCAGCAAGGAAGCCAGCGCCAGTGTCAATGTCCCCATGACAACTAGGCTACCTGCCAAGACAGCAACACCAATACTTAAGGCCTTGGCAGTGGTGCTATGTTCTCGGAAAAATTCTGTGACTGTTTTTATGGTGGACGTGAGCATTTGAAGCCCAGAATTAACAATAGGCAATATATGTTCGCCTAATTCCTGTTCTAAGGTATTACGGCGCGCTATCAGATCAAGATATTTGCCATTCACGCCAGCGCCAGATTCTTGATTCAACTGGTCAATACCAAATGCACCTTTGGCCGCAACCCTATGCTTTTGTATATTGGCGCGTTCCAGATACATGGATGACATCAAGTTTGCAGCATTGCGGCTAGAAAACAGCGTCGTGATTTTGCTGACTACCTGGTTGTCTGTCATTCCCGGTTTTTGAATTTTTGGTAGTACATCTTCCATCAGATATAAAAATGGATCTGATTTGTATTTTTCCGCGTTTTTGAGTGCATCCGGCATCAGTTTGGTAACGTGGCCAGTCTTACCGTATTTAATTGAATCTGGATTGATTAAACCGTCTTTGTGCAGTTCTTCTGCTGTTTGCTGAGTGGTCCGGCCTACAGCCCAGTTTTGATATGCGCTCATCATGGCCGTGCCGGTGCGGTCGCCACCCATTTCTTGAATGCTGTGCAACATGCCAAAGAAAAAACTATCATCCGACAATTGTTTTGCAGCTACACCGCCGGTTTTGATCATGTTGAGCAAGTCTTCTGGCTTGACCAGGCCACCAGAAGCGACATAGGCTTTTGTAGAAAAATCCAGCACGCGTTTAAATGTGTCCATGTCTTTCAATGCGCCGCGCAGCTCGGCCACTTTGATCAAGTCCATGAACATGCGTTCTGCTGCTTCGCCGTGTCCTTCGCCACCACCGCGTTTTTGCATAACGCCCTCAATGCCAAATTTCATTTGCGCCAGCATGGGTGTCACGTCTTTGGCGTGATGAAAATCTCTCAATATCGATTGCGCCTCTGTCAGCAGCTTCAGGTTTTCAAGGCTGCTGCTGCCCATGATGTCCATGCCTTTGGCGAACTTGACACCTTCATTCACCATTTCGTCACCAATGCCCAGGGCGCGCAGGCGGGATACTTGCTGCTGGAACTGGGCGGCCTGGTCTATGCTTTTAACGACTGGAAAGCCCATTGTGGTACCGGCCATGGTCATGCCCATGCCGGATACCGCCATGTCACCAGCGCTGCCGCGTGTTTTCTTCATTCGGTTTTGTGCTGCGGCCACCTTGTCATTGACGGCGGCGAGTTCTGCTAATTTTCGCTTTTGGGCATCTATCTGACTATTCGTAGATGACATATTGCTGCGCAAGCTGCGTTCATGGCTGCTCAGGTTGTTGGTGCTGATACCGGCGGCGTTCAGTTTGTCGCGCAGGGCTTGCAGTTGCTGGCCTTGCTGCTGGTGCTGTTCTTTGATGAGCCGGGCCGCTTTGGTTGCCCGGTCAAATTCCCGCGTCATGGTGCGCGTGGGGTTTTCTGTGGCCTGTAGCTGTTCAGCCAGACTCTTTGCCCGCTGGCGGGCTTCTTCCAGCCTGCCAGCGGTGTGTTTGATGTCGGTATGCAAATGCCTGAACGATGACAGGTTTTTTTGCTGGCTGTCCAGGTCCTTCAAACGATCACGCAAGGCCTTCAAGGCTTTGCTGCTGGCGGTTGATTCGCCAATGATGCGTTTTAGGGGCGCTGTAATGCGCTCTATCATGTTAAAAACGACTTGCAGTTTCAGGTCACGTTCAGACATCTGCTTTACTCCGTTGTGCTGCGTACTCTGGCTCGTTCGCGCCAGTCCATTAATTCCAAGACACCTAATTCATCCATGGCAGACGGCGGCCAGTGAAACACTACCGCCACGTCTGCCATGGCGTCTTCTATGAACGGGGGAATGCCATGCGGTCCGCTTTCTTGACTAAAAAAAGCGACACCTCCGAGGCAATCTCTACCAGGTCTGCCGGGTCGAGGTTGGCAACGTCTTGGGCTGTAAGGATAGGCGCGGTGATACGCGGCAAAACCTGCTGCAAGGCAACTACGTTCATATTGCCCAGGTCAATCAAGGACACGCCGCGCAGTTCGCCGGACTTTGGTTTGCGCAATGTGATTTCTGTGATTTCTGTATCGCCGCGTTTCAATGGCTCATCCAGAATGATGACTTTTGTAAAAGGGGCTGCAAGTGATGTTGCTTGTGTTGTTTGAGTGTCGCTCATTTTGTCTACTTTCTAAATGTGTGCAAGGGTGGTTTGTGCTGCGAGTGCTGCTAATGGTGATTTGCTGCTTACATGCCGATTGCGGCGCGTATTTCTGCGGTGCGGTCGATGCCGCCTATAATTTCTACGCCGTTAATGAAGTCCAGTTCAATGATTTCTTCGCCGTTGACGGATAATTTGTAATAGCTGCATGTGGTCTTGAATTTTTGTTCGCTTTTGTCGGCCATTTTTGCATTGCCCATTTCGATTTCTTTATGGCGGCCACGTACCACAATTTCTACTGCATCTACTGCGCCGTCCTGATCGTTCTGATAGGCACCGGCAAAACGCAGCATGATGGCGTCGTGGGTGATAGCACCGTATTGCGCCAGCGCGTCCACCAGCAGGCCACCCGCCGTCCAGTCGAGTTCAATTTTTTCATTGTGGTAGTCGATTTCGATAGGGCCAGACATACCACCGGCAATATAGTCTTCCATCTTGCGGCTAAGCTTTGGCAATGTCAGTTCAGGTACAAGGCCAATGTATGAAGCACCATCGTTGAACAGGTTAAAGTTTTTGAGTTTGCTAGGTAATCCCATGTTTGCTCCTGGTTGTTTGGTGGATGGCCCGCTATGGCAGCGGGCTGAATTCAGTTGTTAGTTATTGATGCGCTTGGCAAAGTCGGCCAGGTACTTGTCTGTAATGCGTTGTTGCAATACCAGGTCTTCCAGTGGTGGCACTGGTGTGTAGTCGTAGTCAATCGTCAGTGAACCGATTTTCAGACTGTCCTTGCCGTTTGCTGCTTCGTCATACCAGGCTTTGCCGTCGATGATCAGCCCGGCTGTTTTGAGTGCGCGGAATTTGGCGTTGATGGCTTCTATCAAGTCACGCACTAAGGACGGATGCAACGGCTTATCTACAAAGCTGAAATGCACTTCTGCAATGGTGTCTGCCAGCACCTGGGCCGTGCGGGTGTAGTTCTCGAAAAAGAAGAATTCAGCTTCTTCAGCGGTACGACTGCCCCAGAAGCGATACCCGTTCTTATTAATCAGGGTGGTGACACCGGCGGCGTTCAATGCACCGGCATCAGTCGCAGGTGATTGCAAGTCCCAGAAAACGTCTCGTGCAATGCCTGTGGGACCATTGACGACGATGTTGGACAGGGATTTATGCCAGCCTATGTCATTGTCTATCTTGGCGCGCAGGCCCAGGGCATACGCTACCGCCGGTATTGACGCGCTGGCATTGGTGGCAGTGTCGAAGTTCACAAAGTCCGGCCAGATCACCATCACTTCACGCTGGCCGAAGTGACCGCGATATGTAATGGCGGCTTCTTTCGTTTGTGCGCCCCAGGCAGATGCGTACACAAAAGCGCGCAGCTTTTGGGCAATGCTTGCAAGTTCTGTGGTTACTGCCTGCGTATCAAGGCCAGGCGCGCCCAGAATACGTGGCTTGATACCGAACTTGGTTTGTGCGGCCAGCAAAGCTTTTGCGCCGGTGTATTGGCCGCTTGGTGTGACTGTTCCCACCACATTGGCGGTTTGCGCTGCTTCGTCGTCTTCCTCTTCTACGCGCACTACAACGGTCAAAGCATTGGTTTGTTTTGAAATGGCATCCAGCACCTTTGCCAGCGTGCCGGTGTGGCCTGCCTTGCCTTTGGCGGCCAGTACGTTGGTAATCAGCACCGGCGTATTCAGGGGGAATACTGTTGCGTCTGCATCGTCAGCGGTGGCAACCAGGCCTATAACGGCGGTAGACACTGAGCGTATCGGACGCGTGCCTTCGTTGACTTCAATAACGCGAACGCCGTGGTGGTAAGTGTTTGTGGACATCGTTTATATGCTCCTGTGGTGATGAAACAATGGTTCCCATGCTTGCAGGCTGTCGTCTTGGCTGTAGCCTGTGATTTGATTGGCTGTGTCAATAATCAGTTGTGTCATGGTGTGCCTTAAATTGCGAGATAGCCGATAGACATATAGAAAATGCCGGTGCTTACATCATTGAAGTACATTGCGCCGTTTTGGCTGCCTACTTGCTTATTGGCAGTCGTCAAAGTGGGGGAAGTGGAACCGTTTGGGGTGGCAGCAAATTGGCTGGTGGTGCTGGTCAAATAGAAATTGCCTGCGCCGCTGTTATACGTGCCTGCCATCGCCAGCGTGAGGAACTTGCCGCCTATACCTGCGCTTTGTTGTGCTGTGTTGGCGTTATAGCTGCGGGATAAGACAGTCATTTTATTAGTGAACAGCCATTGATAAAGTGCCGTTGCTGTAGTGGTCAGCGCTGTAGTAATGCCGGTATTGCCATGCAATGAAGTGCGTATACCAGCATCAGCAAAGAACGCTGTCGGCATCACCGTGCGGCCTGCTGTGATTTCGCTCGATACAAAGTTCCAGGCATCTATCGATGCCGTGGCATCTGCGAACAGATAGACCATGATGCTGGTCAGCTTGGTGTACAGCGCGGTCATGCCAGGACCAGACTTGCCCAATTCGCGCAAGGCAGTCAGGCTGGCCCCTATGGCGTCTTGTGCCGGTGCGTTGGCTGCAATCGCGGTTAACCAGTTGGTAGACGCATAGATCAGCGTCATAGCAGCTTGAACACTGGCAAATTTGTCCATGGTGGTGCGGTTGGATGCGGTCAGAGTGAGGCAACCAGGTATCGCGGCAATGTATGGCACCAGATAGGCTGCTTTGGTCTGTATCCATGTTTGCATGACAGATGATGCAAGGATGTCTGTCCATGCCAAGGCACTGCCCAGCAGCTTAGGGCGCAGTACATCGTCTTGCAAGGCCACTTGTATGGTCTTGGATTCATCACTGCACAGACGCTGCCATACACTGCGGTGGCTTGCGTCTGCCAGCCAGACATCGATATCTGCGCTGGTCATGGCGTCAAACAGGGCCAGGGTGTCGCGGCCTATCAATGGCGCGTTAATGACTTTGTCCAGTGCACCAAACAACGCGCCATTGATGACCATGATGTTTGTGGTGGCTTGGGCCAGGTCCACGCCTTGCAGCAATGCGCGGGCGCGGGCTATGTACTGGTCGCGGAAGTCAGCTAAATTGTTTGAACTCATATCAGATCAATCCTGCAAAAATTAGGGTAGTCAGGTCGTCAAGCTGCGCTTGCAGGTTGTCGGTTGTGGCTTTGCTGGCCTTGGTACCCAAGCCCACATTCAGCGCGGTCACGTCGGCATCTATCGCCGTGAACGCTGTACGCATGCGGTCAACCTCCTGCGCACCGGGGTTTTGGATGTGGGGCAATGGGTATTGCCGGTTAGCGGTCTTTTGATCAAACATGGCAATCCTTAAATGACGATGACGCGTAAATTGCGGTGACGTGGACGGGCTGCGGTGTTGCCGCTTAATTCCAACTTGGCGCGCAGGCGGTCTGCATTGACACCGTTCAATTCATACGTGAGTTCGTGCCAGTCAGCGGCGATGTCCCGGCTGGATAGAAACGGCACTGGTGTGTAGACCGGTACGCCTGCTGCCTCTGGTGCCACGCTGACGGTCAGGGCCGCACCGGCTGGCAAATAGCAATCCACCACAATGCGCACCCGGACGTTTTGCCCGGCGGGTACCAAGGGACTGATGTAGTTGCCCTGGTTGGAAACCGTACCGGCCAGCAGCGTGACGCCAGGGTGAAGCACCGGCGACAGGTTGGCAGCACCGGTTAGTTTAGCCGTCACACTGAATTGCCCGGTCATGGGTGTAGCCAGGCGCACCGGCTGGCCGTCGTCCACGTTTAATACGCTGCCACCTGGCAAAGTGATTTGATATTCAACGCGGGTCTGTGCGCTTGGCGTTTCCGCCAGGCTGAGCAGCATCAGGTCTGTGACGTTGTTCAATGCTGCATTGCCCAGGGCTATGGTGCGCGTGGTGGCGCTGAATTCTGCGGCCAGCAGGCGAAACGCCAGGTCACGGTCTTGGTGCGGTGTCCAGGTAGTGGCGTTGCTCGATGACAGCAGCACGCCCACGGTGTACGGCTGACTTGCTACCCATTGGCCTTTGTGGTCGTCATACTTGCCCAGCTCGGCAATGCTGGTGGCCGTGGTGGCATCGTCACATAAAATAACCAGGGCGTAGTCCACACCACCGGTCAGGCTTACCGGGTAATCAAAATTAATCCTTGTGGCCTGGCCGTCCACGTTGATGGTGGATGCTGCAATACGTGCCTGGGCAACTACTTTTTGATTCGGTACGCCTACGCTGGTTTCACGTATCTGCACGGCCAGCAAAGAACTGCCCTTGGCCGTGAACCACAGGTCAAGCCCGGCAATCTGGCGATCTGCTGCCAGGGTGAATGTCTGGGCCAGCGGGTCTGCCTTCAAAAAAGTTACCCAGCCGGACGCGTGGACTGTCACCAGCTGTTTTACATCCTGAATCTCTACGCCGGTGCCGCTGTAGATGGAAACGCCAAAGCTGCCATGGCTGCCCACGAATTCAACGCGCTTGCTACCTGCTGGCACCTTGGCTGGTATTTGAAACGTGCCGGTGATGGTGCCGGGCGTTGGCGTTGCAATGTTACCTGGTACTACGGTGATGCCATCAAAGCGCAGGCTTTGTATGGTTTCGCCCGCTTCAAAACCCTTTACCGTAAAGCTGACACTGATTTGACGGATGTATTCCGCAGCCTTGCTGGTGTGGCTGATGTCGCGTGTAATCTCGTTGGTGGTGTCGTAGGCTTCGCCGTTTTCCACGATCCAAAGGCCCACGCGCCGGGTAATGTTTTCTGTGATGGTCTCAGTGGTTGGGCTGTTCCATTGCGTATCTACGTCAGTCCAGCGGTCAATTGCCGGGGTCAGGGTTACATCACTTGGCAGCGGGTCGAAGGCATCATAAGGGTTAATCTTCATGCTGCTGGTGCGCCATGGTTGCTCTAGAAGCGTGACCGGGTTGAATGGCAAAGTCTGGGGGGCGGTCAAGGTGATGGACAGCAAGTTAGGCTGTACGGACACAGGCAAGGTCAGTTCACCGCCAAAGATAGCGGCGGTTTGGATTAAGCCCTGGTCGCGCACACTGTCAGACATGAACGGGTCAACCAGCATGCCGCGCTTGGCTGTGGCATCGCGCAATTGGGTATTGCTTACAAGCGTTTGCTGTGCGATCAATTCGCTAAGCGTATCAAGGCGTTTTGCGTAGGCAGCAAGGGTATCCATGGGAACCACGCGCACACTGTCTGTCATGACGGTACGCGGCCCGGTGCGCCAGCTTTGGAATACTGACGCCAGCGGCAACAGGTTGGCCGGTACTGTTGGCGGGCGTGGGTTGCGGTCAGCAGCGACACCAGACAGCCAGATCAGCGCGCCAGTACTGTCCATGCATAAGCGGTCTATGCGCGGTTGCATGCGGTTATAGCTGACCAGTATCGTGGTGCCTGCTACCGCGCCGGTGACGGTGCAGCCGTCTGCATCAAATGCCGTCGCCGGTACGGTGGCCAGGTATTGATATGTCACTTTGTAAGTGCTGCCTGGTGCAGGTTCTGCGCCTGCCGGTGTCCAGTCCATTTGCTGGGCGGTAAATTTCCAGTCCACGTCTTTGGTGTAGGTGGTTGCGCCTTGCTTCACAGACAGTACAGCTAATACAGAACCATCTTCCAGCGGGTCCAGCGCGCCAGTAAAGCCGCCATGTGCCACGTCTATGGTCTTTTGTGCTGTGATGGTCACATGGGTGACGTTCGCGGCTGGTGCGCGGTCAAAGTTCACGCGCTGGGCTGCTGGTCCAGTCGACTGGTGCGGCTCGTTCTCTACAAAGCGCAAATCAGGTGCAGCAGCGCGCACCAGGCGGCGACTGGTGGGGAGTTCTACGGCAAAGCCGGATACCCTGGCGCGGCCTTCGCTGACGGTGTAGACCTGTTCACCGCTGGGCAGGTTATCTGCGGCTGTCACGTTCAGGCCGTTGACCACATAGCTGCCGCCGGATGAATCGCGGTCATAGCGGGCCAGTGCCTGGGTCACGCCATCCAATTGCGGCGGTGGTTCCTTGCTGCGTACTGTGCCGTCTTCTACGGTATAGACCGGGAAAAAATCACCTGTCTTGCCATCACCGGCAAAGCCCCATACAAGCAGCTTTTGCAGGCGGCCTGCGCCTGGCTTGTCTTCACCGCGCACGTTCTTGGCGCGGTTTCTCAGGCTGGGGTCTTCCAGTTCGGTAATGATGTGCGGTTGCAGGTATACACCAACAGTGACCAGGCCGACAATCGCAATAGAGAACATAGTCGGGGCTACACCGCGTATAGCGCCATCAACGTACAAAGCGCCGGATTCGCATGTGGTGGCACCGGTCAGCGGATTAACCACGATGCGGGCATCACGGATAACAGCAGCGTCAGCCATCATTACATCTGCAATCCCTTTGATGCGGGCTTGCAGCAGGCTTTGTACTTCGTTCATTTCATCAGACTGAATTACTTTGTCTGCGCGATACAGCACTGTATCAAACTGCTTTGCTGGGTCGTACCTGTTCAGGTAACCAGGTAAATTAATGTTTTGGTCCATGGATATCCTGTTTAGAAAGGCACAACGTAGCGGTAGACTTGTTCGGTAGCACCGGAACGTATCAGGCGCGGGATATGGTCAAGCATGTACATGCGGCCTGGCGAGGTAACCTGCGCCGGTGTGAAATAGCGTTGACCTACTGGCAGGCCTGCGGCCACTTCTGTGCCTACAAATAAGCCAAGTTCGCGGATGCTTTCGCCGGTGCCGTCGCTGTAGTCAAAAACAAAATCAACAAGAACCCAGCGTGATGGCGTATTGACGATGCGGTAAAGGTCACCGCTTGGCACCTTGATGGTGTTGGCCGCGTTGGGGTCAGTTTCTGGTACGACGAATTGCTTTTGTGATGCCAGGCGGCGGCCTATCTCATCCACCAGGGCTGTGGCGGTGATAGTTTCAGAATCTGGTGCGGCGTCCCATGCAACCAGGCCACGGCCCCAGGCCAGGTGTAATGGACGATTTTTAAAAAGCTCGGCCAGCTCTATGCGGCCTTGGTCTTGCAGGGTTGCCATGTCAGTTCCTTATTGTGGATTCGGTGGAATAGCAATTAATGGGTATGTCACTGCCCAGCCGCTTGTCCATTGGTCTGCCCAGCCATAGACAGGCAATGCAGGTTTACAGACGCTAAGAGACGTGCTTGGTGCAATCGCTTTTATCGGGGCAAGCATTTGCTGGGCGTTCAACACGGCGCAATAGGTCGCGTGATGCGCGTTTCTCAGGGGCTGCAATGCCGGTTGATTGACTATGCCGGTGGACAGGTCGCTGATGCTGACAACGCTGTTTAAGCGGATTTCGCTATCGAGTACCCAGCTATCAAGCTGCATCATTGAATCGTCAACGATGGTGTTTAACTGGCGCGGGCGGTGTGCTGCAATAGGTGCCAATGCTGGCGGCGCGTTGACGGTGGCCGTGTGCGTTTCACCAAATGACAGTTTTACGCCATCAGTTGCAGGGTCACCGGACCAGATGCCAGAATCGTCATCAAACAAGCATTGATCAAAGCTGGTGCCATCAAAGCGGCCAGCGCGCAGGTCCAGGCCGTGATACAGGCGATAAAAACGGCTATGTGCTGGTATGGATGCGTTCACCACTTGCCGTATGCGTGCCAGGTCCAGCGCGGCCAGGGTAGTTCCTGGGTCTATGTGGACATAGAACTCGTCTTCTTCTATCGTCACATTGTCGTAGCCAATCCAAGCCAGGATACGCAACACACTGGCCGCGCTGCCGCGTTCACGCAACCAGGGCAATCCTGCATCGATCAAGTCGGCTGTGCTGTCGAAGTGCAGCGAGAATTGCGATAAATTCCACTCTGCTGCAAGCCATGGCTGAAAACTGGCGGGCAAGCTGGTGAACAGGTTGGCCGGTGCGTCTGCGGCGGTATCCATGACAGCACGCGGGGCGATGCGTACCAGATTGCTTTCCAGTTCGCTGGCGTTGGGTGGCAAAAGTTGGGCAATGTCGGTCATGCGACACCGCCATCAGTCAACTGTATGGCCCCGGCCACAGCGTATTGATCAGCAGCCAGGACCGTATTACCTGCGGGCTGGCCGCTTACTGGAAATTCCACCCGGCTTATGCCTGGTTGCTGCAATTGTGTTGTTACCCAGGACAGCGGCACACTGCGGCCCAGGCTTGCATATGTGGAAAGCGAAGCAGTAAAAGAGGCGGTAATTTTTGTGACGATATCAGCCGGGGCGCTGACATCGCGCCACAGTGTTGCAGTCACATTCAGTGCCAAGGGCTGGGCCACGGCCACAAGTACAGGTATCCCCAGCGGCCTGGCATTGGGTGCATTGAGTGCAGTCAAAACAGCGGCGCTCGTGGCTTGCGCCTGGCTGACATCAATCAACCACAGAACGACGCTTACCACGCCTGCGCTGGGGCTGCTGATGCTGGCGGCTTTTACATTGGGGCTGGCAGACATGGCGATCAGGCGGTATTGCTCAGGAGTGCCATTGCCAGCAAGGGCAGCAATGCGCAACTGGATGCGCAAGCGGTAACGCTCGTCTGCTTCGCCTGGCATGCGGGCCAGGTCATAGAATGCGCCTTTGTGGTCAAGGTCTGTGCCGGTGGCAAATGCCAGCAGGTTGGCGCGTGCGGCCTGGTTGACGCGATTGCGTAAGAGCATTTCACGATAGGCAAATGCTTCTATTTGCTTGACCAGCGGTTCTGATGGCAGGCTCAGCACATTGGCCGCACCTGGCTGGCGTTGCAGAAAGTCTTGCTTATGGGCGGTTACCAGGGCTTCAAAATCTAGTTCTTCAATGATGGCCGGTGCTGGCAACTTAGTTAAGTCAACCTTCAGATCAATCATGCTTGCCCCCGGATGGTCAGCGGCAATGACAAGTTAAAGGCTTTTGATGCGCGCACTAGTTGGCCTTTCAATTCAATGATGACTTTGCCGGGTATGCCGGTGCGATAAATTTTTACCTGCGTCAATTTGATGCGTGGTTCCCATTTGAGCAGTGCTTCAGCGGTGGCGGCATACAGGCGTACTTGTGTCGCGCCGTTGTCTGGTTGGTCGATCAGCTCAAACAGCAAGCTGCCATAGTCTCGGCGCATGACGCGGCTACCTATCGGCGTGGTCAGTATGTCGGCAATGCTTTGGCGCAAATGCGCCAGGCCTGCTATACGTCCACCGGTGGTTAAATTCATGCCTGCCATGATTTTTATATCCCTTGCCTCAGTCTGGAATGACAAACCAGTCACGGCCTGTGCTGGGATGCGTGCAGCTTGCGTGGTGGCCTTCACGGCATGCAGGTATGCCGTTCAAGGTCATCCATGTGGAACCCTCAACCATGACAGGGTTAGCGTGTGGCACAGGGCCATGCGGGACGATGCGATCACCCAGCACCACGACAGGCACGCCATCAACGGCAAAGAAGTCTTGACCACCGGCGCGGTGTGGGCCGCCTGCACGGTCAAGGGTCTTAACTGCGATACCGTGGCTCATGACTTGACGCCCTCAAATTTAGGCGTGCGCAGCATGGTGCCGTCTGTGGTCAGTTCAAGCGTGGTATTGCCCACAACAAAACTGAATTTGCCATCGGCTGGCAATGTGATGGTGTAGTGATGGTCTGCGTGGTTGTAATCAACTGTCGCGCCGTCAGGGTATTGAATGCGGTGATTGTCTGGATTGTCGTCTGGTGCCTGGTTGTGATTGCTGGCTACACCGGGAAACACAACGCCTGCGGCCAGATCACCAGACGGCGAAAAGATGATGCATTGTTCGCCTACTGTTGGCGGGCACCATGTTTTTGTTGCGCCTGCACGCGTGGCAGCAATGGGGATTAATGCGGTAGTGATGTCGCCAAATTTGACACGCGCCAGCGGTACGCGTCCATGCTTTACTTCAGCAATGACGCCGTAGCGAACTATGTTTTCTAAGCGGCGAGAGAGGTCGGCAAGATTGAAATTCATGCTGACTATGTTGAACTGTCAGCAGAACATAGTCATCTAAGAGAGGGTTGTTAATTCGATTAGCAACTTACAGCACTTCTAAAATTAAGGTGTATAACGTGATTACTATTTTAAAGTTTTATATTGTGTCCCACGTGATGAATAGGTTGGAAATACTCCTTTAAAACCAAGCAATCGAAAAAAGTATTCCCTAATGATGTCGTGAATTTCACAATACATTTCAAATTGTTGTCCATGTGTTTTAACTGATAGACCTGAATGAACGATTTCGTTTCTCAGATCAATTATGGTATCAAGTATTGGGTTCATCCCAACTGATTTAAACATCATCTCTAATAGTTCCTCGAATTTATAAGCATCCTCAACCATTCTTTTTGATTTTTTGCTGACACGTGCATTTTTTCTAAAAAACCCTTTTTTAAACGGAATATTTAATTCTTCCGCGTATGTATGCTTTAAATTTTCAAGTGTTACAAACAAGAGAATCAACTTTACTTCCGTTGGCTGTGCTTGCTTATCTGATTCAACTAAATAATCTATTACGACATTCAGTTTTCTAGTTGTCACAGAAAATTTGTAATTATCGAAAACTTGGTCAACGAATTCTCTAATATTTTTTCCCTGCATTATGTCTAGAGAAGGTCTGAAGAAATTTGCCTTACCAACAATTCCAGTACTGGTTTTATGCCCATTTGAAATTTCATAACTTGGGCACCCAATTTTTGATAAGCATGCAAAAGAAAGTAACCAGCAAATGTCATCTAAAGTTCTACCCAATTTTTCTACATCTTGAAGGTCTTCAAATTCTACTGACACCTCAGTAGTAACCGTGCAGGTGTCCCTAAAATCGATTCTGTTTTCAATAATTTCAGGCTTCTGTATGAATGTCAATTTGAAACTATTGCAATTGAAAATTACTTTGTCTCTATAACTTCTTTCGCCATAGGTTGAAATTTCTTCGCCCATCATCAAACAATTCGCCACTGCCGCTTTAAATAGGTACATTAGTTTCTTTCATTTATGATAATTTAATTCGATTGTAGGATAGAATTAAATGCATATCAATGATGACTCTAAAGGCACTTATATGGCTGATACATCCTTTGTACCTGCAATTGCTGCACTCCTAGGCGTGGCGTTAGCGCAAGGTGTCGCAATGTTTCAAGGTTGGCTTGATAGGAAGCATAAACGCCGGATTTTACTAAGGGAGAAGTACGAGGAATTTGCGTTAATTTTTCTTGAGTCGAGAAAACAAAGTGTCAAATTATATAATTGCGCTTCAAGTGCTGAAATTTTAGAAATCATGCTTCTTGATGATGCAAATAAAGCATTGTTGATTGCAAAATTGTACTTTCCTGAACTCTGTGAACCAGTAAAAAGATACATTGACTCATTTTCAATTTTGATTCAACTTACAAATAATTCATATGTGTCATGTGGTACGAGTGCAATTCTTGCGGCAACAACGGGTTATCTACAAACCGAATCGAAAAAAATTAAATATGCAGAAGCCGGTAAAGCCTACGGTGATGCAAGTGATTTCCTAAATGATGAAATTGTTAGAAATTCCAGCACATATACTCAAAACTAAATTCTCAGATGATTGAGTAATAAAGTTTTTATTAGTTGCTTATCTGTTGGAGTAAATCCTAATAATTCCCTCTTAGAGTATTTGATTTCGGGGCCATCCTTACTAACTCTATCGCTTAAACCAAACTGATGCACTCGCGCAATTCTTGCCACCCTGCCGAAAAATCCTATTGCTAATTCGTTGCCGTCAGCCTTCACTTTCAAGTGCGTATTGGTGCGCAGCTTGGCAAACATGGCAGCCTTCTGTTTTTTGATGCGTCCTTTCTTGCCGCGCAAATCCTTACGCGGCTTTCTTGGCGTATAGGCGATGCCCTCCGGCGTCATTTGTGATTTGATGCGCTGCTGCTGGCTGCGGCGCAAATCCTGTGCAACCTGCAAATTCACTTTGCGTCTTTGTGCGGGGGCGAGTTGGGCAAGCAGGACGCTTGCCCATTGTTCCAGGGCTTTAAGGTCGTCACTCATTGTTCTGTGTCTGTTTTGAGTACCTGCCATTCAGCCAGCAACTTGTCACCGTTGAATAGCTGCCAGTATGGTGCGGCATAGTCAGGGGCTGGGGCTATCTCTCCTGCATGGGTGATATCAAGCCGGTTTTGATTTTGCTTGACAATGACGCGTTCAGATAATTCTAATTCAAGCGAGATATCTACAGAGTCGTGATTGTTGAAGTCCACTACAAAGCGAATGCCTTTTTCTCGCTTGTCTGGGTTGCCCAGCAAGTCTGCCTGGTGGACGGCCACCCAGTCCAGCAATGGCACCATCAATCCGTCTTCATCGCCGCCAAAGTCGGTAATGATGACATTGAGCTTGTAGGCGTATTCAAACGACCGGGAAGCTGTACCGGTGCCAATTAAGCGGCCTTCATCAGCAAAGACAAGCAACTTGTCTGGGTTGCGCTTGAGGTCTGGATTTGCTGCGGTGAGGTGGTTGCGCAGGCTATTTGGTTTGTACATTGATGACGGTCCTGATGGCCTGGTAACTGTCTATGCAGGCGTTTAATTGCCTGATTGCGTTGTCGCCGTCTGTGGCGATGGCTGCAAGAGCACTTCCAGCCGCTGGAGTAAGTTCGGCTCGCGCTTCTGGGATATCGCCGGGTCCAGGGGCGGTATTTGCACCGGCACCGGCTGGGCAAGCTTTAACGGGGATTGACAGGCGCACAGTGCCATTGCGCACGCCACTAATAAACTTGTCTTGTTTGTCCTTTTCATCTTGCATTTCCTTTTGGTGGTTGGAGGCTATGGCGGCCAGGCTGCGAGACATCAGCCTTTCGTTTTCCAGTGTGTTGGCTGTTGCTTCTGCCTGGTCCTGGGATATTTGTGCCTTGAGCTTGGTTGTTTCGTTGATAGCGTCTTTGTATTTGACGATACAAAAGAGAACAGCGGCAACGACTGCAAGGGCTATCCATGGGCGTGGGTCAAGCATGGTCAAGAATTTGGGCATGTGTCACCTGATTGTTTTATACGGGTTTCAAACATAGTTCACGTTCTGCGGCCCGGCGTTTGGTCAGGCCTGCATAAACTACGCCGTCTACTGTGTTCCAGAATGGAAACTGGTTGCATGCGCCGGTGTAATCCTTGTTGTTTAGCTTTGTGATCATAGTGGATGGTCTACCATCTTTCAGCACGCAAAAACCATCTTTGACGCCTTTTCTACCTGGCCCCACGTTGTAGACAAAGCTTGTGAATGCGGCGCGCTGGTTGTCGTTCAATGGAACTTTCAGGCAGCTTTCCATAGAGGCTTTGGCAATGAGCAAGTCATCTGCTGTCATGGCGTCGCACTGGTCCATGGTTGCAGTTTGTCCCATTTTGACGCCGCTGGTGTGGCCTCTGCATATGGTGGGGATTTTTACCGGGTCCAGATAGGCGGTTTGCCTGGTGCCCTCAAACAACACGATCAGGGGCAGTGCTGCGGCAATACCGGCGGCAATCAGTCTTTGCTTGATGTTGGTAGTCATATTTGTTGTTTTCCTTTCTGCGCATTTGCGCGACGGTGCAGCCAAGGCTTTATTACCTTGTCACGCACAAAGAAGGTGATTTGCAGAACCGTGTAAATGATCGTGAGAATGAATACCCATTCGTTCAGTGGGATGCCCAGCAGCGTGATGGCGCTGATGGCTACAGGGGGCGATGCTTTCAAAGGTTCCATGACGTTGGTATTCATTGTTAGTCCCACAAATTAATCATTTGCAGCACGGGCGCTGCCGGTGCACGGTCTGGCAGGTTGATGGCTTTGCCCATTGGAAGAAACGCACCCAGGCTGGCGATATCGGGATTGATGGCAAGCACGGCGGCAATGCTGCTGGTGCTGCCCAGATACCGCCATACCAGCAGGTCTAAGGTGTCGTTTTGTTGGGCGCGGACAATCATAGGGTTAGCAAACTCAGATCAGTTCTACAGTGACGTGATGACGGCCCAGCAGATCAGATATAGCCCATTGCGCATTGCGTCGCTGGTCTTCGTGACCATTGGCAAGGAAGCCGACCAGTTTTTTATCGTCCAGTGATGTGGCGGTGGTGTCGTAGTCTGCATAGCGTTCTATCAAGTCTGCTTTTGCTGTGCAGTAGACGGCGCGCAGGTAGTGGGCAACGAGAATGCTTTTGCCGTCCACCTGATCAGCCGGGATATCTGCCAGGCGCGCATTGCCTGCGCCGGTGGCTGATGCCTTGAGGCTTCTTACCTCGCCGTTGACGTGGATGATGGCGGCCACAGTGGCATCACGCAGGCGCGTGTCTGTCACGGTGCCATCAAGCCGGATTGCATCGCGCATGGCGATCAGGTCAATGTCTGGAAAAAATCCATCATTGGTAACAGGGATTGATTGCGGCGTGCCGCCGCCTGGCGGGTTGGCATTAAATGGCATGGTCGGACCTGGTCGATTGTCAATATATGAAAGTGGGCGGTGGGCGGGCTTCATGCTGCATGATGGCTAGTCATTGGCAATCAGCCCGCGCCGCCCGGCACGTTGGGGTGCTCGGTTAGGCTTGCGCCTGTGTTTGTGTCTTGGCGTCAGCCAGTTGCTTTAAACGACGTTCCAGACGTTCAATGTCTTTTTTGACGCCTATGCTGTCGGTCAGGTCTAGGGCTTTGCGCAGGTATTCAAGGGCGCGGCTGGTGTCGTCTTCGGTCAACTGATCAAATTCGATATCTCCGTTACCTATCTTGCCGATTTGTGCATAGCCCAGGGCTTTGTACAGCTTTGCCATGGCCTGGTCTGGTACATCCTCATCCACCGTCATCAATTGCACGGCCTTGAGGGTTGCAAGTGCCTCTGCGGGGTTTTCAAACCGGCCAGCCAGGTATTCGCCTGGGATTTCATCCAGCAGCATGGTGGCAAGATTGCGGTTGTACTGGTCTGGCAGGCTCAGGTTATGGAACATGCAATAGTGCGCGACTTCCAGGGCGCGGGCATAATCGCCGGTATCGATGTACCAGACCAGCACGGTGACCAGTACGGTGTCTTGCGCGCCTTTGCCATACTTGAGGGTGCTTTCTACCCATTCGTTGTAATCCGGCAGAATTTCGCGTTTTACTTCGATTTTCTTTTTGATGGATTGAATTTGCTTCAGGCGCTGGCGATCAGTGATGAGTTTGGCGCACATCAAATCATAGGCACTGCCTTGCACTGGTTCGCCGTGTATCGATGTGGCCGCCGCCTTTTCTGCTAGGACGCGGGCCATGTGTCTTTGAGCTGGGCTAGTAGGTTTCATGATCAGACCAATTCAATGTTTTCAACCAGCGCAGTCATGCCGTATTCTTCTACCACGTAGGCATCATTAGACGACTCATAGTTTTCAATACGGTCACGTTTGGCGTTATCGACGATCTGACGACGGCGGGCGCTGTCTTGGAAGTAGATAGACAGGTTATCCAGGCGCGTAATCAGGAATGCATTTGCCGGGAAGTACGGCACACTGATTGCCTGGAGGCCGCCAAGACGTTTTTGGCTGATGATGATGTCTGAGGCAAGTGTTTCTGTTGGTGCCTGTTTAGTGTTCACCAGTGGGAAATACTTGTCATGCATCAGTTCACGACCGACGATGACGACGAGGCCAGCATCTGCGCGGAACCATGGGTCTATCAGTTCGATGGCGTCAAAAACGGCGGCGTCAAGGTTTGCATAGTCACCGTTGACACCAATTTTGACTTTGCCTGGTGTAGCACCGTGGCTCATGACACGCTGCGGTGCATCTTCGCGCATGTGTTGCAGCCAGCCTATGTTCACATCTTGCAGCAGAGGATGAGCAACGATATCAGTATCAGCGGCAATGCTGACACCGTGAAAGCCCATAATCATACGGTCCAGTGCCTGACGCTGAACGATGACGTTACGAATACGCGTTTGAAAGTCTTTGAATTTAGCCCAGACATCCAGTTTGGCATATGGAATATGAGTGTCGTAGTTGGTTTTGCTGCATTTGTATTTATTGCTGTCCAGGCCGGTCAAGTCACGGGTCTGGCGGTCTTTTGTGTTTGTGTCAGTGCGGCCGGCAACAGGGCCAGAAATGCCCAGGTGCAGCTTTTCGCCTTCCATTTCAGTGACGCCGATGATGTTGATTTTGGTCAGAAATTCGCTGGATTCTTGAATCTTGTCTTCCAGTGTTTGCTGAACACTGGGGGTGACGCTGAATTTTTCCGTGGCGTTGTCAATGCCATTGATTTCACCCAGGCGTTTAACCAAGGCATTAAATTCAAGGCGGGTATTATTTTTCATGCGTGAAACTCCAAAATTTATTAGGTTTGTTTACAGCGGTTTTTTGCGTCGGCTTTAGATTTAGCAGTCGGTCTGTTCCGCTCCGCTGCTGCCGGTGGCTGTTGGCCTGGTGGTTTGCTTGCCGGGTTCCTTGTCCAGTTGTTCTTTCAGGCTGTTGAAATTTCCTGTGACTGTTTTGAGGTCTTTTTCGAGTTCAGCAATGCGCTTGTTCGATTCGCTGAAGCGTTTTTCCTGGTCTGTTGTGTGTTCCAGCATTGTTTCTAAAGCCTGGCCCATGTCGTTAAAACGGGCATCGTCACCAGCTTTTTTACTGCCAAAGCTTTTCAGCAGGTCTTTGACTTTGGTAGCAAGACCGGTCGTTTCAGTGTCGATTTCTTCAAATTCCAAAACGGTTTCTGCGCCCTCAGAAAAGAGATTACCGGGGCTGGCTTTGCGTGACGCGTAAGGATTTGCTGCGGGATTTTGTGCTGCAAAGGCCAGCACTTCGGTACCCAGGCTTGCGGGGCTGTCTGTTACGCCCAGGCCGACAAGATAGGCTTCGCCGGTATCGGCAAACTTGTCATTGATTTCTACGCTGGTATAAATCTTTTGCTTGGCCTTGGTCATGGCAATCAGATCGTCTGTAGGCTCGATTTGAGCGAACAAGGCCAGTTTCTTTTTGCCGTCAATGGTGACTTCTTCGGCTTTTACCGCTGTCACGTCACCATAGGCGCGGAATGGACTATCTGCCAGGGTGCCGCGTATGTGTTCCATCCAGATGCGTGCGCCGTATTTTTGCGGGTCGAAGTTCTTAGCCATTTGCTGAATCCAGCTTCGTTCAATTTGACGGCCATCTGTTGTTGCGCCTTCCAGCGCCACGCGAAAGAATTTTGATTTGAATTTTTTGGTCATGATCTGGTGGTGTAAGGTTTAATCGGGTTTGGCTGTGAGGTTCCCATACTCTGCTTTGCTGTCATAACCATCAATGACAAGGGAGTTGTTAAGTTTGATAACAACTTGCTGGGAGTGCCTTCGCGTGCGCGATGCCCCTAAGCTGGCGGTATGACTGATCTTGATGACGTAATCACCGCTGAACCTTCAACAGAAAACGAGATAGACGCGCTTGCTGATGGCGCGGCTTTCGCGCCTACCTACGACATAAAAAAGCAAGCGCAGGCCTTGTACTGGCAAGGCTGGCGGATATCGTCTATTGCCCGGCATTTAGACATTGCGCGCACGACTGTGCAGAGTTGGTGTGACCGTGAAAAGTGGGACAAGACGCCGCTGATAGAAAAGCTTGAATCATGTCTGGAAACGCGCCTGATTCAGTTGATAGCCAAGACAGAAAAAACGGGCGGGGATTATAAAGAGATTGATTTGCTGATGCGCCAGGTGGTGCAAACGTCACGCGTGCGAAAGTATGAAACGCCTGACGGCAATGAAGTGGATTTGAATCCTAAGCTGGCAAACCGTAATGCCGGGCCAAAGAAAAAACCCACGCGCAACGACTACAGCGAAGAACAACGCGACAAACTTTTTGAAGCCTTCAAAGACTCACTGTTTGATTATCAAAAGGTGTGGCTGCGCAACGGGCACGAGCGCACGCGGGTGATTTTGAAGTCGCGGCAAATTGGTGCTACCTGGTATTTTGCGCGGGAAGCCCTGGCGGACGCCATGGAAACCGGGCGTAATCAGATATTCCTATCTGCGTCCAAAGCCCAGGCGCATGTCTTCAAACAATACATTATCCAGTTTGCCAAGGAGTCGGCGGGCATTGAATTGGCCGGGGACCCTATCGTGTTGCCGAATGGAGCGCACCTGTATTTTTTGGGTACCAATGCGCGTACTGCCCAGGGCTATCACGGCAATTTCTATTTTGATGAATTTTTCTGGACGCATAGTTTTCAAGAACTTAATAAGGTGGCGTCTGGCATGGCTCTGCATAAGCAGTGGCGCAAGACCTACTTTTCAACGCCGTCCAGCATCACACATCAGGCTTATCCATTCTGGACAGGTGAACTGTTCAACAAGCGCAGGGCGAAAAAAGACCAGGTAAGCATCGATATCAGTCACAGACGGCTTGCCAGCGGCTTTACTGGCGAAGACAAGATGTGGCGTCAGATTGTGACGATTTTGGACGCTGAGCGCGGCGGCTGCAATCTGTTTGACATCGAAGAGTTACGTACATACGAGTACAGCCCAGACCAATTTGAAAATCTGCTGATGTGTCAATTTATTGATGACACCTTGTCTGTTTTCCCATTGACGGCCTTGCAAAAATGCATGGTCGATTCGTGGGAACTGTGGACGGATTTTAAACATTTCACTACACGGCCATTCGGTGACGCCCCGGTATGGGTGGGATATGACCCAGCTTTTACGGGCGACAGTGCCGGGCTGGTTGTTGTGGCGCCACCGCTGACACCAGGCGGTAAATTCCGCGTGCTGGAACGAATCCAGTTTCGCGGCATGGACTTTGCCGCCCAGGCAGAACAGATACGCCAAACCACTATTCGCTTTCACGTTGGGTATATCGGCATTGATGCCACCGGCATGGGTGAAGGTGTTTATCAACTGGTCAAAAATTTCTATCCAAACGTGACCAAGATCAACTACGACCCAGCAGTTAAAAGCCGCATGGTGCTGAAAGCGCAAGACGTGATCAGTAAAG
This sequence comes from Undibacterium sp. TC9W, assembly GCF_049339865.1. Classification (NCBI taxonomy): domain Bacteria; kingdom Pseudomonadati; phylum Pseudomonadota; class Betaproteobacteria; order Burkholderiales; family Oxalobacteraceae; genus Undibacterium; species Undibacterium sp. TC9W. The sequence continues at coordinate 28,228 of NZ_JBMPPJ010000020.1, read as the reverse complement.
GCAGGCTGGAGTTTGACGCGGGCGCAACGGACCTGGCGCAGTCGTTTATGACGATCAAAAAGACACTGACGGCCAGCGGCCAGCATGTGACGTACAAGGCAGACCGTAGCGAGGAAACCGGACACGCTGACTTGGCCTGGGCATTGATGCATGTACTTGATCATGAACCGCTGGATGGTGGCATCAGTAACAGCAGTTCATTTATGGAGGTTTATTCATGAGTAACAAAAATCGACGCGGCCAGGTGAGTGGCACGTCATCCAGCACACCAAACAGTACGCCGGTAATGTCGCCACCGTCAGGCGTAGAGGCGTTTTCATTTGGTGACCCTTCGCCGGTGTTGGACCGGTCTGAAATTCTGGACTATATCGAATGCTGGTCAAATGGCAGGTACTACGAGCCACCTATAAGCTGGGACGGCCTGGCTAAGTCTTTCCGTGCCAGCGTCCACCATAGCACCGCTATTTACGTCAAACGCAATTTGCTGGCGGCCACCTTCATCCCGCATAAATATCTGTCACGCCTGGCGTTTAGCCGGTTTGCGCTTGATTACCTGATATTTGGCAATGGCTATCTGGAAAAGCAAACAAGCCGTACAGGAAAGCTTTTGCAGCTTGCACCGGCATTGTCCAAATACACGCGCCGGTGCTGTGACGATCTGGACAAATACGCATTCGTGCGTGGCTGGCAGCAAGAACATGAATTTGCCACTGGTTCAATTTTCCATCTGATGGAACCGGACATTAATCAAGAGGTGTACGGCCTGCCGGAATATTTGAGTGCCTTGCACTCTGCCTGGTTGAACGAGGCTGCTACGCTTTTCCGGCGCAAGTATTACAAAAATGGTTCACATGCCGGGTTTATTTTGTACATGACCGACGCGGCCCAGAATCAAACAGACGTTGACGCCATGCGCCAGGCACTGCGGGACAGCAAGGGGCCGGGCAATTTCCGCAATGTGTTCATGTACGCGCCAAACGGTAAAAAAGACGGCATCCAGATTTTGCCGGTATCTGAAGTGGCAGCCAAGGATGAATTTTTCAGCATCAAGAACGTGACGCGTGACGACATGCTGGCGGCCCACCGTGTGCCGCCTCAACTGCTGGGTCTGGTGCCGAACAATACGGGCGGTTTTGGTGCTGTTGAACCGGCGGCAAAGGTCTTTGCCATGAATGAACTGGAACCGCTACAGGCACGTTTCAGAGAGTTTAACGACTGGCTGGGCGAGGAAGTAATCCGATTCAATCCATATTCTTTAGCAGATGCAGGAGGGGCAGCAAAATGAGTGATGTTGCAGATATGTCAGATAAAAATGTTGAGACCTTTATTTCTTCGGCGATTGCCAATGCGTGCAATAAGCCATTGATGAAAAGTACCGGGCGCTGCCGTTTTTGTGATGAATCTGTGGCACCAGGTCTACTGTTTTGTAATCGGGACTGCAGGGATGATTTTGAGATAGAGCAAGCAGCATTTTTGAGGGCTGGAATTAAACCCTCAAAATAAAAACACTGCATATTTTTGCGATAAATTGGTTAGTGTCAATTGAAGATGGCTCTATATAAAATGACACAAGAGCGAAAATTCATCATTTTGCACATATGCCGAATCTAGATTAAATGTATCGCATCTCTAAGAAGGCTACTGAATTGAGTCAAGCCGACAGATTCATACTTGTCAATTAATTCCTTAGCTGACATTTCGGGGTTTTTTAATCTGGCCCGTGCTTTTTTAATGGCGGTAACAACTTTAAGAGGTGCAAGCTCGAATTGAGAAACTAAAAAATCATCTGGATGCAAAATTTCAATTCCATGTGTTGCCGCTGTGCTTGCTGGAAAATCCTTTAGATTAAACGTGACAATGGCATCTGCGTGTCCAACAATTGCAGCAGCTAACACATGGCGATCATTTGCATCCGGTAAATTTAAAGAGTCAATCACATATTCATAATTTTCAATCAAACAGTCGTCAATTGTTTCATTCATTAATGCGACAGTCAGTTTAACCTTATCTGCTAATTCGGGCCGATTCTTAATTAGATTTCTTGTCCACTCGTCATGAATTTGATTTGTCCAACGTGCACGAAAAAGTCCAGCGTGAGCAAAACTTAAAAGAATATCGCGCACTGAGGCAGGATACAAAACACACGCATCCAAAACGACTGTATAAGTTATTGAGCCCGCCATTAATATCCCATTCCCAACTCTTGAGCCTGTTCTGCCAATTTGTCCAAAGCGTCTTGCGATGTTTTATGTCTATCTTCCTTATAGGCAAGTACGTCTTTTAGTAAAACGCGCCTATGCCGCCCCACTTTGTGATGAGGGATTCTTTCTTCTTCAAGAAGCTTTATCAAATAAGGTCGCGAAACATTCAGAATTACGGCGGCCTCTTGCGTAGAAATGTACATTTCACGAGGCAAAATTGTGACAGTTTTACCTTGAGCCACTTCACCAAGGATATCTGCAAACATCCGTAAAATTTTAGGCGGTAAGCGCAAAACAGGGGAATCTCCTAAACGCTCTACATCATCGTCTTCCGCAATTGTGATGTTCATTGCTTTCGAATGATCTAGCGCGGCAATAATGCAGCGTTGCGCTTCTTTAGCTAATTCAACTTCATTTGAGTCCAGAGCAGATGGATCAATTGTCATATTCATAAATTTTCTCCTTTTTGTATTTATTTACTATTGCTATATCGAAAACAGTAAATTTCGGAGGAGGCCTATTTAGACCGTCCATAGGATGATGGTTTTAATTTCACAAACCATCATCCTATGGACTTAGCATCAACCCAAATGAATTATATGAAGCAAACGAAATATTCGCAACATTTTTACTATAAATTACAAATATGGGTATACAATACTGTACAGGTAATCAGTTAAGTCCGAATTTTTGAAAAAATGTTGATTGCCGAACTTTCTTTTTTAAAGAGGCCTTCTAATGGATTTGAAAATAACACATGTAAGAATTGAAACATTTGGTGGCGGACTCCTACGATCCGGTTCAGAATTAGAGCGAGTTACTCACGTAGCGAACCCTGATGGAGGTTGGATTTATACAAAGGAGGACGCGATCAATAGAATCAACCTTGGGATTGATACTTTCTACACACATCCAGATGGACTTTTAGCTGGCGGTCGAACAGACGTGGAAGTTGTAAATCCACAAGGACGCGCAGCATATTTACGAACAAATCCGAACAATGAAAAAGCAGATAATTTGCTTTCTCTCCCAAGATGCTAATGTAAGAGTCGCCCTGTGCGGCTTTTTTGTTGTCCGCCTGGTATCAAACCGTTACACAATCACATGGCCGCACGCCTCCGCGGCCCTCTATGCCCTTCCAAAACCATTGTGCCCAAGCAATTTTCTGCGTTTTTTCCCATTTCAAGTCCCGGCGCGCAGACATCCCCCCACCACGCCTGCCCGCTAAATGGGCCGCTTTTGACTCAAATCTGCGTCACCAGTTAAGACTAAGCCCAGCCTACGTATGCGGCCAGATTGAAGGCCTTAAAAGCTGACGCAATTAGACGCATATTTCATGCAGTCTTAGTGAAATTTTCGCCCATGAAATTTACGCAGTTGTTGTATTTCGGATTTAAGGGATTTGAGGCGTACTAGGGGAAAAGGTAACTGAGGTATGGGCAGAAAATATTCAATCCTAAGTGCCTGATTTGAAAGGAAATAGCTGGTTACTTTAAAAGGTATTTTAAGGTAATGCAAAAGGTAATAAAAATCTAGATCGTTGATTTTAAAGACTATTCATAAGTGAAATAAATACTATAGGTATAGGTAACTAGAATACTTATATATTACTTATTTATTACCTTTATCTAATCTCTTGAAAGCCTTATAGATCAATGCTTTGCATGCTTTCTTGAATGTCCGTTACCTGCGTTACCATTTTCCCGATGGGTACTTTATTTTAGAACGATTGTCTTATTGCACCTGAATCTGTTCCAATGTATGTAGCACTGGCCAATGTATATGTACATGCATATCTATATTGACCACTGCATGTAGACCTGAGTCACACATGCAGCAGGCACCTAAAACCGGATGAATAGGGAGAGCGAAGAGCGGACGAGTCGGAATCTACATGCACATCGCATCGTCTTTGTGGACAAGCAAATTTAAACTAAAAAACGTTCAAAACATATCGCTTTTTTGTCAAAATATTTTTCCGCAATTCTGTAAATATTTACGTTACTCAGACGGGGATTATTTTCCGAATTACTTCTTTTGCGGAAATGAAATCAGGCGGGAAGCATTGAATTTGCTGGATTCTTAGTAAAGCTTGGGAAGCTTCAGGTGAAACGGGGCCTGGAAATGCTTCAGAAAGTGAGCTCATCTTTGTTGGGCAAATAAATGGAAAGTCAGTTGATGATTTTCTTGAGAAGAATAAAGATACCCAGGCGAAAAGCATGATCATTTTTTCGACTGGTGGAGAAATTTTTTCTGCTTTGAAACTGGGGCACTGGGTTCGTGAGCATGGCCTGGATTTAAGAGTCAGGACCCTGTGCATGTCTGCATGTGCAAACTATGTCTTTCCCGCTGCAAACAGAAAAATCATAGAGCGCGGAGCACTGGTAATCTGGCATGGAGGTATAGAGCAAAAAGATGTTCGCGAAGGAATCGCTTATTACGATGCTTTACTTGCCAAGACCAAGATTGGCGACAATGCCTTGACTTCAAGTGAAAAGGAATTCCTAACCAATAATCAAATCAAATATGAAAGTGCAAAGAAAATCAGGCTTATGCAAGCTGAATTATTTTCTCAATTAGGAATAGATGAATATATAACCCGGCTAGGCCAGGAACCGATTTGGTATAAAGTCGATGGCTGGACTGCGACGATAGAGTTGATGAATAAAATGGGTATAAAGAATGTAGAAGCGAACCCCAACTATGCATCGCCAAATTATTTGAAGAGAAATCTGATTGCAAACATACAGTCTGGTGGAGAACCTGTTGTATTTGGTCTGGATAGCGCAGGAAAAATTGTCACCTTGAACCAGATTCCTCCTGAACCTCAATAAAGCTTTTACTTCCAGCCAGGTTGATGCGCTTAAACGAGAATTTTTAATGAGACTAAAAAATACAGCAACTCTCCTGACTTTGGTTGCCAGTGATGATCATGAAAAAATCATTGCCGCGCTTGCCCAGATACTGAAGTCGCTTTCGTTGGCACACAAGAAAATAGCACAAACAAACCTGCTCTTGCACTACTTTGAAAGAGCAAAAGAAGAGGGTGGGGAAATCGTCATCGTTAGTGAAAAAATAGTTGAAATTGATGGGCAAGACAACTCATTTGATGTCTGTGCCAGAAAAATTGCTAAGGCATCGTTTCTAACTCTTCAGAGGCGCATGCCCCGGTTGAGATTATGTGCTGTGCAGGTCTTTGATCTCGAAAACCCTGATGTTGCAATAGGCATTGATGATGGAGAGTTGACTGTCAGCTACTGGCAATGGCTGGATGAAGTTAACTATACTGAAGCGCAATTTGCAGCTCATGTATTGGCACTGAAAAATGAATTTAGAAAATATGTGGTCCTTGCTGAGGTTTAGCACAACAGTTTTAGCGAGTACCTTATATAAACAATTAATGCAAACACAGGACTGAAAGCTCTATGAACACTTTTGCCGTCATCATTAAACACAAAACCCAGCCAGGGAAACGCGACGAAGTGCGCGCTGTCTGGGAAAAACATATGGCCCCGGCTGTCGCAGCTAATCCTGGCCATTTGGCCTATTTCTATTGCTTTGACAATGCTGATCCGGACGTGATCTGTGCGTTTCAGTAATACAGCAGCGCAGAAGCCTCACAGGCATTTTTGCAGACAGCCAGTTATGCTGCTTATCTGGTCGATGTCGAACCTTTGTTATCTGGCCCGCCGCAGGTGACGGCGTTGACGCCGACGTGGGTGAAGAATCCCTCATTTTGACGATCGTATTAACATAGCTAGAGCTCATAATTTTAATCTGTACTTTAAGATGAAATATCGCCTTCCTGCAGGAGATATATATTGAGACACCAAACAGACTTACCTCAAAAAATTAATTTGAATTCCAAGTGCATGAAGACATATAAACAGACCGTGGTTGCGCTGATAATGGCCGCATTATCAATTAGTGCAATGGCTGATGAATCTAAACCTGAAAAAAGCAGGACGCCTGCAAAATTCTATTTTATAGATAATGTTGGTCTTTATTTTGGTGTTATTGATGAAACGGTCAATGACTTTATTTCTGCTGCGGCGGATAAAAAAATAGAACGTTTGTTCATTAATTCCCAGGGAGGAGATGCACACTTCGGCATCCTCTTTGGACATTGGGTATACGACAATCAGATTGAGGTCGAAGTGCCTAGTTTGTGCATGTCTTCATGCGCAAACTATGTATTTACCGCAGCAAAAACAAAAATAATCCGGCCTTCCGCATTGGTTATCTGGCATGGTAGCGCGGAGCAATGGACTATCAGGGAAATGAATAAAAAGTATGAGGACTATTTGGCGCTTTCTTTAGCTGGGAAAGCGTCCACGGAGCAAATAGCGTATTTGGATAGTGATAAATTGCGATATGAGGGTTCCAATCGACTATTGTCTGAACAGCGGCAGTTTTTTAAGAAAATAAATGTGAATGAGTATATAACCAGGCTAGGGCATGAACCTGTCTTTTACAAGCGGGTATGGGTTGCAACAGTCGGTGTAATGAATAAAATGAATATCCAGAATATTTCTGCACCAGCAGGATATGGGAATATTGATTACTTGCAAAAAAATCACCCTGATCGAATGGAACTCTTGGTGTCATTTGGCCTGGATACTCAGGGAGAAATAAAAAAACTGGATTAGCTGAAACTGAATGTCTTTTATGAGTTTAAAGCGGTGTCAGACAGTTTCTGAAGACACCGCTTTAACTTTAATAACAATTCCGATACTCTTTATCATCCGTCGTGACAGTCGTCCTCAACAATCTTGCGTAGTTTCAGTGCAAACCTATTTCTCGCTGACGCGCTGCATTTTTATTTCTTGCCCACCCTGGCGCAAAATGACATTTAGTCAAATTCTCCGCTTAATGGTTGCCTGCCTGTTTTCTGGAACTAGTCTTTTTGCCACTGCGACTGAAGCCGATGTCGAAAATCGCTTTCAAAGCCTGTCTCTCATTAATCTGATCGCGACCCCTGAACGTTACGATGGAAAACTTGTCTTGGTGACTGGCTATGTGACTGTTGGTCGGGAAAATATGTCCATATGTTTGACAAAGGTCAGAAATTCCAGCAAGGATTGCCTTTGGCTGAATGTCGATTCCGGGCCGTATGAAACGGAGGAAGACAGGAAGCGAATCGATAAAAAATATAAGGTACTCTATAAATTTAACGGCAAGGTGGCAACGATAGAAGCGATATTCGACCAGAATGATATGGGGCATTTTGGTATGTGGTCAGGTGCTTTGAAAGATTTTGTCCGTATTTATGATTTCAAAAATAAATATTATATGTTTGACGATAAGGCTGTACCAAAATAGTTGGTTGAGCTGTTGAATGCTTACATTGCTACGAACGAGTTGATCAGTAAGATAGGTATCCGAAATGCTGCTTCTTGAACGGCGCTGAAAGTGACTTTATGGGGTCTGAAGCGGTAAGCGCGTAACTTGCGAATAGTGAGTCAGCTCGAAGCTGCCATCCGTAGCATTGCTGTTCGCATGGACCAGGATGTGCTCACCTGGTTTGATGAATTCAAAAATGCGCATGCCGCCTGGGCCAACACAACCGGAATGGTAACTGAAGGCACTGCCAGTCAGTTTGAATTCCTCAGGAATATGCTGAGTGCCCATGTCTTTGACTTTGCTTGCCGTAAGCTCAAATCTGACTTCTGTTTTGCAGTTGTCTGACGCCAGGGTTTTTGAGCTTACAGAGATTACTTGAGCCTCAAATTTGAATGGCATGGCATCAAGCACAGCGGCTTTAAGCGGAGGCGCTTCGGCGCGACTTGCAGACGTAAACAAGGTGAGACAGCATATGGAAAATATCGCTACGACGCTGCGGACAAGGTATGGCATGGGATAAGGCTCATTGCATAAATTTGGCTGCTGATCAGCATTGTTTTCCGGTTCAGGCACATCAACAGCAGAGCTGTAATGTGAGCATGACAGAAAAAATATACCATGTATTAAGTCGCATTGATATCATGGAATGGGACGTTTTTACCAAGGCATAAGGTATTCCGCGTGTGAATGAAGGGATCGCGGGTGGTTTTCTGAAGTTGAACGGCTATTACTCACTCATCGGATGGCGATTGCACCGCTTGCAGGAGCGGCTTTAACCGCGAAGATAAGGGCAATTGCGGGCTTGCGAGATTTTGAAGTTACGGTAAAACTTGTTCGCGGCTGAAGCCGCTCATACAGGATGGGTAGCTTTGCGCTTCAATGCAGGCGGGCGCATCTCATCAAAAGCTGAGATGCGCCCGGGTTTTATTTCAAATTGCCTGGTCTGTTTTTATCAGCAACAATCCTGATGCTCTTCATCATCCGCCGCCACGGTCGCTCTTAACAACTTGGCTGCCTGCACCATGTTTTCCAGAGCAGCTATCGTCTCTGGCCAGTCGCGGGTTTTGAGGCCGCAGTCGGGGTTGACCCAGAGGCGGGCGTCGGGGAGTACGCTGCGGGCTTTTTGTAGCAGCCTTTGCATTTCGCTGACTTTGGGTACGCGTGGTGAATGGATGTCATACACGCCGGGGCCTATGTCGTTGGGGTAGGCGAAGTCGCCGAAGCCGTCGAGCAATTCCATGTCCGAGCGCGAGGTTTCTATGGTGATGACGTCGGCATCCATGGCGGCTATCCAGGGCAGGATGTCGTTGAATTCTGAATAGCACATGTGGGTGTGGATTTGCGTATCGTCCCTGACGACGGCTGAACTCAGTTTGAACGCACGCACTGCCCAGTCCAGGTAGGCGGACCAGTCTTGCTGCTTCAGCGGCAGGCCGTCGCGGAAAGCGGGTTCGTCTATCTGTATCATGCCTATGCCTGCTTTTTCGAGGTCGGCGACTTCATCGCGCAGGGCCAGGGCTATTTGCAGGGCGGTGGTGGAGCGTGGCTGGTCATCGCGCACGAAGGACCATTGCAGCATGGTGACGGGGCCGGTCAGCATGCCTTTCATGGTTTTGGCAGTCAGGCTTTGAGCGTACTCACTCCAGCTGACTGTCATGGCTTCCGGGCGATAGACGTCACCATAGATGAAGGGCGGTTTGACGCAGCGTGAGCCATAGCTTTGTACCCAGCCATTCAGGGTGAAGCCATAGCCCCAGAGTTGTTCGCCGAAATATTCGACCATGTCATTACGCTCTGGTTCGCCATGGACCAGTACGTCGATGTCGAGCTTTTCTTGTTGCTCAACGACCAGGCGGATTTCTGCGCGCATGGCTTCGAGGTATTCGAGGTGCGACAAGTCACCACGTTTATACGCTGCGCGGGCCTGGCGTATGGTCTTGGTTTGCGGGAAGGAACCTATGCTGGTGGTCGGGAACAGGGGCAGCGCAAAACGCTTTTGCTGTTCGCTGATACGGCCTGCAAAAGCATGGTGACGGGTGACATCCTGTTCTGTAACCGCAGCCAGGCGTTTTTGTACGATAGGGTTGTGGATGCGTACCGAAGTGCGGCGACTGGTAGCGGCCTGCTCTGCAGCCTTGAATTGCTGGGCGACGCTGGCAGCATTGCCATTCAGGGCTTGCTTAAGGGCGACGATTTCATCGAGTTTTTGGGTGGCAAAAGCTAGCCAGCTCAGGGTTTCTGCATCGAGTGCTGTCTCTGCTGCGAGATCCACCGGTACATGCAGCAGGGAGCAACTTGCGGCCAGCCACAAGTTATCACCCAATTGGGCGTGGGTAGTTTGCAGGCTGGCCAGCAAGCCTGTCAGGTCTGCCCGCCAGATATTGCGGCCATCGATGACCCCGGCAGACAATACGCGGTCTTGCGGCCAGTTGACCAGCAGTGCAGACAGTTGCTGAGGAGCGCGTACCAGGTCCAGGTGAATGCCTGCGACAGGCAGGGCATGCAGCAGGGCGGCGCGTTCCTGCACTGATTCAAAGTAAGTCGATAGCAGCAATTTGGGTGTGTTTTGTGCAAGGGCATTGTAGGCCAGCACAAATGCATCCAGCCAGGCATTGTCGAGGTCCAGTGCCAGGATAGGTTCATCTATCTGCACCCATTCCACGCCTTGCTCTTGCAGGCGGGCCAGCAGGCGCTGGTAGGCGGGGATGATTTTGGCTAGCAAATCGAGTTTGTTGTCCAGGCCATTTTTGATCTTGCCGAGGTAGAGCAGGGTCAGGGGGCCAACCAGGGTGGCTTTGGCTTTGTGACCCAGGGACTGGGCTTGTGCGAGTTCTTCAAACAGCCAATCTACACCACCATCAAAGCTGGTATCTGCCGTCCATTCTGGAACGAGGTAGTGGTAATTGGTGTCAAACCATTTGGTCATTTCCATCGCAAAGTGCTGGGGGTTGCCACGGGCTGCGACGTAGTAGTCTGCCAGGCTCAGTTTTTTTGCATCAAAGCCAAAGCGCGTTGGCAGGGCACCCAGCAGGGCCAGGGTGTTCAAGACCTGGTCATACCAGGCAAAGTCACCAACGCTGACAAAATCGAGGCCAGCCTGCTTTTGCAAACCCCAATGGCGGGCGCGCAAATCGCTGCCGGTTTCATGCAGGGTGGCTTCGGTGATATCACCGCTCCAGAAGGATTCTTGTGCGAATTTCAATTCTCTTTGGGCGCCTATGCGGGGGAAGCCCAGGGTGTGTGCAGTTGTCATGTCAATCTCCTATCAGGTTTGAGTATGATGGGTTAGAATTGACTATGATTCAAACGAGATATTTTAAGAATCATCTTGAATTTTATTCATAATGGGCCCTAAGGCTCTGAGAACATGCAATCCATACTAGAGCTACGCCACCTGAAAACCCTGCATGCCCTGCGTGAGTCTGGCAATTTATTGCGTGCCGCCGTTCTGTTGAATGTCACGCAATCAGCACTGTCGCACCAGATCAAGTTGCTGGAAGAACATCACGGCACACCCTTGTTCGAGCGCAAGACCACACCTATACGCTTCACGCCTGCTGGTGAGCGCCTGCTGCAACTGGCAGACAGTGTCCTGCCGCAGGTGGCCAATTGCGAGCGCGACCTGGCTCGCATGGCCCAGGGGGTGGCGGGGCAATTGCGTATCGCGGTTGAATGCCATACCTGCTTTGACTGGCTCATGCCCGCGATGGATTTATTCCGCCAGCGCTGGCCTGAGGTGGAGCTGGACATCGTGTCCGGCTTCCAGGCGGACCCTGTAGGGCTGTTATACAGCCACAAGGCGGATGTGGCCATCGTGTCAGAAATGGATGCCGATGAGAGCGTGGCTTATCACCCCTTGTTCCGCTTCGAGATCATTGCCTTGATCGCCAAAGACCATGCGCTGGCAACGCGCGATTATCTGGTGGCACAGGACTTTGCAACTGATACCCTGATCACCTATCCTGTGCCTGATGAAATGCTGGATGTGGTGCGCCAGGTCTTGAAGCCCGCCGGGATAGATACCACACGCCGCACGACCGAGCTGACAGTCGCCATGCTGCAACTGGTCGCCAGCAAGCGCGGCATTGCCACCCTGCCGGTGTGGGCCGCGCAAAATTATGTGAATCGCGATTATGTGCTGCCCAAGCGCATTACTGCGGATGGTTTGACTGGCAGACTGTATGCAGCCTGCCTGCCGGATTTGTCGGCCAAGGCTTATCTCAGTGATTTTGTGACGACGATACGGGAGAGTAGTTATTTGAATTTGCAGAGTATAGAGTTGATTTGAGTGCACTGCGATTGAGTGATAGTTCTGGTGTCCTCACGAAATGGATACTATTAGCACTTCGTCCTGTTCTGCCGTTTTTGCATTCCAGACTGCTGTAACTGCATCCTGTCCTCTTCTTCTTGTTCACCCCCACGCTATGCCTTACATTCGCGAGATTTGATCAATCTGGGGAAATTACATGGAACAATGGGCAAAACGGATTTTGTTTGCCGGTGCAGTGATGCCAGTTCTGGCGCAGGCGCAGCTTGATTTGACGGCGCTCGATCGCGATATGACCGGGCCTCGTGCAAAGGTGCTGGTGTTGGGGACGGTGCACTTGAACAGCATGCCAGCCAGCTTCAATCCTGCATCGCTGGGCGGTGTGCTCGATAAGTTGGCGAAATTCAAACCAGAGATTATTACGATAGAAACCGAGTCTGGTGAAGAATGTGATATGGCCGCCCGCCATGTCGCCAGATATGGTGCTGACTATTGCGCATCGAACGAAGCTGCCAGGATGGCTACGGGCCTGGATGCACCTGCGGCGATGGCTGAAGCAGACAAATTGTTGAAAGCATGGCCTGGGCAGACAATGCAGGTAAAGCCAGCGCAACGCCGTCGTCTCGCGGCCTTGTTCCTGGCTTCGTATGATACGGCATCGGCTTATGTGCAGTGGCTGCAATTGCCAGAGGCGGAGCGCCATGCGGGTGATGGCTTGAATGAGGCCTTGGTAGAAAAGCTCATGCGGGCAGAAAAACGCAATAATGAAAACTACCTGATCGCTGCGCAACTGGCTGCGCGCCTGGGTTTGCAGCGTGTCCATGCCGTGGATAACCATACTGGTGACCGTATTGATGTGGCGGATATCAAGGCTTTTGTGCGTTCCATAGAGTCTGCCTGGGCGGCAGGTAATCAAGATATGAGCCTGCGAAAAAAACATGAAGTGGAGTTGATGCAGGCCAGCGAGCTTTTGCCTTTGTACCGCTATATCAGCGAACCAGAAGGCTTGCGGATTTATGCTGAGGCCAATGTCGCCGCTGCCATGCGTGCCAAATCACCAGAAGGCTATCCGCAGATATGGGTGGCTGGCTGGGAGATACGCAATATGCGCATGGTTGCCTATATCCGGGAAACTTTCCGTGAACGCCCGGGTGCACGTGTGTTGTCTGTCGTCGGTGTTTCACACAAACCCTGGTTTGATCACTGGCTGGGGCAGATGCAGGGTGTTGATATTGTGGATGCGGCTGATATGTTGAAGTGAGGTACTCACTGTTGATGGTGTTGATTTTTCGTAGGAGCGACTGCAGCAGCGATGCGTAGTGCTGGCATTGCTGTTCGCGACTGAAGCCACTCCAGCAAGAACAGACTCGTTTTATCGTGAGGCCGCGGTCATTTTCACTTTGCCGCTGTGGCCACTTGTGCACCAGGGAGTTTTTGCTTCAGGCACAGGGTATGGCGCTGGAATTAATAAGCTGGCATACTCCGCCCGGCTATATCGATAGCCAAAAAAACATGACTTTTCAATCAGTGCATTCATGCCTCTTTACTCTCTCATCTTAATGAACACGATCATTCGCAAATTTGTTTTATTTTTTTTCATTCTCGCACTTGGTGGGTGTGGGCACCTTCCTTATGTTTCCAAGAGCAGTCTGAAGCCATCTATACCAGGCCGTCCATCTATTGAGTTGGATAAAGACGTCAGTTTACAAACACGTCTGGGCTGGAATACTGGTTTGGCTGTTGGTGTAACAAAAGGAGTGTACGTGCCGGTCTTTGAGGCGGAAGGTGGGGTTTATTATCGTGGTCCTGACGATTGCGTGGTGCTGATCAATACGAAGGACAATAAGATTGTGGATACGCGTGATGGTGGATTTTGGTTGCCACGCGATCCTGCATCAAAGTCTTTATCAAAAATTTATTCTCATGAATTTTCGGGCAGCCGCTATCGTTCGCCTGCCAGTGGATCGTCAGGTGACATTTCAACAGTTGCGACACAAATTGCCTTGAGCAACCCTAACGGTGCCTCGCCAGTTGCAGCAGGAGCCACTGGTGGTATTGTCGGTGGCGTTTTGGGCGCAATGATAGAAAACGCAAAAAAAGAAAAAGCGATGGTTCTTATGACGGATATCTTTCCGACCGAGCTTTTGAGAGGCGCGATTAAAAAGAACTGACCTGTGATCAATAAGGCGTTGGAAAATGCCGGAGTCTGGATGTTTTTCGCATGAGCGGCTTTAGCCGCGAACACTTTGCTGCATGGGGTATGTGTAGTACTGGCCATTGCTGTTCGCGGCTGAAGCCGCTCCTACAGGAGATTGCGCGTGTTTTATTGACTGGCCGTTTCTGTATTTACTGCTTCATCTTCCGAGAATTTTTCCAGCCCGCGTGCCAGTGATGAGACGCTGGGGTTTTCTACGAAGACGCAGCGTTTGCCGGTGCGTTTGCAGAAATCCTTGACGCGCCAGTAGGCAGTGTGGCTGATGCAGCCGGTCTGGCAGATGACGAGGTCGGCGGCGGCCAGGCTGGCGTCTAGCAGGCTCTGGTTGTCTTCGAGGCCGCCATCATGGTGAGCGAAGCGGCCGCCTATGCGTTCTATGAGGTCGCGGTAGGTGGGGACATTACCGCTGCGGCCACCTACGCACAGTACGGTTTTTTGCTTCAGGTGCAGGGTGATGGGATAGACTTTTTCTTCTGGCTGTTGTCTGCCTTGCTCGGCTGCCTGTTCCTGTATGTCGGCGACGGCTTTGCTGGCTTCTGCGAGTTTTTGTTTGAGCTCGCGCACATGGTTTTCTGTTTCGGTTTGGCGCTCAGCCATTTGCTCGATTTTCTTGAGCAGGCGCTGGCGGGTTTCCAGTTCGGGGACTTCTGCTTTCAGCGCGGCGATGTCGCAACTGAGGAAGTGGATACTGCTGTCCTTGCCTATGTTTTCTGCACGGAGTTGTATCAACTGGGTGTTTTGCTTTTCGATTTCGCGGGTTTTTTCTGCCAGGGCGCGATTATGTCTTTCCTGCACGCGGCCCAGTTCGCGGGTCAGTAATTTGTTTTGTTCAAGCAGGGCATTGAAGCGGGCGATATCGATGCGTACGCTGGCACCAGCCTGGTGCTGCAGCATGTGCATGTCGCGGCATAAGCCGTCTTGCAAATCGGCGTCGCAACGCGGGTGTGTCAGTGCGGCCCAGAATGCGCCAGCGACATCGCCTTTGTCGATCGCGGCGAGCCACAGGCGGGTGACCGCTTCTACGGTTTTTGCCGCACGGAATTCCTGTATGGTGCGGGCATAGCGTTGCTCCAGCTCTTGCTGTATGGCTTCTGACAGGCGGTTGCGGCGACCACATTCTGCAATCGCACCGACATGGATTTCATAGTCTTCGGCAATGGCCTGGCCATTCATCGCCTTGTTGACGATGCGTCGCAAGGTTGTCAGTGGTATGCAGACACCGATGACGGGGCAATGGCATTCATGCGTCAAATCCCAGATGCGGCGACGGCGTGAACCTGCCGGTGTGGCTTCCGGTGTTAATGCAATACTATGTTTGTCATGTTCACACATACGGTACTCCTCTTGATACTTCTGACCAGGTGATGTTGCATAAACTTGCTTGATGATTTGCTTAATGATTGATTTGCTTAGTGCATTTTTTTACCCGGTGCTATTTCAAAGCCGGTGACGTGGGGCGCTTCCGGGGTTTGGGGCAGGCGGGCATCATAGCTTTCTATATTCAACTGCGCTTCTGCCAGCATATAGGCGAGGACACGGAAAGCTTCGACATCAAAGCGCAGGGACACATGGTTCAAAGACAGGTGGACTACCCCGCATTCAGGGCAGATCATGACTTCGCCGACTTTGCTTGAGGCCAGACCCAGGTGCTGGCAAGCGTTGGCTGATGGCTGATGTTTCATGTGTTCCTCTGCGCTAGGCTTAAATTGGTTTTTTTGGGGCTGGGATACTGAGGCATGGATCGGGACGGGTATGCGTCTTGACGACATGGCTGACGTCGTACAGGGCCGCGTTTCCTGATTTACTGTCATCTGCTTCTACATAACCATGGATTTGCAGGCTCGTTTGCTGGCTGGTAGACAGCCATACCGGCACACCGAGATCACGCCTGACGTGGCCATTACCCGCCAGCAGGACGACGCCACGGTCTGCATTTTCAGTGACGATTTTGGCCATCACAACATCACGCGCAACTTGTGCCCTGACCATGCTGGGGACGATATTGTCTGGCATCTTGCCGCAATGGCCGTTTTCCATGGCAGCGCGCTGGCCATCGACTACCACGGCAGGCAAGGGCTGGTCCAGCTTGTAGCCGCTGATGGTGTTCTTATCAAGCACGGCGGCATAGCCTTCACGCATGACACGGGCGGCATCTGCGCGGGACAGGTTGGCAGCAAGCAACGGCAGTTTGTAATCGATGGCGAGCTGGATGACGGGACGGTAATGCGGCCACGCCCAGCGTTTGTTGCCAAGCTTGCTGATGATGCAGTCTGCATCTGTACAAGTTGCCTGTGCCTGGCTGAGTTCGGCCTGGTTTTCGCGGTCGAATTGCTCCATGGCGATGGCGGGACGCCAGCCTGCGACGACCATTTTTTGCAGGTCGGCATAGCGTTGGGCATGTCCTTCGGGATTGTCATGCACTTCGCCCAGCAATAGTATTTTGCTGCTGACTGATTTTTCAGTCTGGGTCGCGCATGCTGATAAAAGGCCGGCGGTGATCGCAGCGATGAGCAGGTTTGATTTACGCATTGTCGCAAGTATCCATATTCTGACCTATGAACCACAGAACGCCGCTCGGGTCCGTTAGCGTGAAATCGCGCATGCCATAAGGCTGTTCCACAATTGCGGTCAGGCGCACCTGGTATTTTTCTGCAATGCCGGATGAGACGATGAATTCATACCAGATGCCGACATCATCGACCAGGATATGCATCATGAAATTATTGGTGTGATCAGCGACATAGAACTCTTGCAGCATGAAGCTGCATTGGGCATATTTGAGATGGGCATAGCCATCTTCACTAAAGACGACCTCAAATCCCAGGTCTTGATAAAAGGCCAGGGAAGTGTCAAAATTTTTGGCAGGCACATAGGCCTTGATTTCCCGCATCTTCAGTTTTTGCATGTTCTCTCTCATTCAAATATGTTGTGATTAGCTATGCGCTTTTCCTGGCGCGTGACGATGCGCGCAAGGGGGTGACCAGAAAATCACCTTCTTCATTGTGCATGCAGGTCAGGGCGATATCATACAAGTCTTCCAGCGCCGGTACTGCTTCGCGGTTGCTGGCGATGTCGGCGACGAGCTGGCCATTCTTGACTAATAGCAGACGTTCGAACGCCTGCATCGCATGGTTGATGTCATGCAGGATGGCGACGATGGCATGCTGGCGTTCTGTCGCATATTCTTCCAGGCTGGCGAGCAGGTCAAATTGCAGGCCGGGGTCGAGTGCAGCAAGGGGTTCATCGACGAGTATCAAGCCATCGCGCTGGTCCCATAGCTGGGCAAAGATGCGTGCCAGTTGTATGCGTGCCTGTTCACCGCCAGAGAGGCTGTCAAAGCGGCGGCCCAGCAAGCGGTTAGCATGGGCCATGCCTGCTGCTTGTCTGACGATGTTGGACAGTTCAGGATCATGGGCTCGGCTGACTCGTCCCAGGCTAATGACCAGGTCGGTTTCCAGGCCAAAGGCCACATCACTGTTTTGTGGCAGGACTGCACGCAGGCGGCTGAGTTCCATCAAGGACCAGCTTGCCAGCGGGCGTGACTGAAAAGTGATGTTGCCGCTGCTGGTTTTCAATTCACGGGACAGCAGTTTCAGCAGCGTGGATTTGCCTGCGCCGCTGGGGCCAAGGATGGCGACTTTTTCTGCCTTGGCTATACTGATGTTAAAGGGCCCAAAGTCTTTCTTGCCCAGCCTGGCGCAGACGGCGTCAAGCTGGAGCAAACCCTGTGGTGTGGTGGTTTTCATTAACATGATACGATTCTCAACCATGTGATTCAGGCTAAACGACCACGTGCATTACGCAGCAGGATCAGGAAGAAAGGGCTGCCCAGCAAGGCAGTGAAAATACCCACTGGCACTTCAGCCGGGATGGCGATGCAGCGTGCCACGGTATCGGCCAGCAACAAGAGCAAACCACCCATGAGCATGGAGCGTGGTATCACCTGTCTTTGATCTGGCCCGCCCATGGTGCGTACCAGATGCGGTGCAACCAGGCTGATGAAGCCTATCATGCCGCACCAGGCTACCGCAAACCCGGTCAGTACCGCGACCAGGACAATGACCTGTGTGCGCAGGCGGCGCACATCGATGCCGACATGGGCAGCCGCTGCTTCACCCAGGGCCAGGGCATTCATGGCGCTGATCATGCGCCTGACCCACCACCAGGCAGGCAACAGCAGCGTCAATAGCAAGCCAGCAGCCAGCCAGCTGGCACCTGCCAGGGAGCCCAGGGTCCAGAAACTCAGGTTGCGCAATTGCTCGTCCGTTGCCAGGTAAGTGCACAGACCCAGCACGGCAGCGCTCAGGGCGTTCAAAGCAATGCCTGTCAGAAGCAGGCCGACGATGGAACCAGGTGAAATCCAGCGGGCGACACGATCAAGTGCAAAACAAACCAGCAAGGCACCGCTGAACGCGGTGACAGGCAAGATCCACATGCGCCAGGACATGGGGATAGGCAAGTGCATGCCTGACAAGACGACGATACTCAAACCCGCAGCCGCAGCAGCACCGGCAGTAATGCCCAGCAAATTGGGATCTGCCAGCGGATTGCGGAACAGGCCTTGCGTCAGTGCACCTGACATGCCGAGTGCAGCACCCACCAGCATGGCAAACAGGGCACGTGGCAGGCGGATATTCCACAAGACATAGCTGCTGCCAGTCAAAGTCTGGTCGTCGCTGAAGTCTAGCAGGGTCAGCCAGTCTTGCAATGTGACTGGCACGGCACCGAATTGCACACTCAGCAGTAAAGCGGCAAGCAGGGCCATACTCAGCACCAGCAGCAGGCCAGGTCTGCCGCCTTGCAAAAGCTTTGCCTGCAAACTTGGTGGCAATTCACCAGACACGGCTACTGAGGATTTCATGCCTGCATGGCCCGGGTGATGGCGCTGTCAAGCTGGCTGATTGCCGATGGCAGACGTGGCCCAAAGCCCAGCATGAGCATGGCTTCCTGTGACAGCACGCGGCGCTTGCGGCCTGCCGGTGTTTGTTCCACACCCGGCAATTTCAACACAGACTCTATGCCGCCTGAGGCTTTCAGGCCCTGGTCAGTCACGAGGATGATGTCAGGCTGGGCTGCGATCATGGCTTCTGGTGTCAAAGGCTTGTAACCACTGAACCCATTGCCGCCATTGGCCGCGGTCAGGGCATTGCTGGCACCTGCATATTCAAGCACGGCATGGGCTGCGGTTTCACGACCAGCCACCATGATCTGGTTGGGTGCATGGGCGAGGATGAAGACAATTTTTGGTGCCTTTCCTTTGCGCTGCTCTATCGGTGCGCGGACCTTGCTCCATTCCTGCTGCAGGCTTTGCGTCAGGGTAGCTGCCTGGGCTTGTGTGCCAGTAAGTTCACCAATCTGCTTGATGCGGTCGAGCACGCCTTCAAACTTATGATGCGCAGGCAAGACAGCCAGCGGGATGCCAGAGGATGTCAACTGGCGTATTACGGCAGGTGGACCGGCATCTTCGCTGGCGATGATTTGCGTTGGTGCCAGGGCGAGTACGCCTTCTGCCGACAGGGCACGCGCATAGCCGACATTAGGCAGTTTTTGCACACTCTCAGGGAAGTTGGATGTGGTATCAACGGCGACCAGGTCATTGCTGGCATTGAGGGCGAAGATGATCTCGGTGATGGCTCCACCTACGCTGATGATGCGCTGCTTGCCTTTGCCTGTTGCGGCTTGTGCCCACGGTGCCAGCATGCTGGAGCCAGCCAAACCCGCCAGGCTAGCAAGTTGCATCAATGCCTGCCTGCGCAAGCGATTTGTTGGGCTTATGCTGCGCATGTCTGGCTTTCTGACAAGAGGTTGTCGATCAGCGCACGCCATTCGCAGAGTTCGGGTTTGCCGGGTTTGCGTTCACCAAAGAACATGGCGATGGTTTCGCCATCGGCATCAAACAATTCCAGTGATGTGACGAGGCCATCCGTGGTTGGTTTTTTGACGACCCATGCACTGGCGATTTGGTCTTCACGCAGATGCAGGTTGAAGCGTGGGTCGAGTACGTTCACCCATGGACCCATTTTGGCAATCTTGCTGACCGGGCCGGAATGGATTTGTATCATGCCGACGTTGCCGGTAAATACCATGATGGGCACGGCTTCGGCAGCGGCTGCCTGCAACAGGTCCTGGCAACTGCTGACATCAATTTGCTGGACAAACCGGGCATCAGCCAGGCGCAACGCCTGGGTGCGTGTCACGGCAAATTTTTTCATGAGGCCAAAGAACTCATGAGTATCACGCAAGGATGCCCAGGCCTGACGGAAGCCGGTGACATCGATGTCCTTGTCAGCTAGTTCCAGTATTTTTTCTGCGCTGTCTTTGGTAGCGATGCCACTTTCTTGCTCGACTGCGGCGAAGCTGGCGACCAGGGCTTCATAAGCCTCTACATTGCTTTGTGGCTTGATGAAAATCTTGTGGATGGCTGTGCCGGTGGCATCATAGAATTGCAGGCTTTTTTGCTCGCTGCGCTCTTCGCCGCTTCCTGTTTGCTCTGTCACGGCAAAGCCAAATGCCCATTGCTGATAAAAAATCCGCAAATCGATTTCACCTGCCAGCACCAGGCCGATATGGTGGTTGTGGCTGATTTTGCTGTAGGTGCCCGTTTTTTCATGGACGCAGGAAGGATTGCGGGTCAGGGCCATGACTTCGCCCAGGCTTTCTACTGCGGCGATAATTTCTGGCCACTCTGCGCGCAGGCAGGTGGCACGCAACAGGCAATTGCTTTCTATGGCTGCTGTGCCTGCGTGGGCGGCGATCAGCTCGCCTTCACTGATCTCTAAAGCTTCTGCGATGTCACGATGTCTGGCTTTTTTCTCTCGGCGCATGCTGGCGAATTGTTCACGGACCTTCGCATTTTGTTGCGGGTTCAAATGTTGGGCTGGCATGACGGTTCCTTCTTAAAAGTCGTAACGAACTGATACCTGGGCATTCCGGCCAGGGGCGGTGTATGCATCTTTGACATTGGTGTTATCGGCCAGGCCGCTTACATCAGACCAGGCCCAGTATTTGGTATCAAAGACATTGTTGAGGTTGGCGTTGACTGTCAGGTTTTGCATGGGCTTCCAGTACACACCGAGGTCAACGACGTGGTAAGAACCTGGTGCAAACTGTGTTGCTGCTGCTGGTGCGATCCTGTCGGGCTGCTTGCCTTGATGATGCTGGAATTGCGCACGCGCACCCCAGGCTGCTGTGTCATAGCGCAGGCCTGCCAGGAATTTCATCGGGTTGATGGTATCGAGTGGCGTTTTTACGCCAGCAACTTCGCTATCGCCCTTGGTGTAGGAGACACCTGCAGTGGCTTGCCAGTTACTGTCGATTTGCAATTCTGCACGGGCTTCTGCACCACGGATTTGCGCCTTGGCCAGGTTGATGTACTGGAATACCAGCGGGTCGACTGCAGTGCCTGTGCCGCGCACTACCTGCTGGCTGATGAAGTCTTTGTAGCTATTGTCGAATGCCGCGAAGGAATAACGCAAACCCTGCACTCTGCCACGAAAGCCAATCTCAAAGCTGTCAGCACGTTCTGCTTTCAGTTGCGAATTGCCTATGCTGGTGTAGCCCGATGCCAGATTCGTGAATCCATTGTTGACCTGGTCTGGTGTCGGTGCACGGAAGCCCTTGGCGAATTGTGCATAAGGTGCAAAGGCGGCGTCGAGTTGCCATACCAGACCCAGGCGTGGTGTGACTGCACTGTCAGACAGAGTTGCGACTGCGCCGCCTGTGTAGCCTGCACTGGAAGGAGCGAGCTTGTAATGGTCATAACGCAGGCTGGGGATGATGCTCAGCTTGCCTGCTTCGATTTCATCCTGGATGAAGGCGCCTGTGACTGTGTAAGTCGTATCCGGGAAAGGCTTGGCAGGGAAGGATTCGCCAAACGGCGCTACCGTGCCATCGCGCAGGCCGGTGACTTCTGTGCGGTTCCAGTCAAAGCCGTAGCTGAGTTTTTGTTCAACAGCACCAGAGAAATTGCTTTCCATGATGTTGGACAGGCCGACGATCCTGGTGTTGTAGTGGTTGTCGCGGGTGCGGTCAGCGGCGGTGTTTCTATCTTCGGCAGAGTATTGGCTGACCTTGGCATCTTGCCAGTACAGACGTGTCTCGGCATTGTGCAACCAGCTGGAATTCAGGTTTTTATAGCGGTGCGCCAGGCTGAGTTTATTGCGCTCTACCTTGTCGCGGGTATCCAGGTCCAGGGTGCTGGTGGATACCAGTGGCGGCACGGCGCGGGCAGAATAAACATCAGTTTCCTGCGTGCGTTTTTGTGCTTCTACACTGGCTTCTATTTGCTGATTGCTATCGATTTTGAAGATGGCTTTACCCAGCAGGTATTGGGCATTGAAATCTACTGGATTTGGTTTGGTGCGGTTGACGTTTTTTGCGTCATTGTCTGCACGGTTTTCTGTTTCATGACCACGGCGGTCGCTGACCAGCAGCAAACCTTGCCAGCTACCGTTGTCGTCAGCGATAGCGGCAGTATTGCGCCATGAGCGATCGACTGTGGCGTAGCCAGAACGCACGAAGCCACCAAAAGACTGGCCTTTTTTGAGCAAATCAGACGGGTCCAGCGTGCGGAAGCTGACTGCACCAGCCAGACCATCGCTACCGAACTGTGTGGAGGTAGGGCCTCGCAAAATTTCTACTGCCTTGATGCCATCGAGTTCAAGAAAATCACCACGGCCTGTCGCAAATGCGCCAAACGAAAAACTACCCGGTACACGCGTACCATCAACCAGCATCAAGACCTGGTTACCTTCCAGTCCACGAATATTGATGCCTTCATTACCAGCACGACCAGTGGAGCTGCCAGCCGCTGTAAAGCGGGTAGGGGCAGCACGCACGCTGATATCGAGTTCATTGCGGAACAGGTCCTTGATGTCGCGACCACCTTCCTGCTCTATCCTGGCAGCAGGGATGACGGTGACGGTATTGGGCACACTATCGACTGTCCTGGCGGTACGCGTAGAGGTGACAGTAATGTCTTTGAGAGTAGTTGCTTCTGTCGGCAGGACCGGGCCTGGAGTTTGTGCAAAAGTAGTTGCCGGAGCCATGCCCCATGCCATACCCAGTGCCAGGGCGATTTGCGTCTTGCTTAGCATCGTGTTTCCTAATTTTAAAAAATTGGACACTGGCTAGCGGCGACTGGCTAGTGCGTATCATGATCTACTCCATAGCCCGCATGGACTTGCACCATGCTTAAGGCTGGGAGCATCGTAAAAAGGGGGAGTTTTTACGAATAATATATTTTAATCGGATTTATTATAAATGAGAATCATTCTCAGTCGCAAGTGCATTTGGAGTTTCTTTTATGAGGATTTTGAGCTGAAGCGATACGTAGAGGCAGCTTGAGAACGCGAAAAAGTATTTTTGTGGCAATATTTAACAGACCTAATGTCTGGTATGGTTGGAGGTGCAAAGTCAGATTAATAGCAACAGCTTTTGAAGAGAACGGGAATGTGTGTGTTTGCTAGCTGAATTGACCTGGTCAGTTTGATCCACCTTTCACTTCCTGGCGAAGGCGGCAGGTCATCTACCTGCAAGACGCTGAGTACAACGCCACGAAATGCCGCACGTCTTTGTTCCATGGTGGAGATGGGCAGATGGCGCATATACACAGGTGCAGAAATCAGGCTACCGGTGACATTTTTTGCCCTGTCTGTATTGATGATGCTGACTGGGGAGCTGATGCTCATCTGGCCGGTGTCGCGTGCTCTTTCTATCGCGACCCGTCGGCCTGGTTCAGAAAACAGGTCAAAACCAAGGGCCGGTTAGTTGGCCAGGTAAGGTTCGATAAACTCAACAGGCAGATAAAATTCCCGCGCACTGGCAGGTGCGAGTGCGCCTTGATCGCTGCGTTGTTTGATAATGAAGGAGGTGTCACTTTCTTTTCTCAGCCTGGCTTCAAAACTTGATCTGTCGCTGTGCATGACCAGAGGGGCCCAATCGACTGCGATGATAGTGCTTTTTCTTTGCAGTGTGGAGCCGACAAAGCTTTGGAAATCTGTTCTGGAGACATGATCAGTGCTGGCAAAGAAGCGTTCCAGATTGCGCAGTAATTCACTCTGTAAATCGAAGTGTTGCTGTATGGCTTGTACCATGCGGCGGGCCTCGGTTTCGAATTCCTGTTTTTGCCGGTCGGATTCTGATTATCGTACATAGAGAAAGACAGAGACAACAACCGATAGTGTCAGCAACAAAGGCACGTCTGCATTAAGACCGCGCGACTTCCAGATAGTGCGCGGATGGCCCGCCAGTATCATCATCAATGGGGCGACATTGAGAACGCCAAGAATGTCGCCGCCCCACCATGTAAGCCAGTTGCCAAACATGTCTGCTGCTGGCAGCAGGCCCAGGATGAACAGGGAAAAGATGCCGACACTGGCATTGACGAGACAACCAACTTGCCCAGCCAGCAACAGGAAGAGCACAACATGGCGTTCGTCATCAAGCGCGGCTGGATAACCAACAAAGCGTTTCAGCAGATAAGCGCTACTCATCGCCTGCAGCATGGCACCAGTGGCAACCAGCAGAGCCAGGCCGCTATTTGTGAGCGTTAATTGACCCTGGGCTTTCCCAGCCTATCCACAGATTGAAGAGACATGAACCCAGAGCCACGCCAGGCAGCAGACGGTATCCACCCGTTAACACGGCAATCACTGCCACGCCCGCCGGTGGAAAGACGGCAATGGCATAGCCGGGAGGAATCGCGAGCAACAGTGCGATGCGTCCAAGCATGATATAGACGAAGGCCAGTAGCAGATTCCTGACTAGCAAAGAGGAGACATTGTTCAAGGACGATGTGGGCAAAATACCTGGCTCCCCATGGTGAACAACTCACAGCGAAAAATTTGCTTTGAATAATTATATGACCGAAAGCAAGTCATTGTGATTTTATTCATCTGGACGAATTTGCGCTTTGTCGGCGTGCTTGCTTGTGCACCCAATCAGGCTTGGTTCCTTGCTGCGCCAGCTGTTTTTATGGAGAAAATATGCATGAGAAATAAGCTTAATAAAAATTTGTACTGATTAAATAATCAGTGTATAGTTTTGTTCAGGGCGAGTTGCGTCCTATTGCTATTTTGTAGTATCCCTCAGATAAAAACTACGGACCCTGCTTTGTGAAAAGTAGGGTTTTTGGTTTTTAAGGCCTTGTTTTTATTGATTATTTTATTTTTGTTAATGCGTGTGCCGGGCTGAATTCAGATGTTGCTTTCTTGCTGCGCCTGCGTACTCTAATTTAATAAGAAAAATTTGTACTGATTAAATAATCAGTGTATAGTGTTGTTCAGGGCGAGCTGCGTCCTGTTGCTATTTTGTAGTATCCCTCAGATAAAAACCACGAACCCTGCTTTGTAAAAAGTGGGGTTTTTGGTTTTGAGTTGATGGATTTTTCTTAAACTTTTGCGCTATTTTTACAGAGAATTTTCCTGTAAATGCTGGAGCTTAAGAAAAATTTGCACTGATTATATAAGCAGTATATAGTTCTGTTCAGGGCGATTTGCGTCCTGAAGAATTTGATTTGTTAGATATGATCTGGCCCCGCTACTGTAAAGCAGCGGGGCTTTTTGTTTTCTGCGTTTTGTTCATGAATTTTTGTTCGCAAATTTTGTTAATGAATCTTGTCGATGAATGCAGAAAATTGACAGAATCGCGCCACGCAATTTGCTTGTGCTGGCGCTCAGGCTTTTACCTGTTTGTGATTGCAAGCGTATCACCCTTTCACATAGTGCTGACCATACTGAACGCAAAGCAGCAGACAGGTAAATCTTTTTGGGCGTTGACGGGAATCATGGGAATGTGCGCCTGCAATTGCAGTTTATGCAGCCGTGCAGATGCGCTGCCCATGGTTCCCGGGCAGGCCAACGCTGATAATCCTGGAGCAGGACAAGCCGCAAGGCATCCTGAAAATAGATGAGCGAAAGCAAAATTGTGAAGGCAGCTATTGCATCTGAGATGGTAGCAAAGCCTGCCGCCAAGACGCGCGGACGGCCAAAGAAAGCAGTCAGTCAATCTACATTGACGGTCAGGGATGCGATTGCCAAAGCTGGCGAAGAACTGGGCGGAGCCTTGCGCCTGGCGCAATGGGCAAGAGAAGACCCGACCAATGAAAAAGCCTTCTGGACAGTGTTGTATCTGAAGATTTTACCCCTGCAAGTTAATGGGGCTGGAGAAAACGGCGAACATCTGATTAGCGATATCGCCATCAAACTGGTCAAGCCGAATGCAGATTGAATGCGAGTTTCCTGAAAAGCTGGAATTCTTGTTCCAACCAGCGCGTTACAAGGTGGCGCGTGGTGGGCGCGGCAGTGGCAAGTCCTGGGGCTTTGCCCGCGCCTTGTTGTTGCTGGGTGTGCAGAATGTGGAGCGGATTTTATGTGCACGTGAATTGCAGAAATCGATCAAGCAATCTGTGCATCAGTTATTGCGTGATCAGATTGCAGCGCTAGGCTTGAGTCATTTCTACCAGGTGTATGAATCAGAAATTCGCGGCATGAATGGCACGCGTTTTTATTTCAGCGGTTTGTCTGACCAGACGGCTGACAGTGTCAAGTCCTTTGAAGGTTGCACCAAGGTGTGGATAGAAGAAGGCCAGAGTGTGTCAGACAGGTCATGGAGTATTTTGATACCGACGATACGCACGGCAGGCTCAGAAATCTGGGTAACTTATAACCCAGAGCTGGAAACTGATCCTACCCATCAGCGTTTTGTCGCAAGACCACCGCATGATTGTGTCTCTATCTTGATGAACTGGCGGGATAACCCCTGGTTCCCTGAAGTGTTGGAAAGAGAAAGGCAAACCTGCATGCAGCGCGAACCTGAAGCTTATAAAAATATCTGGGATGGTGAATGCAAACCGGCAGTGAGTGGGGCGATTTATTACCACGAAGTGGCTGGGGCACAGGGCAGGATTTGTCATGTGCCGTATGACCCTATGCTGAAAGTGCACGTGGTGGTTGACCTGGGCTGGAATGATGCAATGGCGATCAGCCTGGTGCAAAGACAAAGTTCGGAATTGCGGGTGATTGAATACCTGGAAGACAGTCATCAGACGCTGGATTATTACTCAGCCTTGTTGAAGCAAAAAAATATGAACTGGGGGAAGTTATTTTTACCTCATGATGGTCGCAACAAGGACTTCAAAACCGGCAAGAGCGCAGAAGAAATCATGACAGCACTGGGCTGGGATGTGGCGATCACGCCCAGCATGAGTGTGGAAGATGGCATACGTCTGACGCGCATGACATTTGGACGCTTGTGGTTTGATGCGGACAAAACTGCGCGCCTGATTGAATGCGTAAAGCGTTATCGCCGTGTGATCAATCAAAGCACGAATGAAGCTGGCGCGCCTTTGCATGATGAGTTCAGCCATGGTGCAGACAACCTGCGCTATATCTGCATCAATGCAGAAACGATGTCGAACGAAGAATGGGGCGGCAAACTGACTTACCCTAAATTTACTTATGCATAGAGGATGGAATGGCTAAAGCTTTATCTCAAGACGAATTGAAAGCACTGGTGCAGACAGAAATGCGCCAGAGCCTGGGTTATTCATCTTCGCGTTTGTCGCAAGCCAGACAAAAGGCGGAATATTATTATCTGGGTCTGGCGGTGGGCGATCTGTCACCACCAGAAGTGGATGGTCGCTCGTCGGTGGTTTCTACTGATGTACGTGACACCATAGAGTCTATGTTGCCGCAATTGATGCTGACGTTTTGTGGCGGTGATTCGATTGTCGAGTTTGAACCACAAAACCCGGACGATGAAGCCAGGGCCAAGGCAGCGACGGAGTATATTAATTACCTGTTCTTTAAAAAGAACAATGGTCACAAGATAGCTTATGTGTGGATGAAGGATGCCCTGTTGCAAAAAAATGGCATCGTCAAGGTGTGGTGGGATACCCGCTTTGAAGAAGCCAAGGAAGAATACAAGGGTTTGAACCAGATAGAGTTGGCGCAAATCCTGGATGACCCGGAAATTGAGGTGATAGCCCAGCAGGCTTATCCGGATGAGGATGACGCCAAACAGCGTCAGCAGGCAGTCGAACAGATCAACCTGCAAATCAGTCAGCAAATGCAGCAGGGAGCCTGTAAATAAAAGTGTGTAAGTAATTCTGGCAGATGAAGCTCCTATAATGAGGAATTGCCAAAATGACGACAAACGCAATGGAAAGAAGCAAACTGCAGGCGCTGGCCAAAGAGCTGGCGA
>NZ_JBMPPJ010000019.1:0-121335 GCF_049339865.1 Undibacterium sp. TC9W | reverse complement strand
CAGGCACGGATGCCCTGTTTGAAAAGCTCAAGGTAGAAGCAGTCAAGATCCCGCAACCGGAGTTGCATATCCGTGGAGATCAGAATACCCGCTATGAGTTTATTGGCAAAAGTATCCTGACGGCACAACGTGCCGGTATCGCCAAGGTCGGCTTTGTAATTGAACCGCCACCACGGAACTAAGTAAAGGAAGCATTATGGGTATGCAAATTGGTTCCGGCGGTGGCTCAGCCGATCCGGAAGTGATGATAGAAATGAACATGACGCCGCTGATTGACGTCATGCTGGTATTGATCATCATGTTGATTATTACCATTCCTATTCAGAATCACGCGGTGAACCTGAATATGCCGACAGGCACGCCACCGCCACCAACAGTAGAACCAGTCGTCGTCAATATCGACGTCGATTTTGATGGTACGGTGTCCTGGAATGGTACGGCAGTCGATCATGCACAGCTGGAAGCGAAACTGGCTGAATCGGCAGCAATGCCTGCAGCAAACCAGCCAGAGATCCACCTGCGTCCGGTTGCTGTTGTGCCTTACAAGTCTGTGGCTGCGGTCATGGCAGCGGCACAGCGTCTTGGCGTGACCAAGATCGGTATGGTCGGGAATGAGCAGTTCCTGAAGTGATAAATAATCACTTCAAGGCATTTTCGGCGTATCAATGCTGACTTATTAAGGTATGATAGAAAATTGGCAGGGTTCTCCCTGCCATTTTTCATATTCGCGGGTTGGGCTTTGCCTGTTTTTAAGCTGCAATCCCAAAGTTTATTAAATTTATTGATTGAGAGATCAACATATGAAGCAACTTCGCTTGTCTCGTATTGCTGTATTGTTTGCAGCTATTGGCTTTGCCGCCGTACCGGAATTAACAAATATCGCAGCAAATCAAGCTTATGCTCAAGAATCCTTGCGCCCTGAGATTGCCAAAATTGTGCACGGCGCTGGTGAATTGTACAAAGCGAAGAAATTCAGGGAAGCGCTGTCCAAGATTCATGAAGCCGATAGCGTAGGCGGCAAGACAGTCAATGAAAATTTCACGATAGAGCGCATGCGCCTGTCTATCGCGTCTGCTGCTGGTGATAACGACACTGTGATCCGTTCCGCAGAAACCATTGTTTCTGCAAATAAGCTGGGCGGTAAAGAACAGTTGCAAATGATACAGGTGCTGGCGAATGGCTATTTCAAAGCAGGTAACTATAGCAAAGCTGTACAATGGTATAACCGTTACTATGCTGACGGTGGTACAGATTCTTCGCTGCGCCCCTACCTCACACAAGCCATGTTGCAGAGCGGTGACAGTGCAAAGGCCATGAAGGAAATCAATGCTGAATTGGCAGCAGATGAAAAATCTGGCCGCACGCCAAGTCTGACCAATTTGGAATACCAGTCCAATGACGCGTTGAAGCGTAAAGATATGGCTACTTATTCCAGTGCGCTGGAAAAAATGGTGGCCTTCCACGGTAAGAAGGAGTACTGGGTCAACCTGCTCAATAACATTGAGAGAAAACCTGGCTATTCCGAACGCTTCAAGCTGGACTTGATGCGTCTGAAACTGGCTCTGGGTCAAATTACCAAGAGTGCCGACTACATGGACATGTCTTTGTTCGCGATACAGGCTGGTTTCCCGGCGGAAGCCACCAAGGTGATCGATGCTGGCTACAAGGCTGGTGCATTGGGCGAAGGCAAGGATGCTGAGCGTCACAAACGTTTGCGTGATATGGCAAACAAGACTCAGGCTGAGACTACCAAAGGCCTGGCAGCTAGCGAAACTGAGGCCAAGGCAGCCAAGGATGGCAATGCTCTGGTCAATATCGGCTACGGTTACGTAACAGCGGGTAATTACGACAAAGGCATTGCGATGATGGAAGAGGGCATCGCTAAAGGTGGCCTCAAGCAGGAAGATGATGCGAAATTGCATTTGGGTATCGCCCAACTGCAGGCAGGCAAAAAAGCGAATGCAATCAAAACACTGAAAACAGTGAAGGGCACAGATGGCTCAGGCGATTTGGCACGTTACTGGGTGATTTACGCGAATCAGTCCAGCAAATAATGCATGGCTTGATGTAAAAACAAAGGCGCCTCCGGGCGCCTTTGTTTTTATACTTATCTTTATTGCCTGAGTCAGTTTGCGACTTGATTGCGCCCGTTATCTTTGGCGCGATACAAAGCCGCATCGGCACAGCTGATGAGTTCATTGCTATCTTGGCCGGTGCTCAAACTTGCTACCCCAAATGAGCCTGTAATATGCGGCAGCGGTTTTTGGCGATCGACAAATACCTTGGTTTTTGCCAGACGGCTGCACAGTCTTTGCGCTACACCCATGGCAGATTTGTGACTGGCGCCGGGCAGTATGACCATCATTTCTTCGCCACCATAACGCGCGGCAAAATCACTGGGGCGCAAGCCTGCATTCAATACTTTTGCCGCAGTCTGCAAGGCATCGTCCCCCAGCAAATGGCCATGCTCATCATTAAAGCGCTTGAAGTGATCCAGATCGACCATGATGATGCTCAGTGCTGCGCCGGTAGCGTGGGCATGCTGCACCATGCCAGGCAATTGCGCGTTCAACCAGGCGCGGTTGTGCAAGCCTGTCAGCCCGTCCACCATAGACAGCTGGCGATAGAATTCGCCAACTTTTTGACGACTGCGTATTTGCGCATTGGCAGCACGTATGCGGAACGACAGCAGTTGCAAGAGGTTGCGGGCCACACCATTTGACTCATCGATCAGACGCCAAAGCGTCTCAGCTTCTATCAGCAATAATTCACACTCATTGATGGCAGAAATGGTGGCTGAATGGATTTCTTCGTCCAGCACCGAGATTTCGCCTACGCATTCACCCGGCAGATACTGTGTGATGGTATTTTCCAGCTGATTGCTTTCTTCGGTAATGCGGCTGACGCCGAGTGCACCTTTGAGGACGATAAACAGTTTGGCACCCGAGCTATTGGCGTCCAGTACAACCTGGCCAGTGTAGGCGCGAACCACCATGCAATCCTTGATGATGTCGGCAATAAGTTGTCTGTTGTCTTCGGTAATGTCGCGGAAAAGGTGGATATCCTCAATACGATAATCCGTTTCCCTGAAAAGCTTGAGTCGTTCCAAAATCGTTTTATCCAGATACATGAGGCAAATATAAGAGTGTCAGAGTACGATCTGATCCATGGCATCGAAACGCATTTCAGTTTCGCGAAAAATGCTCAGGTAGTCAGCTTCACCAAGCCCTAGCGTATCCCAAGCAGCCTGCGACAGCAAGGGCAGGATATCGTTTTCATCCTGGGCCAGGTCAAGTACGTGCACAATTGCATTTGCTACATGTACGACCGAAGCAAGTACGTTCAGGTTTTCTTGTTCGGGATGATGGTGACCGCGTATGGCATCACACACTGCCTCAGAAAAGTTCCAGTGTGTTGCCAGTGCCAGACCAGCATCGACATGATCGATGTGCAGGATATGCCGTTCAGCTTCGATGAGCAGACAATCTCCCTCTTTTTGATAGCGCAGAACCTGTTCATAATTCGTCGGGTAGCATGTCACCAGTACCAGCTTGCCTATGTCATGCAACAGACCCGCAGTAAAGGCAAAATCATGCTTCATGTGCAGTGCACGCGAGATCAGCTCGGCACAGATCGCTGTCGCGATGCTGTGACGCCAGAATGCCTTGAAATCAAACGCAGGACATTTTTCAGTGGGAAACTTGTTCGATAAGGCGGTCGTACGAATCAGGTTTTTCACATTCTTGACGCCCAGCATGGCAGTCGCCTGCTGCAAGGTCACTACCTTGGAGTTATTGCCATAGTAGGATGAATTGGCCAGCCTTAATAATTTCGCAGTGACAGACTGATCCAGGGCGATTTTTTCATTCACCATGTCCAGGCTGCTTTCTTCATCATCAAGATTTTGCAGCATCTCCATGGCGACTTCTGGCAGGGTGGGCAAGTCCTTGATTTTTTTAACCACGTCTTCCAGTTGTACCTTGAATTCATTGATATCGGTCATTTGGCTTCCCCTTTACGGTAGTCAATGACGTAGGACTTCAGTATGTTCGTCGGCTCAGCATCACCCGCCTGGCGAAAGATTTTTTCTATGCGGTTTAATTTGGTCGCCAGATCTTCAAGCTCTTCATGCTCGGCACCCACTTCGCCCTCGACCGTCAATTGATGAATATCATGATGCGCAATTGCCTGCAGCATGCGCTCTGTCAACGTTGTGCCTGCGGGTAGCAAGACGTGGCCGACTTTATCAAGCAAATCATCGGCCAGCACTGTCCCCGGCGTCACCTTGGAAAGTGGCAAATAGCGGTAATGTCTGTTCATGGTGCTTGCCTCACTGAATGAGCGTGCTGCGTTATCAGAGACGTATTGCTTCAGTGTAATAAAAATTTACCTAAAAGGAAGTCGATTTTTTATTAAGACGCATGCATTAACCTGACCCGGTGATGAATATGTCCGAATATCAATTGATAATGAATATACTACACCTGTTACAGCAGCATGCTTGATTCTGACGGCCACCGGAATTTACTATATGAAATTCCGTAATTTTCATGCATCATTTCTCATATTTTTGACCTGTCAGGATTCATCATCAAACAAATTATTCAACGTCGCCCACGCCTGCTACTGACTTTAGCCTTGGGCAGTCTGGCGGCGGTTTTCTTGCCTGGGCCGCTGTCCCTGATAACTCGTGCCCTTTTTGGCTGGAATGTGGCGGTATGGGCCTATCTTTTGCTGATGGCCTGGCTGATGATGGGGGCAGACAAGCATGCAGTGCGCAAGATGGCGCAGCAGGAAGATGAAAGTGCCGTGGCGGTGTTGGCATTGATGTCACTGGCAGCAACTCTGAGCTTGCTGGCCATCATCCACGAATTGTCTGGCCTGGCAGGAGCCAGCGGAGAGGAAAGGGCGATCAAATACTTGTTTGCCTGCAGTACGGTATTGGGTTCTTGGCTGTTGCTGGGCGTGATTTTTTGCTTTCACTATGCATTGCAGTTTTATAACGCTCCGCCAGACAAGCCAGCCTTGCGTTTCCCGGAAGAGGAGTGCATACCAGATTTTTGGGATTTCCTGTATTTTTCATTCACCATCGCCGTTGCCGCACAAACTTCTGATGTGACCGTGATGAACAGGCAGACACGCAAGACTGTGCTTGCGCAGTCAGTACTCAGTTTCTTCTTTAATGTGGCCGTGGTTGGTTTTTCCATCAATATTGCTGCCAGCCTGGTAGGTAATTAGGCAAAAAAGAAGCCGCTACAGCAGGTAGTAGCGGCTTCTCTTCTTATGCCCTTCCGTTTTAGCGCCAATGATGATCATGATGGCGCTCACGTCTTTCTTCTCGCCATTCACGTTCGAAACGTCTTTCCTGGTGCCAGCCATGACGGTCACGCCATGGGCGGCCATAGTTTTGCTCTACATAGACATGCTCTACATAAGGTCTGGGAGAGCTCAACACTACAGGTACCCCACCTATACGCATATCCACATTGACACCATAGGGCAGGCGACTACCACTTTGCCAGGTACCACCATTTGCCCAGTACCAGTTACGCTGTGCGGGTGCGTAATATACCTGCTGGGACGGGTAATACACGTAGTTGTAGCTGCGTACTACCTGATGTACCGGAGGCGCAGGGTGCCAGCGGTAGTCCCTGACATAGGCATCGTGAGCAAGCACCGTATTTGCAGTGGCAGCACAGATCAGCAGAGCTGATGCTGCTGACAACAGGCCTTTGATAAATTGAGTGGCTTTCATGGCATCTCTTCCTTCGTTTTGATGTTCTGATGTTCTGATGTTCGTATAACGCGGCGCAGGACGATGCGGCTGACAGCAATTTGTGTATGTCCGTACAAAACTGCAAGCAGATGTTACAGACTGGTGGCATGCCCTCATGCCAGACGATTATGGCACCGGAGCAAATTTTCATACTACAGCGCAAGCTTTTCATGATAAAAAGCCTGCACACTTATTCCATATTGAATGCCATGTTACTCACCTACATCTGGACAGGTTTTTTTTTGATCGGCTTTATTGCTGCCCTGGCGCAATGGTTGATATTGGGAGATGTAGAAGTATTCAAGCGCATCATGGACGGGACTTTTGAGTCAGCTCGCCTGGGTGTCATGGACATCGCCTTGCCGCTGGCGGGTGTCATGACATTGTGGCTGGGCATCATGAATATTGGCGAAAAAGCCGGGGCGATTGACTTCATCGCCAAAATCATTGGCCCCTTTTTTGCCCGGATATTTCCTGGCGTGCCGCAAAACCATCCGGCCAACGGCCATATGGTCATGAATTTTTCAGCAAACCTGCTGGGCCTGGACAATGCTGCCACGCCCTTTGGCCTGAAAGCGATGGAAAGCCTGCAGAGCCTGAACCCCAGCAAGGATGAGGCCAGTGATGCACAAATCATGTTCCTGGTCTTGCATACATCCGGCCTGACATTGATCCCCCTAGCCATCATGGCGCAACGCGCCGTGCTGGGAGCAAAAGACCCTTCGGATATTTTTATTCCCTGCATGATCGCCACCTATGTAGCCACCGTGGTGGGTCTGATTGCAGTTGCCATCAGACAGCGCATTAATTTGTTTGACCGGGTGATCATGGGCTGGCTGTGTGGTTTGACGAGTTTTATCGTTGCCCTGGTCTGGTATATGAGTCAGCACATGAGCCGTACTGATATTGAAGTGTTTTCCAAAATCAGCGCCAATCTTTTGCTATTCACCATTATCATCAGCTTCATGCTGGGTGCCATGCGCAAGAAAGTGAATGTCTATGAAGCCTTTATCGAAGGTGCCAAAGGCGGCATACAGACTTCGCTGACCATCATCCCTTACCTGGTGGGCATGCTGGTCGCTATTGGAGTCTTGCGCAATTCCGGCATCCTGGGGTTTATCGTTTCCGGTTTTACTTGGCTGTTCACACAAATGGGGTTGAATACCGATTTTACTGCCGCCTTGCCAACCGCCCTGATGAAGCCGCTCAGCAGCTCAGGCTCACGGGCGCTGATGGTAGATGCGATGAAAACCTATGGCGTGGATTCATTCATTGGCCGCCTTACCTGCATTTTCCAGGGCTCTGCTGACACGACCTTTTATATTGTCGCCCTGTACTTTGGGTCAGTCGGCATACGCAAAACCCGTTATGCGATTTCCATGGGCTTGCTGGCTGATTTTGCTGGCGTAGTCGCAGCGATTTTTGTTGCCTATCTGTTCTTTCATTAAAAACAGACGCCACATGCAAGTGTCTGCATGTGGCGGATTACACTTTTATTGAGGAACAAAATCCAGTCGCAGCACAGGATAAACCTGATAGCGCTTATCCCATGATGAATGACGTTGTGCAAAGAACTCCAGGCGCGCAGATGCGCTCTTGGCAAACTCGGCATCTTCAGCAATACGTTTCTCGAAAGCGGCTTTCAATTGCGTATCAGCGGCTAACTGTTCACGTGCAACATCTTCAGCCACATAGGCTTCCATGTATTCCTTGCGTTCAAATGCGCCATTGAACCATCCCCAATTGACCAGTGCATCTGGTGCCTGCGGTTCAAACAAGCCTGCAACCAGCCTGGCCTTTGCCTGGGCAACAGGAATGAACAAAGCACCTCTACGCAGGCTTTGCGTCTGGTTTTGCCATGTTCCCTGCAGCTTCAAGGTTTGCCGTCCTTCAAATGACTGCGCTTGCACGCTGGCCTTGCTGGTAGCGAATTGCTCAGCGGAGACGGCATTCAAGTCGGTATTGAGAATGTGGAATTCTATGCCGTGCTGCTGCAATTTTTCTGCGACCGCTTTGCTGTAGGCGGCAGGTACGATGTAACCGCCTTTCGGCAAGCTGATTTGTGCGTCCGGCACAATCTCATCACGCAATTTTACCTTCCATACTTGCGGCTTGCTTTCATCATAGCGCGTCATCAATGCGCCAGAAATATCTGACATCGTGCGCGTATAGGCATAACCACGGAAGTCTATGTCCCTGGTCTTTTCCGTGGTCTTATAAGTAACAGGCAAACTTTGACCAGCCAACTGCGCTGCACGCTTATCTGCCGCTTTGGTAATGGACAGCCATTGTCCGCCATTTGCCGCCACTTGCTCCAGCACTGATATCACAGTGTTGTGGGTGATGCGTACGCGGGTTGGGTAATCTTTCCACGAGTGGGTTTCCACCAGCATGCCAAAACGGTTGCGTAAAACTGGATAACCGCTGGAGAATCGTGGCGTAGGCACGCTGTCCATAAAACCTGACATGGGATCATCTTCACGCATGAATGACATATAGAAAGGCAAGGGCAATGAACCCTGTCTCGCCAGGTCGGCGATGACATTGTCACGCAAGGCTTTACCCGCTACACGCAAGGCAGCATCGCCTGAATTGACGGGTTCTACCTGTATTGAAATATCATGTTCAAATTTGGCGCCATCGGTCACATGCAAATCAATGACTGCCAGCGGGTCCCAGGTGTTGATCAGTTTGAGCATAGCCTGCATCTCAGGCGCATCTGCCTTCACATAATCGCGGTTCAGGTTAAAATTTTGCGCGGTGGTGCGCCAGCCCATTTCTTCGGGGCCGCGCTGATTTGGGCGATTCCATGCACCAAAGCGTTCATGCCCATCGATATTGAAGACCGGGACAAACAACAGCACTTGCTTGTCCAGCACATGTGGGGCGACTTTATTGTCCAGTATCTCACGCAATGCCAGAAAGCCTGCATCCTTACCGTCTATTTCACCCGCATGTATGCCACCCTGTATCAGGGTGACCGGCAAAGCTTGCTTTGCTACCTGTGCAGGTGTGAAAGCACCGCTGCGTGTCGCCAGCAAAGCCAGCATGGGGCGGTTTTCTGGCGTGCGGCCAAATTCTAGGCAGCGTACTTCTTTAGGATAGTTTCTCTGAAAAGCCTGACATAGCTTTTCCACTTCTTCATAGCGCCCGGTCTTTTTAAAACCGCTTTGTTCAGCGATTGTCTTCAGTGGCGTTGCTGCCTGGGTGCTCGCCAACAACAGGCTGCCGCCTGCGATCAAGCCACTGATAATGCTGCGTTTAAAAATTGAGTTTGCTGGTTTCATACGAAAATCAAAATTTGATAGATTGACATTGAAAGCCTAGGCTGCAGCAACTTTATGCTGCCACCACCTTGCCTTGTCCTTGAGTTGGCCTTCATCCACGGTCTGGAGTTTTCGATCAGCCATCAGGCAGCGTCCATTGACCCAGACGTGGCTGACCTGTTCACGCCCGGCGGCATACACGATTTGCGAGACAGGATCAAACAGCGGCAGGGTTTCAATAGCAGACAGGTCTATCGCAATTACGTCAGCCAGCTTGCCTGCTACCAGACTGCCAATTTGCTGGTCCATGCTCAGGGCTTTGGCACCTGCCAGTGTTGCCATTTCCAGCGCATTACCCGCATTCAAGGCAGTCGGGTTGCTGGACACTGCTTTTGCCAGCAATGCTGCCATGCGCAAGTCGCCAAGTAAATCCAGCTTGTTATTGCTGGCTGCGCCATCGGTACCTATGCCTACATTGACACCGGCGGTTTGCATGGCATGGATGGGGGCAAAGCCAGACGCCAGCTTCAGGTTACTGGCGGGATTATGAGCAATATGCACGCCTTGCTGTGCCAGCAGTTTTATTTCATCTTCGTTCGCATGCACCATGTGCGCAGCAATCAGGTGTGGTGACAACAGTCCCAGATTATGCAGGCGCTGCAAAGGGCGCATGCCATGGTCGCGAATACTGTCATTGACTTCATCCATGGTTTCATGGATGTGGCAGTGGATGCCCATGTCATGCTTATCCACCAGTGCCACTATCTTTTTGAAAGTCGCATCTGATACGGTATAAGGCGCATGCGGGGCCAGGCGGAAAGATACACCGCTTTGCCCCTTGAATGTCTGATGTGAAGCCAGTGCTTTTTCCAGATAGCCATCAGCATCGGCTGCATAGCCGGTAGGAAACTCAAGCACACTGCAACCGACCACGGTGCGCATGCCGGTGTGCAGGCCTGCACGTGCCACATCGTCGTTATAAAAGTACATATCATTGATGGTAGTGGTTCCACCGCGCAGCATTTCTGCCATCGCATATACACTGCCGTCGAAGACGAATTCTTCTGACACATGTTTTTTTTCGGCCGGCCAGATGTGATTGTGCAGCCAGTCCATCAGACTGAGATCATCTGCCAGACCACGCAACAGCGTCATGGCAGAATGGCCGTGCAGGTTGATCATGCCGGGCATGACGGCATGTTCAGGCAATTCCACATGCTGCGCATCAGGGTGCCGCAGGCGTGCCTCAGCACTACTGAGTATGTCCAGAATTTTTTCATCTTGCATGACCAGTGCATGCCCGCTCAGGACAGTAGCACGTGGTTCTATGGGAATCAGGTATTTGGGATGTAAGCAGGTTTTCATATTATTGGGCTCCACTATTGTTCATGCATTATAACCAGTGTCATTCAATATGGCTTTGGCAAGCCTGAATGGCAATTGCGCCATGTGACAGAGACTGAATGAAAGTGCCATAATACCGTCTGGTATCAGAAATCAGGAGCAGATATGGATTACCTTTTCCCGCCTGTACAGCAAGCCGCCGTACCCATCGCTGGTGGTACAGCGTATTTTCCTGTGCACAGGATTTACTGCGTAGGGCGCAATTATGTAGAGCATGCCAAAGAAATGGGATGGTCAGGGCGTGAACCACCATTTTTCTTCATGAAACCGGCTGATGCCATATTGCCCGCCAAGCAGGGTAGCATCGGTGAAATGCCTTATCCACCCATGACCGTTAATCTGCATCATGAAGTAGAATTAGTTGTCGCCATAGGCAAGGGCGGCAAGAGTATCCGCGCTGAAGATGCACTCGGCCACATCTGGGGTTATGCGGTCGGGCTGGACATGACACGCCGTGATCTGCAGGCCGAAGCCAAAGACCAAGGGAGGCCCTGGTGCACATCCAAAGGGTTTGATTTTTCTGCGCCTATAGGCCAGATCCACAGGGCAGATACCGTACAAGGCATGGAGCAAGCCCATATACGTCTGGATGTGAACGGACAAGTCCGGCAAAATAGTGATACCAGCAAGCTGATCTGGAGTCTGGCAGAAATCATCGCCTGCCTGTCTGAACTATATACCCTGCAACCCGGCGACCTGATTTATACAGGAACACCAGAAGGTGTGGCAGCGGTACAGCGTGGCGATTTGCTGGAAGCCTCGATCACGGGTTTGAGTGATCTGAAAATCAAAATGGTGTGAACATTATCATGAAACTATATGGATATTTCCGCAGCTCTGCTTCATACCGTGTAAGGATAGCCCTTAATCTCAAGGGGCTCGATTATGAGCAGGTAGCGATTCACCTGGTCAAAAATGGCGGTGAACAATTGACGCCTGCTTACGGTGCTTTGAATCCGGATGGGCTCGTACCTGCATTGCAGGACGAACTAGATGGTGAGAGCGCTACACTGACGCAATCGATGGCGATCATTGAATATCTCGATGAAGTGTATCCTGATGTCGCCATGCTGCCGTCCGGCGCTCTGGATCGTGCTCATGTCAGATCGCTGGCCTTGTCGATAGCCTGTGAAATTCATCCGGTTAATAATTTGCGGGTGCTGAAATATCTTTCAGGGACACTGCAAGTCAGTGATGAGCAAAAGAATGCCTGGTACCGCCACTGGTGCGAAACCGGCCTGGCAGTACTGGAACAAAAACTGGCAGCCGACCAGCGCACCGGGCGCTTTTGCCTTGGCGACACGCCGGGATTTGCAGACTGTTTTTTGATACCGCAAATCGCCAATGCTCAAAGGTTTAATTGCGATTTAACTAGCATGCCTACCATCATGCGCATACATCAGGCTTGCAATGAGCATCCCGCGTTTATCAAGGCAGCACCGGCTAATCAGCCCGATGCAGAATAGCAGGGCAAAACTGTTGGCAAATATTTTTGCCTCATGATTTTTGTTGATGCATAAAAAAGGGGCCAGAAAACTGGCCCCAGTCATGCCCCGCTTGCATAAACAAATGCTAATGCGGTATTTCGGGATTGTCGTGGCTATTTGCCAGCGTATCGTTGAGCACAGAAATCAGCAGTGAGCGTGTCAATTTTGACTTGGTAGTATAACCATCAATGGCAAAGGTCTCGCTGACATGCTGCTCAGGCGCATAACCTGGCTGACCTGTGCGTAATACGATGCGCAAATTTGGTAGTGACATTTCATTGCGGATGACACTCACTAGCTTCAAGCCTGCATCAACAGTTTCCATCACCACATCCAGCAAGATCAGGGCAATATCAGGAGTTGAGCGTATGATGCTGTGCGCTTCTTTGGCAGAATAAGCATGGATAAATTCCAATGGCCTGCCATGGATTTTAACGCCGCTCAATGCCAGCAAGGTCGTGTCATGCACATTGCTGTCATCATCTGCGATCAGGATTTTCCAGGGATGCAAATCCAGCTTGGGCTGTAAAGACTCTTCATCTTCTTCAATAAAATCAATGACATCATCGTCCTGACTTGCACCCAGCGCACAGTCAGAAACTAAATCATTTCCCAAATGTGAATATATACCTAGCGATGG
Organism: Undibacterium sp. TC9W; assembly: GCF_049339865.1. Taxonomy (NCBI): domain Bacteria; kingdom Pseudomonadati; phylum Pseudomonadota; class Betaproteobacteria; order Burkholderiales; family Oxalobacteraceae; genus Undibacterium; species Undibacterium sp. TC9W. The sequence continues at coordinate 108,762 of NZ_JBMPPJ010000019.1, read as the reverse complement.
CGATCTTTCATTATTTGCCAAAATGTTACAAGTCATTTGGGCCCGAAAAAGATCGTTTTGTAACAAGCCGGGTGTTCTACTGTGTTGATTCTTCATCAGTGTGCTCCCTGTTGCTTGAGTAAGTTTCAATTCAATCTTATGTGAACCAGACTGCATAATCAAGACCAAAGAAATGGAAAATGTTAAATAATGATTATTGCAACACTGGTACGTAACATAAATTGATATTCCTCACGAATTGTGCTGATGTTCGGTGCTACTATTTACGCCATAAACTGAAGCTCTATCGTTGAATATACAGCAAAATCGGGCAAGTCCTATGCTATTGGCCTAGCCCTGGTGTTAGAACCCATGTTTACATGGCAGCACACCTGAATCGAGAACGGGTATGGGACTAGAAGTTTTTTGGCACAGGCAGTACGGGTAGCTTAATTACGTCTTTGTTACGTCTTCATTATGTCTTCCATTATGCCTTCCACTTATCTTCCCGCAGCCATGCTGACCTCACTGGTCACTTCATTTCTGACCATGCTGGTGTTGTTCTATATCCAGTATTTGCATTTGCATCCCAGGGCCAGCAGGTGCTGGGCTTTTGCCTATGCCTGTCTGGTGATGCAGCAACTGTGCCATCTTCTTGGTGATGGACAAAGCCTGGTTTTTAATCTGGCGGCAGATGTCTTCCTGTCTGGCTATATCTGTTACCTGTGGGCGGGTACGCGCATCTTCCACGGCGTTACTGTGTTTGTCATGCCCGTCATGCTGAGCTTTGCGATTGCAGTACTCTGGCTGTTGATGACGTCACTGACTGCGGTTCATTCATTGTGGCGGATGCTGCCTGTTTACCTGGCTTCCGGCCTGGTCATGCTGGCAGCCTCGATGACTTTTTTGCGCACTCGCAGTGAAAAACATGTGCTGGGGTTTATCCTGCTCGGCGTATTGCTGGGCTTCAAAGGCATATATCTGGCTGGCTCGCCATTCCTGCAAAACCAGCCAGAATATCTGGTGCTTGGTTTGCAAGCCTCGACATTGCTGGACCTGACCATAGGCATGCTTTTTCTGGTTGCGGCCTTATTGCGGCAGCAAGATGATGCCGCTCGCATGAATGATAATTTGAAACAGGAAATGGAAGAGCGCAAAAATATAGAGCGCCTGTCCAAAGACCGTGAAACCCTATTTGAAAAAGTTTTCCAGATGGTGCCAGATGTATTGGCGATCTGCCGTGAAAAAGATGGCCGTTACCTGGATGTGAATCGTCACTGGGAAACCATTACCGGCTACTCCAGAGAAGAGACCCTGGGGCGCTATTCACTGGAATTGAATTTATGGATAGATGTCAGCCGGCGCGCTGAGATGCTGGCGACCTTAAGACGTGATGGCGAGATCAATAATTTCGAAGGCCTGTACAGGCATAAACTGGGACATGCTTACCACGTGCTGATCTCGGGCACCCTCTTTGATGTTGGTGGTGAACCATACATCGCCTATGCCATGCAAGATATCTCGGCCCTGCGCAAGGTTGAGCAATTGCAGGAACAGGCCGAGCGTGATCTGCAGGAGCGCGAGAAATTGCTATCAACCGTATTTCAACTTGTGCCCGATACCCTGACCATCACGAGGATGGCGACAGGTGAATATGTCGATGTCAACCGCAACTGGGAACCAATGTCCGGCTACACCAGAGAAGAAGCGATAGGCCATACCTCAAACGAAATACAGCTATGGGAACAACCTGAACAAAGGGATGAGCTGATCAGGCAGATACAGCTACATGGCGAAGTCAGGAATATGCAAATCGCTTTCCGCCATAAGCAGGGTCACACCAGCAATTGCCGTATCTCGGGTTCCAAGTTTGAGACAGGGGATGAAACCTATTTGCTACTGTCCTCACGCAATATCGATCAGGAGCTCAGTGCAGAAACTGCGCGCCTGCACGCTGAGTCACTATTGCGCGAGAATGAACAAAAATATTCCACACTCTTTCAATTATCGCCTATACCTCTGGGGCTGGTCGATGTCGAAACCGATTGCATAGTTGAAGTCAATGATGTCTGGCTCAAGGAACTCGGTTATCAAAGGCAGGACATAGTAGGCCGTACGACGCTGGACATGGGCATAATCCGGCAAGCTGAGTTGCGGGCGAAATTCAATGAAGACCTGGGGCGTGAGAAGAAGATAGATCAACTGGAAGTCCGCATCAGTAACCAGGCCGGGGAGGAAGTAATTTTCCTGTTGTCAGCCAGACTGATCAGAATGCATGACAAGGCCATGTGCATTTTTTCTTTGCTGAATGTGACCAGGCAAGTTCAGGTAGAGCAGGAGATTCGTGAAATGACGGCGCAGTTGGAAGAGCGCGTCAGGTTGCGCACACTCAATCTGCAGCAAGCTAATGCCGAACTTGCGGCAGCCATGGAATCATTGCGGCACACTCAGGATGAACTGGTGCGTTCAGAAAAAATGGCGGCCCTGGGTTCACTCGTGGCTGGGGTCGCTCATGAATTGAACACGCCCATAGGTAACAGCGTGACCGTGGCCAGCACTCTGCAGGACCAGACCAGGGATTTGGTGCGCGATATCAATGATGGGAAGTTGAAGCGCTCAGTGCTTGATCATTATCTGGAAAGTGCAACGACTGGCACAGCCTTGCTCATGCGCACACTCGGCATGGCGCGCGAGTTGATCGGCAGTTTCAAGCAAGTCGCAGTTGATCAGTCAAGCAGCCATAGGCGGCAATTTGATTTAAAGGTGGCGCTGGAAGAGCTCATCGTCACCCTGGCACCCATGTATAAAAACTCGCCTTATCATCTCGTGACTGAACTGGCACCCGGCATAGGCATGGACAGTTACCCAGGCCAGCTGGGACAGATCATGACGAATTTCATGACTAATGCATTGACGCATGGATTTGAAGGACGTGAGTCTGGCGAAATGCGTCTGAGCACGCAATTACTGCCTGATGATCAGGTACAAATTATCTTTGCCGATAATGGCATAGGCATGACAGAGCAAATACAAAAACGTGTTTTTGATCCCTTCTTCACGACCAAACTGGGGCAGGGCGGTTCTGGCCTCGGTATGAATATCGCCTATAACCTGGTGACTGGCGTGCTGGGTGGTGAGATACGGCTGGAGAGCAAACCAGACGAGGGAACCCGTTTCATCCTTGTAATTCCGCTGCATGCACCTCAATTAAGTAGCGAAAACGAGAAAACGGCAGGGTGAACCACATACGTGATTTTTTGAATTTTCAATATCATTCCAGCAAACTGTTTCAGAAATAAATTGTTATTTGATAACATTTTTTCTCTATCCTATGCGCTGATATGCAAGTGTTTGCCAATTACTTTGCCTGTATCTGCAATATTCGCCCTTATTGCGCGTCTTCACAGGCATGGAGACTACACATAACCCACCAGAGCTGATGGCTGACCAGAATAAAGACCTTGCTGAAACGGTCAGGCGCGAACGTGGGCGGCTGGGTAGCTTCATACGCAAGCGCGTGGCAGACGCCAGCGAGGCAGAGGACATTTTGCAAGATGTCTTTTATGAGCTGGTCGAGGCTTATCGCCTGCCGGAGCCTATAGAACAGGTTGGTGCCTGGCTGTTCAGGGTTGCCCGCAACCGCATCATAGACCGCTTTCGCAAGAAAAAAGAAGTCGCCCTGCCTGATGTAGAGGAGGGTAGTGAAGATGAATCCTGGCTCGACAGAGTCATGCCATCTGTAGATGAAGGACCAGAGGCCGCCTATGCACGCAATGTCATGCTGGAGGCCTTGTATGAAGCCCTGGATGAATTGCCTGAAGAGCAGCGCGATGCTTTCATAGGCCATGAAATCGAAGGGCTGAGCTTTAAGGAAATGTCCGCCGCTACTGGCCTGGGCGTTAACACTTTGCTGGCGCGCAAGCGCTATGCCGTCTTGCATCTGCGCATGCGCCTGCAAGACTTATTGGAAGAATTTAACTAAGACAGGAGTTTGATATGTTAATGCGATTTAGAGTATTAAAAATCATGGTGGTAGTGATCGCTGGCATCAGCGCACTGAGCTGGGTAGTCATGATGTTGTGGAACTGGCTCATGCCAGCTTTGTTTGCCGGTGCCCGCAGCATCGATTTTTTGCAAGCGCTGGGTTTGCTGGTGCTCAGTAAAATCCTGTTTGGCGGCATGCGTGGACATGGTGGCTGGCATAAACATGGCGAACACCACTGGCATCGTCGCTGGGAAAAACTGACGCCCGAAGAAAGAGAGAAATTCCAGCACGGCATGTTTGGCCGCAGAAGGCACAGGGATGAAGCGTATGCCCAGGCTTGCCGCCATCATGAAGATCATGACAACAGCCATAAACCTGAAAACAAGCAGGAGCAGGCTTGAAATGCAGAATGCAAAAGAAGTAGCCTGCAAACAGGAGCCAGGCATCATCGTCCCTGTCATCAACTTCAGCAAGTGTGAAGGCAAGGCGGATTGCGTGCCAGTTTGTCCGGAAAACGTGTTTGAAATTCGCCGCATTGCCGCCGAAGACTACAAGCAACTGGGTTTGCTGGCACAACTCAAGCAAAGAGTACATGGCATGAAGGTAGCCTATACTCCCAATGCCGATGCCTGCCGCTCTTGCGGTTTATGCGTCAAGGCCTGCCCGGAAAAGGCAATTACTTTGCGGCGCTCAACATAAGGGAAGGATGCATATTTAAGTAAGGCCCAGACGGATGTTTTAAAATAGTCATTTGAGCAGGCGTGATAAATACCTGCGATCCATAACTCTGCATTACCAAGGAGGAGCATTTGATGACTATTGTAATTCGTGAAGCAGGGCCTGCTGATCTTGAAGAAGTTCTGCAACTGCGCATGCGCCTGTTCGACAAGCTGGTCGATTTTAATAATGGCAAAGTTGTCGATGAAGATTTGTTGCAATCGACCCGCACCTACTTCAGCGATGCCTTGCAAAGCGGGGCTTGTAAAACCTGGGTAGCCGAGAAAGATGGACATCTCGTTGCCTGCGGCTCACTCGCCATCTTCGTCCGCCCACCGTATCCGGGTAACGTGGCAGGCAAGGATGCTTATCTGCTCAATATGTACACCATGGCAGAATATCGCAAGCAAGGCCTGGCCAGAAAAATATTGCAACAGGCCATGCAGTATGCCCGTGAACAGGGCTTTGCAACAATCTGGCTGCATGCCACTGAAGATGGGCAGGCTTTATATGCCTCGGAAGGGTTCGAGCCATCGGCCAAATACATGGAATGGGAAGTCGGGGTGGGAGTATAAACTTGAGCCTGCTTCCAACGAGGAAAAATGCACAGGCATGCCAGCATCAGTCTCATTACCAGGCGCGCATGCACAGGGTGCTGGAACATATAGACCGTCACCTTGATCAGCCACTTGATCTGGAGGTGCTGGCCGGGGTCGCACATTTTTCACCGTATCATTTCCACCGCCTGTTTGCTGCCTGGATGGGCGAACGCCTGGGCGACTATGTGCGTCGGCGCCGTCTGGAAGCCGCAGCATTTCGCCTGTTTGCGCAAGCTGGTACACCCGTGCTGGAGATTGCCTTGTCAGTCGGCTTTGGTTCGGCAGAGGCATTTACCCGTGCCTTCAAAGACCGGTTTGCTTATACGCCAGCGGCTTGGCGGCAATATCAAATTGATTTGCAGCGTACAAATAGCAAGAATAATCAAGTGGTAAGCAATAATGATCAGGTCCAGTCTTATGCGTCATTTCATAATGGGGTCTCTTCCAGTTTAAAACAGGTGGCCAGCATGGACGTTAAATTAATACACAGAGAACCAGTCAATATCGCTTATCTGCGCCATATAGGGCCTTATGGGGCAGAGGTAGGCCAGTTCTGGGCAGAGGTTGTGTCGCCGTGGATGGCAACACATAATTTGTTCGCAAGGGCGCGCTATGGCATTAGTCATGACGACCCCAGCATTACTGATCCGGCGCTTTGCCGCTACGACGCAGCAGTTGAGCTGCCAGAAAATGCCCCTGTCCCCGGAAATGCCTTGCTGACCAGCATACCCGGTGGCGAATATGCCTCACTGCACTTCGAAGGCAGAAGCACTGAAATCGGTGAAACCTGGGCAGCCCTCCTGCGTGACTGGCTGCCTGCCAGCGGCTATCAGATCGATGCCAGACCCTGCTTTGAATACTATGCACCCGATGCCTGTTTTGACCCGGAAACCGGCATCTTTGACTGTGACATCTGCATCCCGGTTATTCCTCTTTGACATGCCTTACTGAAGGCAGCCTTATGACCTGAGTCAGGTCGCGACAATTCTTTGCATGCTCAACGGCACATTGCTGCCGCTGCATTTTTACGCCCATTTTTTGGAGTTCACGAATATGATGTCACTTCTTCGCTACTGCATAACATCCTTGATTTTACTCGCTGCAAGCAGCCTCTCTGTCATGGCAGCCGGGGCGGAGCACAAACCCTATCCCGTAGGTTTGAAGCTGGTGCAATATGAAGATGCCAGCCGCCTGGCCTGGACGGGTAACAAGGCACGTCCCCTGGCAACGGCAATCTGGTATCCGGCTCAGGCTGGTACGGTCGAAAAAGACTGGAACGTGGCTATCTTCAAGGCGGGCCGCAATGCGATAGATGCACCCATGCTGCACACAGCCGGGAAATTGCCCTTGATCCTGCTCTCACATGGCACGGGGGGCTCGGCAGCATCCATCGCCTGGTTTGCCGAGAGCCTGGCAGCACACGGCTATATAGTCGCCGCCGTCAATCACCACGGCAATACCGCGTATGAAGAGCATACCAGGCTCGAAGGCTTTGTCGTCTGGTGGGACAGGCCGCATGATTTGTCAGTGCTCATCGATAAACTGCTGGCAGACCCCGCTATCGGCCCTGGTATTGATACCCAGCGCATTGCCGTGGCAGGTTTTTCTATCGGTGGCTATACCGCTCTGGCCAGTGTAGGTGGCCGGATCAGCTATGCGCAATGGCAGGAATTTTGCGGCAAATACGCCACTAACCCAAATTGCACATTGCCTCCAGAAGCCAAATTCAGCCATGAAGACTTGCAGACGCTGCTTAAAGAAAACCAGCGCGTCAAAGCTGAGATTGCCAAATCTGGCGCAGACTACAGCGACAGCCGGATCAAGGCCGCCTATGCCATGGCACCTGTCATGGGCAGGGTAGTGACCAAAGACAGCATGGCCGCCATCAAAGTACCTGTGCGCATTGTGGTTGGGGCTGATGATGATCAGGCTATTCCAGAATTTAATGCCCAGGTCTATGCTGCAAATATCGTTGGCAGCAGTCTGCTGACACTGCCCGCAGTAACCCACTATGCTTTTTTGGCAGAGTGCAATATGCTAGGCAAACTGGCGGCACGCCAGGTTTGCATAGACCCTGCCGGGTTTGAACGTACTGCCATCCATCAACAAGTAGCAGCGGATGCCAGGAAATTTTTTGAGGATAAGCTGCGGTAGTTTGTGCCCATTGCTGATCCTTGGCTAAGCTGATTTAAACGGCAGGGCATGATACAGTTTTCCAAGTCAAATCCTTGATATGAACCCTGCAATATGGTCCCGGTAATATGAGCCCTGTATTTCATTTCAGTTTTGAAAGCCACTGGCGCAGCGCGCCGCTGGCTTATTGGGTGCATATACCTATAGCAGGGCAGCCAGACAGTTTTTTGCCTGCTGCGCCACCCTGCATACCGCACCGTGGCTATGCAGTTCTGCATGTGGAATTTGAACAGTTTGATCTGGTGTTCAGTGCGCCTGCACAACTCGATCATTTTATTGCCGTGCTATCGACCAAGCCCTTGCCCACATCTGGCCAACTGTCTGCCTTGCGTAATGCGCCGGTCGGGCCAAACGGACACTGGCTCAGCCGCCTGCCAGCGGCTTTGAAAGCACCACGCAAGCGGGGCAGGCTGGTACTGCTCATCAGCGAGATACGCAGCCTGGTCGTGGATAAGGAGAAGCCCGACAGGTTTGACTGGGAAAACCAGCACATCAAGTGAAGTATCGACAATCTTCACGAGCCTTTTGAATGATATCCAGCATTTCACAGGTTGGATAAATTTTTCAAATTACGAAGATGCTCAGGGCGCTGCAAAAGATGCCATTAAAGAAACTACATAAACTTAGCTGCAGTTGCCAGGACTACCATGGCATTCAATTGCTTAATGCCCGGCATCATCAGGCTTGAAGCGATTTACTATGTGCACCGCCATGCCTTTTGCCAGTTCTTCTTCGCCATAAAAGACATCGCCTATCTCTTCCTTGCGCAAGAGTATGGATTCATCTTCGCTATGCGTGCGCAACAAAACTTCAATGCCAGGGTTCAGGGTACGGGCAGTTTTTGCCATTTGCCGCACATTCAGGGTGTCTGGCGTTGCCACAACCAGCATCGCAGCATTGGTGATGTGCGCCTGTATCAACACTGCCGGGTCGGCGGCATTACCAGAGACAGCGGCGATGCCTTTCTTGCGCAAATCTTCGACCACTTCACGGTTCTGTTCAGCCACCACATAAGGGATGCCACGCTCATCCATGGCCAAAGCAATACGGCGGCCAACCCTGCCATAACCCACCAGCACCACCTGGCCTTCCAGATATTTACGCTCAGTCGTCATTGGTAATTCAGCATAAGGGTCTTGTCTTTGATCAAGCTCTCGCGCCAAGTTAGAATGCGACAAGGCCCATTTCCTGAGTGGCCCTATCAGCGCGAAAAGGAAAGAATTCAAGCCTATGGAAATCAGCACCCCTGCCAGTATCAAACTCATACCCTCTTGCGGCAGCAAGCCCAGCGACAAGCCCAAACCAGCCAGGATGATGGAGAATTCGCCAATCTGCCCCAGGCTTGCACCTATCGCCAGCGCCGTATTAAGCGGGTAACGCAACAAGATCGCCAGTGCAGAAGAAGTAAAGAAGTTACCCAGTATGACAATCGCCACCACGCAAAGCACACGCAAAGGTTGCGCCGTCAAAATCGCAGGGTCAAATACCATGCCCACCGACACAAAAAACAAAACTGAAAACGCATCACGCAAGGGCAGTGATTCTTCCGCCGCACGATGGCTGAACTCCGATTCACGCATGACGGTGCCAGCAAAGAATGCACCCAACGCAAACGATACGCTGAATATCACAGACGCACCATAAGCGATACCAATTGCAGATGCCACCACCGACAGCGTGAACAATTCACGCGAACCCGTACGCGCCACCTGCCACAACAGCCAGGGCAAAGCACGGCGGCCAACCACCAGCATCAAGGCAATAAAGGCAGACACCTGCAACAGGGTTTTACCTATCGTCATCCACAGTGGCGTCGTACTTTCGACCACCGCTGTCGTGCTGCCCAACACGCCTGCCAAAGGTGGCAGCAACACCAATACCAACACAGTCACCAAATCCTGCACTACCAGCCAGCCTACTGCGATGCGACCATTCATGGTGCTCAACAGATTGCGCGCTTCCAGTGACTTCAACAACACCACTGTACTGGCACAAGCCAGCGACAAACCAAAGATCAATGAGCCACCCACACTCCAGGTCCACCACGACGCAATCGCCATACCCACAGCCGTGGTAATCCCCATTTGCAATACCGCGCCAGGAATAGCAATGCGCCGCACCGCCAGCAAATCTACCGGCGAGAAATGCAAACCCACCCCAAACATCAGCAACATGACGCCTATCTCTGACAACTGCGATGCAATATGCACATCCGCCACAAAGCCAGGTGTGGCAGGCCCAATTACTATCCCTGCCAGCAAATAGCCAACCAGGGCTGACACCTTGATTTTCTCCGCAATAAAGCCAAGAACAAGCGCTCCTGCAAAAGCGGCTGCGACGGTAGTGATCAAAGAAATGCTGTGGTCCATTCGGCTCCTTAAATTTAATGACCCGCAATAACAGCGCGTGATAGAGGTTGAAGTGATTGAGTATTCGGACGCCATGATTTACATGTGGCTTGCGGTAGGTATTGCTGTATTTCGGGTAGCTGGGTAGCAAACACTTCAAGCTATTTGAAGCAGAGCATACTTGGCTTTGTTGATGCAGTGGGAAATACTAGAGCTAATATTGCTGTTGGTCAAGAATATGTATCAGCAGACAGTGCCTGAAAAATTGCCTGCAGCGAACTTGAAGTAAAAAATCAATTAATGCATTAGCTTATTTGCTGCTTGCATTCACAGGATCATCCTCGACACGTATGCTTAATTGACCATTCACAACGGTTAAAACATAAGTAAATTTTTCGGCTCCAGGCAAAGGCCCTTCACCGTTATAGTCTCTTGGCTAAAAGTTTAGCGGAAAGGTGTTAGCAAATAATGTACACCGCTCTATGTTATAGACTTCATCAGGTCAGAACTGGTAGCTGGTCGTCGCGCCACGCCTGATGTCACCATATTTTATTTTACCAACCACCACAGAAGTAAAATCGGTATCAGAGTTGTTGCGCACGCGAACCTCTGCAGCATTGCCCACCGAAAGCATTGGAACTCATTTCATCAATAGGGGTGAGTGCGAAGAAGACGATTTGGGATGCAGTGCAAGGCGTGACCCGCTGCTAAGGCTGGTGCCTTAGCGAGGGGCGCAACGCAGCAATGCGCTCAAATCGTCAGTTCCCGGAGGGTTTGCCTCATAACGCGCGCTGGACTGCGTTGGACTCATTATCAATAGCACCGCTATTGACTGCCTCGTCCGCCTTGCCAGCCCGCGTTATGAGGCAAACGCATCTCATCACTATTGATGAAATGAGTTCTAATATGAGAGTCGAAAGTAAAATTGCTTTCATAAAATATCTCATGGTGATATCCGATGCAGCTTTGGAGCGGCAGACCACGCGTAAATCAATGAACCATGCCAATTCAATCGATCCGGGCTATTCGACCAGACAGTGCATCTGAAGCATGAGCACGTTGAGACCGATTCCTGCTCAAAGTGCAATCAGGCGTTAGTGAGATTGTAGCTGAGTCATAAGAGCTTCGTGCCGTGTTTTGTCGCCAGGGAATCAGCGATATCCTTCAAAATCCAGCAATACATTGATCACATTGATATCGATGTCTTGCACCATGTAGCCAACTCCCATCACAATTGAAAGTATCGAAGCCAAGCGAAACCACGATTGCATCCGCTGCATAGGCAGCGAGCTTGCTTCAGGCATTAGCCAGGCATGCTTTAAAGTGACGTTTTATTTCGACAGGTGAGATGGAAGCAATCGAGTATCATGGCCGGATGTTAAGCACAACATCGCACATAGGCTTTTTCAGCACCTTACCGCACCATTAAGAGAGTATCTCAGGTTTAGAGTTGTATTATTTCAATAACCTGTTGCAGATCATCTCAGTTAGCCTTCAGTTATTGTCTGCTGAGATTGCAGGCAATCAACATGCAGAGAGGCGGGTCACTACAAGAAAGCAGGCTGGCTCTGCAGGTAACAGAAGAAATTATTGGAGGACATGAAACCATTCTGGTTGCCGAAGATGATGAGCAAGTTCGGACTACTGTAATCACGATGCTGACCACTTTGGGGTATACCGTATTACATGCTGCCGATGCACAGAGCGCATTGGCTATTATCGAGGCCGGCGCCAAAATTCATCTTCTATTTACTGATGTTGTCATGCCAGAACCATTGCGTAATCCCGAGCTGGCGCGCAAAGCCCGCGAGTATTTGCCAGAACTGGCTGTATTGTTTACTTCAGGGTATACACAAAATGCTGTCGTGCGCAGAGGGGGGCTTGATGCAGACGTGGAATTGCTCAGCAAACCTTATAGCCGCGAAGCGCTCGCGCGCAGGATTAGGTCAGTAATTGCTAATAATGCCAATGAGCATTAATCACAAGAAGCATTAATCGCAACAAGCATTAATGGCAAGGGCCATGAAACACTTGACAACAAGTTATGGCGACTTGCTAACTCTTGAAGTTTATGTGTTCGTCAGGATGAGAGCTTAGTCAAAGCGATATCATTTTTGCGCAAAAACTTATCTTTGGCCGCACTTATTTCCATGTCCGACATGGACGGCAACCTACTAATCACTTTGTCGAGTTCATCTTTAAAGTCAGCACTGCTTACATGTTTGATGTCGGAAGGGTTTTCGGTAATTTTCTTTCCCATGATTATTACTGTTCATTGAACCTCAGTTTCATGAATAACCTGGCACTTGACCATCATCAAGTGCAATCTAAATAAAAGTGGTGGAACGATGTATGTGCCCATCATTTGCCCATCAAGTGCTTATCTTCGAGCATACCTCGTTCGTTCAACATCAGGATGCAAAAGCCAGATGCTCAGCGGCAATAATAACGTAGGTAGCCATTCCCGAGTTTTTCAATCACACACAGTTTTTAGCTGGAAAAATACATGGTTCGCAAGTTCCTGCGGTGTTCTTCCAGTTTTTTCATATGGATATGGTGGGTTGTGGAAGTCAAATTTTTCGATTTCTTGGCGTTACCCATGTCTGCCGCCGTTACGACTGGCGTGACCAACTGATCATTCAGTGTAGAAATATTTTGATTTTTAGTTGAAAAATGGAAACCGAAAAAATTTTTCATGATGACTCCTCTGAAATATGGGTTGGTTAAATAATATTGTGTCCAGGAACAAAAACCAGCGAGTAGCTAGCGGTACCGCAGTATCAACAATATTGCGAAAGAGATGTCATCATAAATAGAATCGATCCTGCAAAGAACAGGACAACAGCGACCCGCTTTGTAGGAGATATCCTACCACCACCCTATATGCGATTTGCGCAGCAGATTATGCATACTCCATATGTTTTTCTCCACAAAAAATATTTTCATATTTCTTTGAATTGATTTTAGCGCTGTTCTCACGGCGATAGAAATAGGGTGCATTTCTGCTATGAAATGCCTTGTTGCCGCAGCATTTTTGTAAAGCAAAAAATAGTGATTAATTTATTAGTGATTGTACTAATTTTGAGTGCCTGATCATCGCTGCGTGTTGGTTACCGCACAGATGCAATGGATCCATTTTCTTAATCTATCGCTACTTGTCCACTTGGACTTAAACGGGAGAAATGAATGGGACGAATACTCAATACAATCGGCGTTACTTCATTGCTGGCTCTGGCTACTTTGCCAGGTACTGTATTTGCAGCTGATCCTGTACCGGTAGTTACACAAGGTAAAGCCGCATCAAATGTGGATAACTCCGAGATCAATAACCGCGACAAAAATGCCGCGAACAAAACGCCGGAAGATCAATTCAATACACAAGAAGATCGCCAGGTCCTGGCAGCCATCAGGCGCTCAGTCGTTGGCGACAAATCACTGTCAGTCCTGGCACACAACGTCAAGATTATGGTGAATGCAGGAACGGTGACTTTGCGCGGACCAGTCAAGACGGCAGACGAGAAAGTGAAAGTTGAAAAAATTGCCCAGGCAGTCAAGGGCGTCACTTCTATCAATAATTCGCTGGATGTGAAAACAAATTAAGCAGAAAAACAGACAAGCAAACAGGGCTGTGAGCGAGTCTGTAAGGTAGCTATATCAGGACTAAAGAAGTAAAAAACAAAGCAGGAAACAAAGCAGGAAACTACGTACGTAAAATTTACACCACCAGAGGAGTTCATATGACAACCGCAATTTACTGTATCGCAACAAACCGCGTTCAAGCTGAAAACATCGTCGATAATTTGAAACTTGCAGGATTCCCAAGTGGCGATATCTCTGTCTTGTTCCCCGATCAGACTGGTACCCGGGATTTTGCGCATGAACAAAATACCAAATTGCCTGAAGGTGCTGCCACCGGTGGCGTTGCAGGCATGGGCGTAGGTGCCATCCTGGGTTGGTTGACAGGCATTGGTACACTGGCTATCCCAGGTGTTGGTCCTTTCATTGCTGCGGGCCCTATCATGGCTGCCTTGAGCGGTGCTGCACTGGTTGGTGCGGCAGGCGGCATCATCGGCGCCCTGGTTGGTCTGGGCATTCCTGAATATGAAGCAAAACTGTACGACGGTAAAATCCGCGGCGGCAACATTCTGATCTCTGTTCATACAGATAATTCTAATGAGGCCTCGAATGCAAAGGAAATTTACAAAAAGGCTGGAGCTGAAGATATCAACTCTACATCCGAGGCGAGTGTTTCTTAATTTTCTACCAGAGTAAGCGAGTAGTGACATCGTAAAAACGGACTGCTCAGTTAAACAGAGCGGTCCGTTTTTTTTGCCTATCATCCCCATTTTTTTGTAGATTGCCTACCATGCCCAAAACCAAGACAGCCGCAGCCAAAGCAGAAATAGAAGAAACAAAAGGCCTGACTTCCGCCTCCATCGGCAATGGAGGGGAACTACATCAGATTGCAGGAAAGGCACATCCACAATTGACGACAAATCAGGGTGTCGTTATTGCAGATGACCAAAATTCTTTGAAAGCCAGCGTCAAGGGGCCGACCTTGCTGGAAGATTTTATTCTCAGGGAGAAAATTACTCATTTTGATCATGAGCGCATTCCAGAACGTATCGTCCACGCACGCGGTACGGCAGCGCATGGCTATTTTGAGCTCACACATTCGCTGGAAAAATATACGACTGCCAAAATATTGACTGAAGTAGGGCATCAAACGCCGGTATTCACCCGTATTTCCACAGTTGCTGGTGGCTCTGGTTCTGCGGACACACCAAGAGATGTACGCGGCTTCGCCGTCAAATTCTATACATCAGAAGGTAACTGGGATCTGGTAGGGAATAATGTGCCTGTGTTCTTTATCCAGGATGCGATTAAATTTCCGGATCTTATCCATGCCGTGAAAATGGAACCTGACCGTGGTTTCCCTCAGGCGGCAACAGCCCATGACACATTCTGGGATTTTATTTCTCTTACACCAGAAGCCATGCATATGGTGATGTGGATCATGTCAGACCGTACCTTGCCAAGATCGTTGCGCATGATAGAAGGTTTTGGCGTACACACTTTCCGGCTGATTAGCAAGAGCGGTGATTCGACTTTTGTCAAATTCCATTGGCGTCCAAAAGCGGGCTTGCAATCGACGGTTTGGGATGAAACAGTCAAAATTGCCGGCGCCGATCCTGATTTTCACAGACGTGATTTTTTTGAAGCTATCACTGCAGGCGATTTTCCTGAATGGGAACTGGCGGTACAGTTATTTACGCAGGAAGAAGCAGATCAATTCCCATTTGATCATCTTGATGCGACCAAGCTCATCCCCGAAGAATTGGTACCACTGACTGTCGTAGGGCGCATGGTGCTTGACAGGTGGCCAGATAATTTCTTTGCAGAGACTGAGCAGGTGGCATTTTGCCCTTCCCATATCGTTCCCGGCATCGATTTTTCAAATGACCCCTTATTGCACGGACGTTTGTTTTCTTATCTGGATACGCAATTATCCAGGCTGGGTTCGCCCAATTTCCATCAAATTCCCGTCAATGCGCCGAAGTGCCCATTCGCCAATCACCAGCGTGACGGGCATATGCAAATGGCACGCCCTGTCGGCAGGGTCGCCTATGAGCCGAATTCGTTGGCAAAGGATGCGCCACGTGAGGAGCCTGCAACAGGTTTTACAAGCATGGCTGAACCTGTGGCTGGTGATAAAGGCCGTATCCGCCCTGAAAGCTTCGCCGATCATTACAGCCAGGCACGCCAATTTTATGCCAGCCAGAATGCAACTGAACAAGCGCATATAGTCTCAGCACTGGTCTTTGAATTATCAAAAGTCGAGCACGCGCATATACCAGCAGCCATGGTCGGCCATATGCGGCATATCAATGAAGACCTCGCGCAGCGCGTTGCTGCCGGACTCGGCCTAAGCGACGTGCCAGCCGCGCCATCTACTCACGCAGAAATACAAGACTTGCCTGTGTCCCCAGCTTTGGGATTGATAGACAAAATGAAGGATACCCTGGCTGGTCGTGTGGTTGGTATTCTCATCTCCGACGGTTCAGATGCCAGAATACTGGACAAAGTCAAAGCGGCTGTTGAAGCGGCAGAGGGCAAGTACAAGCTGCTTGCTCCGCGCATCAATGGCATACTTTTGTCAGATGGCAAAGAGGTCAAGGTGGATGGTCAACTGGCAGGCAGTCCTTCGGTCATCTTTGATGCTGTCGCTATTATTTTGTCTGATGCATCTGCAAAAAAACTGGAACGGGATATGGCAGCGAAAGGCTTTGTCAGTGATGCCTTCAGTCACTTGAAAGCAATAGCCTATGATGCTGGCGGCGAAGTGTTGTTGAATGCTGCAGGTATTGATAAAGACGACGCTGTCATATCGACAGATCAATTGAAAGACTTCATCGCTGCCGCAAAAACACGCTTATGGGTTCGCGAAGAATCCGTGCGACCACCTCTATAAGCAGCCTTAACGGCAAAGCACTGGTGAACAAGGAAAAGCCTGATGCATAGTGATTGCATCAGGCTTTCTCTTTTAATATCGCGTTACACCTGCTTCTGATTTACTTGCGACAAAAAGAAACGCAGCATTTCCCGGCTGGCATCTGGCCCCGCTGCATCAGTAAAACTGCCTTGACTATTACCGCCGGACCAGGCGTGGCCAGCGCCATGGATGACCCATTGTTCGGCAGGTGCAGGGTTTGCGCCAGTTTGTTGTGAAGAGGCATTTTCAGCATAGCGCGTGCGTGTATAACGTCGGCCAAGTTTGCCGCTACCATCTTCTTTTTGGGCTTTCAATGCGCTTGACTGCTTGCTGCCCAGATATCGCGCCATGATACGGTCAGCATTCTTGCTATTGACGGTATGATCCTGATCACCATGAAAGACGATGATAGGCACTGCGTTTCCTGCAACCGGTTTTTTAATCTGATTTGCTGCGCCGCGCATCGCCGCCAGCGCCGATGGCAAATCACTGGCTGCGCCAAATGGCAGACCCGAATGGATACCAACTGCGGCATAGAGCTCAGGATAGGCATCTGCCATGATGGCTGCCATCGCACCACCCGCTGACATACCAGCGACGAATACGCTGTCTGCATCGACATGATAGTTGGCCATGATGTCACGGGTGATGCCTGCGATCAGCGATGGTTCGCCCTGGTCGCGCTGTTGATCCATCGCCTTGAACCAGTTCCAGCATTTCGATGAGTTGGCTCCCTGGTCCTGAGCAGGATAAACGACCAGGCATTGCTGTTGTTCTGCAATCAGGTTCATGCCTGTGCCGGTCGCAAAATCATCTGGTCCTTGCGTGCAACCATGCAGCATGACGATCAGAGGCAAGGCTTTTCCTTTATCGCCATTGTAGCCGGAAGGGATATACAGTTTATAACTACGTTTGCCGTGTGCATTGACATAACTGCCGCTGACAAAGCGGCCAGCATCTGTATTGTCATTTTTGTGAGTTTGCGACACATCGGCATCAATGATGTCTGCCATGTATCTTGCATTAGCTGATGGCGGGATTGGCCTTTTTTCAGGAGCCGGGTTGATATCATGTAAAGACGATTCCTGAAATGTATCGCTTTGTTGCCCAGGCGCAGGGTCGGCATGACTTTCTGTCTTTATCATGCCAGGCAAGTGATCATTCAGGGTGCGTTGTATCAGTTCTGTGACGGCAGTTAATTTTTGCAGTTGCTCTGGGTTCATGGCGGTCTGCGCAGGTAGAGCAAATGCCTGTGCATCTCGCCAGGACAGGCTGGCCTTGCGCATACGGGCCAGCAAATTTTGATTGAAATTCATTTGGTGCTTTCAGTGTGCATATGAAATAGCTTACGGAATGGCTTGAAGAATGACGTGAGAAATAGCGGCAATGCTTAATTGTTCATTGTTAATTGATGCGGTCTGCAAGGGCTGCCTTCACTGCGCTGCTGGCCTGGAATGTTCCTAGCACAGAGATGGAGGCAATGCTTGCGACTGCGAGTTCAGGGCTGACATCTGTCGCAATGCTGGCTAAACCCAGCACCTGTATTTGCAAACGCTCGCCCGCATCCCGCACGGCTTCAAGATCAGCACGCGTGTAATGCTGCATGCCTAATACCAGACTCCTGCGCGTGACGGTCTGGCGTATGACTTCAGCATGCGTCAGCAATTGGTTGCGTATTGCGGTACGTATCAGATCGGTACGATTGGAATAAAAACCTTCCTGCACCAGCAGATCGACCTGACCCAGATCAACCAGGCCAAGATTAATCGTAATTTTTTCTGTATCGCTGGCCTTGGGCCGTATATCGGTGACGCTCATGGCATGCCTTTTTTATATTTTCTCTAGGTTTTACTGGCAAATAACATCCATATGGATGGTATTTGGATGTTTATTGGAGTATATCAATGGATTTTATAAAGTAAAGCTTTAATTGCAGCGACAAGAATCCCTGCTTTTTGTCCTACATGCCTTGGGGGCTGAGGCTTACTCGCATTTACAGGCACAGGTTTTAAGATGGAATCTACCTGTTCGCTTCTGGGTAACTGATTTTTTACTGAGTTTGCAACAGGTAATTCATCAGACTATTTTTTGATTAATTATCCGAAAACCTACGTCCATCAACGACGCCATCAACGACATCATTAACGACATTGAAGGAAACATCATGCGTACTGCGACTCCTGCGGCAAAAGCCAAATCCGTAAAAATCCCTGCAGTTGTTCTCCCCAAGAAAACCAAAGGCGCTAAAGCGCAAGATGCAGTCAGCCTGCTCAAGCAAGATCATAAAAACGTCAAGGCATTGTTCAGCAAGTTTGAAAGCCTGGGTGACACAGCTTTGGTGAGCAAGAAAAAAATTGCTCACCAAATTTGCCTGGAGCTCACCAAGCATACAATTGCAGAAGAAGAAATCTTTTATACAGCCGTACGCGAAGCGACGACAAATACCGACGATATGCTGGATGAAGCCACTGTCGAACATGCTACCGCCAAGGATTTGATTGCCCAGATATTGAGCATGGAACCAGGTGATGATCTCTATGATGCCAAAGTTAAGGTATTGTCAGAACAAATTGAACATCATGTGAAAGAAGAGGAAACTGAGATGTTTCCAAAGGCAAAAAAAGCAAAACTTGACCTAGTTTCTTTGGGCGAGGCTATACAAGAACGCAAGGACGAGATTACTCTGCCATCCCTGCAGTAACGACACATGTTCTGGGCCCGGGGCTGTAAAAAATCTTTCAGCCTCGTGTTCCAGGCCAGCGTAGCAGCATGTTGACGATGAACACAGCAAATCATCAGACGCAAACTTTTCAGACTATAGAGACAGCGATGTTGCCATTCGCCTTGCCTCACACTAGCTGTCTGTGCCAGTACCAATATGGCTTCACTGGGTCGGATCAGGATTAAAGCCTGGCAGCCAGTTCAATTTTCAGCCTGAGCATACAAGGGCGGCACTCATGGTGTAAATAAAAAAATTTCAGGATAATGATGGATTTTCAATCGGCCTTTCAATCAGCCATCAATACGCATTTTCTCGACATTCCACTGATTAGCTGGATTACCGCTTGCGGCGTTGCCGTTTTTGCCTATTTTGTCATGCATGCCATGATCGGTTTTTTCAAGCGCAGGCTGCTTGCAGATCATTGGCCTGGTAATGACCAAATTGTGCGGGGACAGTGCGCATGTCGCCAGCTTAGTGCCGCAAATCCTGGGTAGTACAAGCAATATTACACTGGTGATTACCTCGGTATTGATAGGTGTAGCCATTCTTGATTTGCCTGCACGCTGGAGTGACCGTGTAAATCATTTATGGTTTCTGGCATTTGGCCTGCAACTTGCGTTGTGGATCAATAAAACCATCAAGGTATTGAGCAAGCGCTACTTTACATCGGTCGCGGAAGATGGTGCGTCGGTCAACCGCGTTTCGCATACGGTCATTGTATGGGCCTTGCAATTTGTATTGTGGGTGGTTTTTTTGCTGGACATGTTGTCAAACGTGGGTATCAATGCACCCGCATTCATGGCCAGTCTGGGTATAGGCGGTATCGCCATCGCGCTGGCGGTACAAAATGTGCCGGGTGATTTGTTTGCTTCTCTGGCGATTGCGGTCGATAAACCTTTTGAAGTGGGCGATGCGATCAATATCAATGGCATCACTGGCACGGTCGAGCATGTAGGTTTGAAAACCACTCGCTTGCGTGCCGATAGTGGTTAACAGATTGTGATTGCCAATGCCGATTTGCTAAAAAATACCCTACGCAATTTCAAGCGCATGAAAGACCCCCGCGTGCAATTAGTGGTCAAGGTCGCATCTGATACGCCGCCTGATATAATGGAGCAGGTTCCACCCGTGTTGCGCAATATAATCGAAGAGCAGCCAGAAGTTCGTTTTGACCGCGCCCACCTGAAATTATTTGACCGAAATTCCATCGAATTTGAGGTAATTTATTATGTGCTCAAACCAGAATATGGGCTGTACATCGACACGCAGCAGGCGGTCAATTTAAAGATCATGCAGGAACTGCTTGCGAGAGATATTTCTTTCTCTGATCCTGTACAAAAAATCAAATATCTGAATGTGGCAGGCATAGAAAAGGTGGAAGCCAGCGAAACTCGCAGGCCTCAGCAAGCCAGCCAGACAAAGTTGTCGCGCCAGTTTTGAGAGGCTTATCAAGAATAAAAGGCGGTGCAAGCGGGCTACCCCGATGCCCGCTTCAACATTTCCGCACTTTGATCTCTAAAAGGAAATTTATTGCGGAATTTTGTCGTTTCTACATCCATCTTCCACGCTAGTTGCCAATACAGCAAAATCGCGTTAACCTTGGCACCCAATACATGTTAACGCTTAGAGCTAATTACTCATGTCCCGCAGATGTAAATGTTGTCCGGTAAGGATAGCGCTACAATGTTGTTGCTTACCAATTTCCAGGACCGAGTATGTCCCCGACACAGAATGACAACGCAGATGCTTCTGGCGTTCTTTTGAACACCCATCCAAAGTGGGCGTTCATTGGCAGCGGGACGCCTATGCGCGATGCAGTCAGGGCGTTTGACTGGTCCAGGACAGAACTTGGCTCTATCAGCAACTGGCCAGCAGCCTTAAAAGCCACAGTGGCAATCGTCATGAATTCTGTGCACCCCATGTTTTTATGGTGGGGGCCAAAACTGATCCAGATATATAACGATGCCTATGTACCGAGCTTCGGTGTCGGAAAGCATCCAGCTGCATTAGGTCAGGCAGGGGAGGAATGCTGGCAAGAAATCTGGCCTGTCATCTGGCCGCAGATAAGCCATGTCATGAATGGTGGCGAGGCCCACTGGTATGAAGACAATCTGGTTCCTATCTGGCGCAATTCGCGCATGGAAGATGTGTACTGGACTTATACCTATACACCCGTCTATGGCGACGACGACCGTATTGCAGGCACGCTGGTCGTGTGCACCGAGACTACATCGCGGATTCTGGCTGAACGCAGGCAACGTACCTTGTCTTCCCTGACAGAGCGACTGACGTTTTGCAAAAGCCGCGCAGAAATATTTGAGACTGTCAGTGCTGTAGCTGCCGAGAATACTGCCGACATTTTGGCCGTGGCCGTCAATCAGGAAGATGCCGCCGGCCTCAACAAGGACACGCATTTCAGTATTCATGCGCTTGAACTCCATTTCCATCATGATTGCTCACTGACTTTTGAATTGTCGCAGCGCTTGCCGTTTGATGCTGCTTACAGCAAATTCCTGCATGAATTTACTGCTGTCGTTTGTCGTGCGCTCACACATATGGAAAGTTTGCTGGCCCGTGATTTTGCGGCGGCTGAAAGAGATCGCCTGCTTTTCGATGCTCCTGTAGGAACAGCGATCATGCTGGGGGATGATTTGGTTTTTCAGCTGGCTAATCCTATTTACTGCAAAATTATTGGCCGCCCGGAAGTGATGGTAGTGGGACATAGTTTTGATCAGGTTTTCCCGGAATTGCTTGACTCAGAAGTACGCGCAAGATTCAAGCAGGTTTTCAGGGAGGGCAGTCCTTTTGTATCTGAAGAAACCAAAGTACGCATCAGTTTATATGGCGGCGAGCCTGAAGACCGCTATTATATTTACAACCTGGCACCGATACGCCGTGTCGATGAAAAGGTGCATGGCTTGATGGTCATTACGATTGACATTACATCCCAGGTGCTGGCCCGTACAGAGATCGAACGCTTGAATGACAATCTCAATGTAACTTCCCGCGCCAAGGATGAGTTCCTGGCAATGCTGGGCCATGAACTGCGTAATCCCCTGGCACCGATAGTGACTGCGCTTGAGTTGATGAAAATGCGTAACCCTACGGTCAGCAAGGAGCAGGCTGTTATCCAGCGACAGGTCGATCATCTGGTGCGTCTGGTCGATGACCTGATGGATGTTTCAAGAATTACCAGCGGTAAGGTGCAGCTCAGGATGGTTGCAACCAATCTGCGCGACGTGATGAATAAGGCATTGGAGATGGCCAGCCATTTGCTGGAGAAAAAAAATCACCATCTGACGCTCGATGTCGCACCCATTACCTGGGTAGGTGATCCGGCACGCCTGGCCCAGGTCGTCGCTAACCTGCTGACCAATGCGGCAAAATACACGCCCGACGGTGGTGAAATTTCATTGGTGACTTATCACAAGGACGATGAAGTCAAGATATGTGTCAGCGACAATGGCGTCGGTATTTCCGCCAGTCTGATGCCAAATATTTTTGATCTTTTCGTGCAAGGTGGCAGGAGCGTAGACCGGTCTGATGGCGGCTTGGGAATAGGCCTTGCACTGGTCAGCAATCTGGTGCAGCTGCATCATGGCAGTGTGCAGGCCGAAAGCCCGGGTGATGGTTTGGGAAGCAGCTTTACCATCAGTTTGCCACATAAGCTGACGGTGGCAGTAGCAGAGCCTCAAGAGAAGCAGGCTCATGTACCCTCCGGTACCAAGG
This sequence comes from Undibacterium sp. TC9W, assembly GCF_049339865.1. Taxonomy (NCBI): domain Bacteria; kingdom Pseudomonadati; phylum Pseudomonadota; class Betaproteobacteria; order Burkholderiales; family Oxalobacteraceae; genus Undibacterium; species Undibacterium sp. TC9W. The sequence goes on along the minus strand of NZ_JBMPPJ010000019.1, from coordinate 85,997 downwards.
CGCGTATTCTCGTTGTGGATGATAATCGCGATGCTGCTGATTCCCTGTTTGAATTGCTTTCGGCCATGGGGCATGAGGTCAGGGCAGTCTATGATCCTGTACAGGCACTGACCGAAGTAAAACTCGAGATGCCGGAGTTTGCCATTCTTGACATAGGCTTGCCAGGCATGGACGGTTATGAACTTGCCAAAGCCATTCGTGAATTACCTGGTGGCAGCGCAATACGGCTGATTGCATTGACTGGTTATGGACAGCAGCATGATAAAGAACGCAGCCAGAGCACAGGTTTTAATGCACATATGATCAAGCCTATAGAGCTTGATTATTTAGAACGGTTTATTGCAACAAACCGGGCAAGTGAATCGTAAGTGTTTGTAGGGTTTGTCCGACAGTATTTTAAGATTTCACTGCTAGGGAATAATCATTTTTGTAAGTAACATTTCATCAGTGAACAAGATGGCTTAACACTATTGCGGCAACAGTCAGGGCAACAGTCACTATGCATGCTGTCTATTTTAAAATAATCAAAAATAAAATAATTACTTATACCGCTCTGACTCGGATGTGCAGTGGAGGCTCGGACAGGGCGATTCAGCTGAGATAAATAATAATGATAAATTCAATCCCCGAGAATGAACATGAAACCTCACCCGGTACTGAGACCGGCAGCCAGGTAGAGTCAGGTTTGCATATTCTGGTTGTGGAAGACAACCCGGATTTGCTGGAAATGCTTTGCGAAATGCTTTACTTGATTGGTCATCATCCTACTCCAGCAGGTAGTGGCGAAAGGGCTTTGGAATTGCTACAGGAACGATCGTACGATGTGTTGTTGACAGATATTAATTTGCCCAAGATGTCAGGTGTTGCACTTGGTAAGCAAGCAGTAGAAGACGCACCGGACATGCATATTATTTTTTCATCCGGTCATGGTGCTCATATACAAACCTACGTTAATTTCCCATGCCATGTATTGACCAAGCCTTTTGAGTTGAGTCAAGTTCAACAAATTCTGGATGGATTTACCCGCAAATCCCGATAGCCAATCACGGCTCCGCCATTGTCCAGGGCAGTAAAAAAAATCCGGGTTTACTGTCACCAGCTTGCCCTGATTGCATTTGATTTCTCAGGCTGCTTGTAGCGCTTCTATGACCAGAATGAATTGCTGTAACTTTAATGGCTTCACAAAGTGGGAGTCAAAGCCAGCTTCTGCCCGGCGCGGCATGCGGGGATGCCGTTCAATGTCATCCAGGAGGAACCCTCTACCATCACCGGGTTAGCGTGCGGTACCGGTCCATGTGGGACGATGCGATCACCAAGCAGCACGACAGGCGCGCCATCAACGGCAAAGAAGTCTTGCCCACCAGCGCGGTGCGGGCCGCCTGCGCGGTCCAGGGCTTTTACGGCGATACCGTGACTCATGATTTGACGCCCTCAAATTTAGGCGTGCGCAAGGTCACGCCATCGTTGCGCAGTTCCAGCGTGGTATTGCCCACGACAAAACTAAACTTGCCCTCTGCTGGCAAGGTGATGATGTAGTGATGCTCTGCGTGGTTGTAATCAGCCGTCGCGCCGTCTGGGTATTCGGTGCGGGTGTTGTCTGGGTTGGTGTCTGGTGCTGGATTGTGGTTGCTGGCAATGCCTGGCAAAACCACGCCGCCCGCAAATTCACCGGAGGGCGAAAGCAAAACGCATTGCTCGCCAACGGTGGGCGGGTTCCATGTCTTTGTTTTGCCGGCGCGTGCCGTTGCCATGGGCAAGAAGCCGGTTTTAATGTCGCCAATTTGCAGGCGCACTTGCGGTACGCGACCGTGCTTTACTTCAGCAATGGTGCCAAAGCGGACGAGATTTTGCAGGCGGCGGGAGAGGTCGGCAAGGGTGAATTCCATGCCGACTATGGTGACGTGACCGGGCTAGCCAGTCACGCGGGGAGGGGTTGCTATGTCAGATAGCAACCAGCCGGATTTCTACGTTTAGGCGAAAGTGGTGGTTTGTAGGCAGGTCGCTTGGAAATGCGTTCCTGGACTTGGTTAATCGAGACATCTCAGAATTAAGACTATCGAAGTCTTTATTTATTTTGGCTCTCTATGGGGAATTTTTGCAAAATATGTTCAGGTAAAATTTGAACGTCTTAAATTAATTACGGATTTTCGATTTCCAATTGATCATTGGCTACTACTACTGCGCTGATATTGTAGGATTCATAATCTTTTGGGCGAATTATTAAATTGCCATCTATGTGATTGCCGCCGTGGTAGCTTGCTGTCAATATCACATCAAATGCGTCACGAAAAGCGATAAAAAGATAGCCCACTGCTATCTCTCCATCATCCCTGTCTTTGATATGGTCACCGCCCTCTTCGAGGCCAAATTCACTGCCGTCAATTTGATCAAATTCGACTTGACCATCATTGTATGTAATTTCGAGTTCTACAAAACCAGAAACTTGTGCCATTTTTTGGCTCCTAACTTCGTATATGTTTACGCGTCGTTCAGAATGTAAAAGTATAAAAAACTTCGTTTGGGAGTATTGGTATTTGAAAATGTTTAAGAAAAGATTTCTACATTGATTAAACGAAAAATCAGACGAAATCTGCCCCCTTCATCATGCGTTCCTTGCTTTTGAAAGTTCAAAAAATAGTGAAGGGTGGGGCAAGATTCTATCAAGTAAACCAATTATTCGCAGCTTCTTTTATTTGCAAGTCATACATGGAATCGTAAGCATTTTTTCCAAAAAATGCTCGGCACATAATGCCATAAAGATAGAAAAAGGATTTGAGGTGGTATTGCGGATACTCAGTTTTAGAACCGAGCAAGATAAATTACTTTTTTGCGTTAAATAATGAGTGAGTTGCTGACCCTACAGCAACTCGTTATGTTTTTTCTCATCTGGAAGGGATTTAGGCTAAAGCTGAGTTTGATTAGTGCGCAATACTTCGCGGCTGAGATTTGTTTGATCCAGTTACTGAATCTTAGTTCTCGTTTAAACTGATTACATTAGGTTGACTGTATGAGTATCAGTTTTTTGAAGTAGCGGCTGCTACATAGCGCTCCCAATTACCGTTCTTGACATCGGAAATTGCAGTGTTAATCAAGTGTTGTACTGGGTTAAATTCCAAGCTACTAAGAAGCGCGCTGAATTTCGTCATCAAAGAAACTTGATAGCTATAACCGTTTGCTGGCTTGTTATCACAAAAAACTTTAACGTGAACAGCGTCGTTTGCTTCGATGATGCGAACTTCATAGTCTTTATCGTCATGTTTAAAAAAATGGTTTGTTTTCAATCTTTACTCCCATAAAAAGGTTTCACAGAAACACGAAAATTGTGTTTCTGCGCAAAGTAAATAAGGGTGACCCCAATATTATCAAGCCCACGTCGAGTGTATTTTTGTGTTGTTGCGAATGCGCTCAAAGCGCCCCTTGCAACAAAGACCATCGTCTCGACCGATAAATAGCTTAGCACTTCAATTTTTTGAGTGTATTGGCACTGGATAACCCAGCAAGGCGCACCAGTCTTTTAGTTCTTCAAGCAAGCACATTCGTTTTACAGGGTGGGTGGAGGTTTTTAGTTTGGCTAGGGCGGCCTGGTGGGCGGCTTGTACTAGCTGGCGTTCTTTGGTGGTCAGGGGTTTGGTGGTGGTTGGCATGGTGGTGTCCTGTTTAATTTTTCAATGAATAACCTTGCGCGTCGAATACATGGCACTTGACGGGTTTTTTGCGCAAGATGCTGCTGACGTCTGTGGCTTCGATGAATGCGGGGTCTTTGCTATCTTTAATGGATTTGCGCAGGACGGCCATGTCGGGCATGCGGAGCTTGTGTTGTTCGGCCAGTTCTGCGACTTCGGGCAGGTTGATGGCGATGCGGTGGGCGAGGCGGCTATGGTTAAGGGCGATGCCTGATTCTTCGAGCTGTCTGACGATGTCCCAAAACTGGTTGACGCTGACTGGCTGCCTGGGCCTGGGTGCTGGGGCCAGTTTGACAGGTTCAACAGGCAGGGGAAGGGGTGCGGGCTTGGGGAAGGCGAAGTGGTTAAGGTCTGGCACTTCGTGGCCGATTTGGTCGGCAATAAAGCGTAATTGTTCAAAGAGGCCAGCGCGTATGGCCGGGCTTTCTGTTTTTTCGATTTCTCGCATGCGGTCGCGGCATTGTTGCTGCATGGTCAATATGTCGCGCATCTTGAGCCGTATGGAATAGTTGCCAACGGCTTGCGGCGCTGGCTCGCGTGGCGCGAGCATCTGGATTTGTACTACACCGGATTTTGTACCGCCTTGCGTCCAATGGTCCCAAAGGACGTCGTCACATTCGTTTTGATAGCGGATGATTTTTTCTTTGAGTTCTGGGGCGACTTTGTTGGGGTAGATCGAATATAGCCAGGCAGGTAATTTGCGCAGCGGCAAGCATGTCATTTCATAGGTTTTGCCGTCAGAACCAGTCGCGGGCATTTGACCCACAACTGATTTAAAGCGCTCATTTAGCTTTTCATGCTGTGTTTTCCAATCCAGCCCCATGTTTTCAACGATGGGCCTCATCGCCACCATAGGCTCGTTGTCTTTGCCGATCATTGCCAGCATGTCTTCATAAAATGGGACAGAAATAATCTGAGTTTGCATGTTCTTTCCTTTAATTAATTGGATTCGTTGTGCGCGCATAGAAAATAGTAAATTAGTTTGCAAAATATTACGAGACCGTGAAGAGTTGACGCAAATTGCACATTGTGAAATGTGGTTGATGTTTGCGGCAGATCAGATCAAATCAAGTCAGACAGATGGTTCCAGGTGGTGAGGAGGCGTTGTTGTACGGGGGAGAGGAGGGCGTGTAGGCCTCGGGGGGGCGAGGGGTTGTTCGCCTGCGGATTCGAGCAGTTGCAGCAGCATGGTGAGGGCGCTGGCTGGCAGGAAGATCATGTATTTGAGTCTGGCGCGATTTTCCATTTGATGGAGCCAGATATTAACCAGGAGGTGTACGGACTGCCTGAGTATTTGAGTGCCTTGCACTCTGCCTGGTTGAATGAGGCGGCGACGCTGTTCAGGCGCAAGTATTACAAGAACGGTTCACACGCTGGCTTCATCTTGTATATGACAGACCCGGCACAGAATCAAAGCGATGTCGACAACATGCGCCAGGCGCTGCGTGACAGCAAGGGGCCGGGCAATTTCCGCAATGTGTTCATGTATGCGCCCAACGGCAAGAAGGACGGCATCCAGATATTGCCGGTTTCTGAGGTGGCGGCCAAGGATGAATTCTTCAGCATCAAGAACGTTACACGCGATGACATGCTGGCCGCGCACCGGGTACCGCCTCAATTGCTGGGGCTTGTGCCGAACAATACGGGCGGGTTCGGGGATGTAGAGAAAGCGGCCAAGGTGTTTTCTATGCATGAGCTGGAGCCGCTGCAGGCGCGGTTTAGGGAGTGTAACGAATGGCTGGGCGAGGAGGTGATCCGCTTCACGCCATATTCATTGGGTAATGAGGGAGGTAAAACGAAATGAGTGATGTTGCGGATATGTCAGATAAAAATGTCGAGACGTTTATTGCTTCGGCGATTGCGCATGCGCGGGGCGGGGTACGTATGCGGTGTACGGGGGCTTGCCGGTTTTGTGATGAGCCGGTGGCACCCGATACACTGTTTTGTGATCGGGATTGTCGGGATGATTTTGAGCGTGAACAGCGGATTTTGCGGATATCTGGTAAGTAAGAAAAATTCTATTTAGCGGTGATCTTTCTTCTACCTTGCAAGATCGTTAAGACACTTACTTAATAGAGCGCATTGCACCTCGGTGCCGAGCAGCAACAAAGAAAATAAAGGCAATAAACAGTGAGGAAAAAACAACCACGACATTCATAGACTTACCATCGACAAAGGTGTCGTAAGTGCAGAATGCTGCAAATGCTAAAAACACAAAGCCACCGACTCGAAAAGCGAAGGGAGATAGGACGCCACCGCCCTGACGAACTCCTCTTCCGAAAAAAATTCGATATGCGATTGTTAGCCCCAAGATACCAACCAGTAGCGCGATCGTCATAGTGGCGCTAATTGCTAAAGTCGTTTCATCCCTAACCATACAGAGCCATACGCCGACAGCACCGAGCGAAGCGAACGGGAGCGAAACAACCGCAAGCGCAACACCTGCCAATCGCTGCGACAGCCTAGAAGTTGATTGACCTTCCCACATATATGTATGCCTAACGTCTGAATTGTGGGGCGGAGCAGCCGTCCCAAAAAAATGAAAAATTATACTTTACCATCTGGCTTACCAAAGAAGTTCTGCCATTTAAAGCGCTCGGAAAGTTGTATTGCATTTGCCGCATGGGCAGGAAATTGTCCAAGCGCACGGTCTAATGCCATTATTTATACTCAGTGCTTCCACATTCAGTAGCTGGTTGCAGTCCAGGCATGACTGGGTGATCGGGGCGCCACTGTTGGATTGAGCGAGCGCAATATATATTTGTATAGCTTGCGGTGAAAGACTTTCCAAATTCATCCCAGAAAGATATTTTTCTTCGTCGGTCATTGCGATATGTAAGTGATTGAAATGTGAGATAAGCCTTAGCCTACCTTTTTAGCTTGTGGGACGTTACGTTTCGCCTCAGCACTGAGCTCTTCAATCAACTTCATTTCTATGCCATATGGAAGTCTGAAAAAACCATTGTTGGACAAAATTCTATGATCTCTATTACGCTCATAGGAGATGATCTTGCCATTTTGCACATTGAAAACGCCAATTATGTTCTCTGAGCTTGGAGGGCCGGGACGCAAGTCCATTAGATCAAATTTACCGTTCTTAATCTTCTCAGCCTGGGATTTAATTTGTGGGAGTTTTGCGCCTTCACGACGAATGAAGTCATGCATGTATTCGACGAAAACGGAATTTCGGGCAAAATTTTCAGGAGCAATCTTTCCGTTAGGCTGAAGTAGTTGCCCGACAATGGCTTGTGGTATCAGCCCCGTGGAAAATATGATTTTTTGCGGCACTATGGTTACATAGTGTACTTCCCCGGATCCAATATCAACGTTAACTACGGCAAACGGGGATAGGGTATCGTTGGCGCTGAATGCAGATACGGCCAAGCCAAAGAGGCCGAAAAATGCGAGAAAATGTTTTAGTCGTTGCACTCGGCGTTCCTATTTGAACATGTGTTTATAGAATCAGCTACGTTCCTTCGACCGCATGTGCGGCGCAATGTAGCCCTGATTGTGCATATTCTACAACAATGGCATCTGCTTCTTGCCTTCCATAAGCGGTAACCATGAACTCGCTGGCGATAGACCAATGCATCGAAGGTGCGCCCTCCCATATCGTCCAGCAGCCAATTCAATCATCAAAAACCATTTAGTCCCCTGGCGCGCAGACATCCCCCCACCACGCCTGCCCGCTAAATAGATCGCTTTTGACTCAAATATGCGTCACCAGTTAGGACCAAGCCCGGCTTACGTTTGCGGCCGCATGGATGCCTCCAAAAGCTGACGCAATTTGACGCAAATTTTTTGGCAAATTCAATGAAGTGGGGAGGGCGGGAAAATTGTGATTTTAAACTACGGCGAGCTGGTGTGGGTATCGGGGAATTCGGAGCCAGCGCAGTTGAGATGCGCAGCTCCCCGGTAAGACTAGATTTTAGATTTATCAGATGCTTTTGAACGAATGCCCTCCAGCTTTGCACGTTGTGCGTCACTGAGATCAGGGTCTTTTAATTGTTTGTCTGCCTGCCTTGCCGTTGATGTCGCAGCAGCATTGGTGACGGCTGGCAGTACTTCTTTTGCGGTGTATTTCACGGCGTTAAACAATCCCTTGCCCAAGATTTTGAGACCGGCTACTGCCTTCTCTCGCTTGCCAAATGACTCGAAGCGTAATTCGTCGACGGCGGCAGACATATTGAAATAACTGCGTTTCTTTTCTTCTTCGCTTTCACTCATGGTGACTATCTCCTGGTCATGGTTAAGTGGAATAAGGCTGATTAAGTCGGCTACACCTTGCCGCTGCCTTCACATTCAGGGCAGGGGACGCGTACCTTTTTGTCGCCTGCACATACAGGGCAGTTACTGGGATGTTCGTCATCGCCATATTCCATAGGGCAGGGGATGACACCTTTTCCTTTGCATTCTGGGCATTTTTCGGATTTGCTCATGGTGATTTTCTCTTTCGTTAATTAATGAAGGTGTGCTGTTTCAGATAGTAATTCGGTGAATGTCGTTGCTTCTTGATAAAGATTTTTGAATTCTAGGGACTTGATGTCTCTGGCCGTAATACTAAAATGGGTCGTAAATGCCGTGGTCGTTTGAGCATCATATCGCGATCATGGAAACCATGGCAAGAGTTTCTGGAAAACTTGATAAAGACAATTACCTGGTTCAGCTAGGTGCGGCTGTCCGTGCGCGGCGGGTTGCCCTCGCGCTATCGCAAGAAGCTTTGGCTGATTACGCAGAAATAGATCGCTCGCATATGGGGAAAATTGAGCGTGGAGAGAGAAACGTTACATTTTTGAATTTGGTTAAAATCGCTAAGGCGTTTCAATGCAAGCCCTCCGATCTGTTTATTGATGCCGGGTTATAGCCAGGTCGTGATATTGAATTTTTACTTTCTCTCTGCGCTCATCATCACCACCGAAACATTGGTCCCCGCGAACTCATTCTCATAAACTCGCACCCAGTTAAGATTCCAACCCGGCAGTACATCCTTCCCTTTCGTTGACGCAGGCAGTATTGCCACAATTCGCCCCTGCGGTTTCACCAGACCTGCTGCCGCCTCCAGATGAGCAAGCGCTCTCCCATCAGAAAACGGCGGGTTCATCAGCACCCTGTCAAAGCGCTCCGTCGTTGTTCTGGCATACTCCAGGAAATCCATCTGCAAGACGTTAAAGCCCTTTTCTGCAAGAATGTGTGCATGCAATCTGCTGATTTCGACGCAGCGTGTTTGCTCTTTGGGCAAGTGCAAGGCCAGGTTCCCTGTACCTGCACTCGGTTCTAGACAAAAGTCCCCCTCGTTGATACCCAGCTCAGTTGCCGCATCTTTTGCCATCTCTGCCGGAGTCGCAAAAAACTGATAGGTCGCCCGGTCAGGCAGGCAGCCACTGGCAATCACTTCATTGAGCACGCCATCCAGCTTAAAATCAAATTCGACATTCCCCTTTTTATTGATGGCCCCTCCAAGATATTGCAATACCCTGATTGCCTCCACTTTGGCAGGTGAAGAGAGGCAATGCTGATAACTGAATTGAAACTCCAGCGGATTGTGTCGGCTAGCCCGCAACTCAGACAGCACCTCAATAACAGCAAATGGCAATGGCCGGTTCATCAACTGATAGTGTTTTTCCTGCTTCACCGGCTTCTTGCGGAACTGTGCAGGAATCGCTTGAGGATAGAGAGAATGCAGCACCTGATTCAAGCGCCAGGCCATCTCAGGATGAACCTCCAGATGCGCTGTTCCCTTCAGGTAGCAACGCAGCTTCAATGCACCACCATCGAGGATCAGCCACTCACCATGACGCTGCCTTGCCATGCTGACAATTCCCGAGGTCGCATTCCACTTAGGTTCATCCCTGAACATGAACTTCGCGATTACCGCACGCAGGTCATTGATCAGCCCGGCCCTGCTGGTATTGGTACTCCACTCACTGGTGACATAACCAATAATCATCCGTTTGCTAAAGCCCGCAGGCGAGTTCGTCACATGCTCCCCGGACAAGCCCCGGAATATTCCCTCCACCCGCTCAGCAAAAAACTTCTGGCGAGATGCCAGCAAATCACCGATAGTAGGGCGGACTGCTTCAGCCGTGAAATCGGGGGATGTCATCTCACTGATGATCTTGTTCCATTCATCACGACGCTTTTGCGGCATCACACTCAACACATCCGTCATTGCAAGTGTCTTCGACCAATATGCAGCATTCAAGGCAGCAATCGCACCGGCAGGATTAAACAGCTTCTGGACACTGGGCTTGAAGCGGTTGTGTTCATCGCCATTCCCGTCCAGAAAGTACTCCATGGCCGCCGACAATTCACCATCAATCATCCCGGCAATATGGGTGATACGCTGGCGCATACTGTTGTATTGCGCCAGCAGACCATCAATCAGGTCAGATGACACCGGCGCAAAAAACGGCGTCGCGTCATCCACGATATTAAAATCTGTTATGTCCATGTCTGTCATGGAATCTTCTCCTAGAATTCATTGATCATTTATTGATTTAAAGACGCACGCCTTAAGGCCGAGTGAGCAAGGCAGAAGGTGGCGAACCAAGTTTCTTGTCCAGCTTGTCCACCAGACTGGGTTTGGACCTGACTAGTGCCGCAAGCGGCTTGCCCGCAGCCGTGCTGTCAAATAGTGCAGCAGAGACAGCAGATTCAGCGGATTCAGCATCGCCAGACTCAGGATAAAATTCCTCCAGCGTTTCCAAGGATTCCTCTGCACTCTCCTCAAAGGCCCCATTGGCAAACCCCTGCACCGCAGCCCCATCCAATGCAGTCTGATCAAACCCGCACTCCCTGCGCCTTTGATCCGTATCCCTCGCCTGAGTTATCGCCGCCTCCAGCGACATACCTTCCCGCACAGTTAAATCCACGTAATAGATCGCAGACCGATGGCTCATGGTGGTGCTTTTACCTCTGAGTCTCAGTTCTAGCGGCAAACAAGCCAACAGGTTTCCTGACACCGCCTGGTAATAACTGAGCCTTGCCGCCAGGGTACGAATGCTGTTAAATCCCGTTGTCCTGAAAATAAACGACCCCAGCTCATCCTCATCCCCGATCTGCACATTCAGGCGACCATACGGCTTGCAGGCGCCATTCTTAGCCAGCTCACAGCCATCCGGCGAAGGGCAGGGCAGGCTTTGCATCCCTGAGTCTGTGAACCGCTTGCAAGTCTCCCCGTTCCCCACGCATAGAGGTCGCCCAGTCTGTCTGTCAAACATGCTGTATTCCGCCCGCAAGTTCAACTCAGGCTCATTGAACAGAACTCTCACTGGGATTGAGCGCAGCTTGTCCACCCCAGCTTTCTTGCGCAGCTCCTCATCCAGTGGGTGATTGACCCAGCCATTGCGTCCCTGCACCTGCGAAGTGATCGTGAAAAAATCTTCTTTCACTGGCAGGCGCTTGCCATTCTTCTCAACGACACTGCCTATGGAAATACGCCCTAAGATCGGTGGCGTGATTGCAAGTCCTTTAATCATGATGTTTCCTTGAAATAAAAAAGAAAGCCTGTTCCGACATACGGAATCAGGCTCTATGGATTGGTTTGACTTGTTACTGATGGCTGGTACTTTGGGTTATTGCCCAGAATCGGTATCACTATTCATGGTCTTTGGCGTCAGCAAAAATCTCCTGCTGCCTGGCCTGGTCAATGGATACTGTTGCAATAGACCTGGCTGATCGAGCAATAGCTTCTCTACATCAAGACGCTTACTGTCTTTAGATCGCTTCCAACTGACACGCCCGCTATCAAAGCACGCCGTACTAGCGTTCCCCAGGCGCTGCTGAATTTGCTGAGTCAGCAAAGCCGCCAGTTCCTCCCGATTCTCTATATCCGCCCGCAAATTGACCAGATCTGCAAAGAGGGCTGACATTTCTGTGTCAGTGGTGAAGTCAAGATGATTGCCAGAGTCATGGGGATATAGACAACGTAAAGCCATATCCGCTGATTCTGAGCCGTCCGCTGGTGGTGGCGTGTCGGTTTCCACGTAATGCCAGAACTGTCTTTCCAGCTCTATCAGCCTGGCAATCAACTCATCATCACGGGTAATCCGGTAAATCCTGATTTCCTGCCCACATACCAGCACACAGACATCAGCAGCGGCCTTGCCAGTGACAGCAAGCTGATGCTGGACCTGACAGACGATGTATTCAGGCACACCGTCCCGCCACAGCCGGACACCGAATTCCCCGGCTGTCTTACATTCGAGGATTTGCACCTCCGGTGCACCAGTCACTTCCCGGTCAATATTTGCCAGCATCCAGGACTTGTCAGGATCTGGATGCTGTAGCACAGCATTGATCTTGCGCACCCGGTTACCGGTGCGGCGGGTGTAGTGGGCTGCGACTATGGGTTCCAGCAGGGATCCCCAGTAGGTAGGACTGGTTTCGTCATTTGGATCAATCTTGGGCAAGCCAGCATCTCGGCCAGTCTTGACCATCCACAATTCCAGTGGCGACTGATAGGGGTTCAGACCTACGGCAGTACCCGCATCGCTACTACCTATGCCTTGCTTGCGGACTGTAAGCCAGTCGTTCCGGCTGAGTTCCTTTGTCTTGACCAGTTTCAGGGCTGGCCGGTTTGGTTTGAGTACATCGGTTTTTTCTGCGGCAGACATAAAAGCTCCGGGTTGAATTTGATGGATTGATGAAAGTGAAAACAAAGGAATAAAGAAGAGCCAGGCCTTAGAGGCAAAAAAGCCCGGCAACAAGCGAATGCTGCCGGGCAGGGGGAGTGGTGTTTTCAGTTTTTTGTGCCCATAACACGCAAAGACACTTATTTTTATTGATACTGTGGAACAGCCATGCAAATGCACTTGCCTGGCAGTTTTCTGTCAAAGCCTATTTCTTTCAGTGACGTGGATATGCTCAGGCCACCATCAGTAAAGCCTGATCCAGTGCTTTCTGCTTCAGAGTCGCACCCTGACCAAACCAGGCTGATTCCAGCCTGTGGTCAGTGGTACGTGCCCGTTTCTGGTGATCGACGTATTCAGTGACAGAATTCAGCAAACCAAATGCGGTTCCCTTGGAAGAACTCAGTTCTGCGCCTTTACCCTGGCCGTCATACAGCTCCTGTACTTTCTTCATCGCACGTTCATTGGTTAGGCCTGAAGCCGTATTACTGGGATCAGTAAAGACGCGCAGGAAGTAGTTCATTGCCTCATGCGACTTCACCTTCCGTTCGGACAGGGTTTTCATGCGGTACATGAAAGCATCCCAGGAAGCGACTGAAATACCCAACTGCCGCTTGACTGCCTGTGCATCAAAGTTCGTGTTGTGCGGCACCTTGACTGCACCACTACTATTATTAAGTGCTACAGCCAGCGTGTTATTGCATACCACCCGTATGCTGGTGAACTGTGCCGTCGTCGCCAGACTGCCGTCGCAGGCAGTTGCCAACAGTAGATAGGCATTCACTACGTCATTGCCTTTGAGCGTAGCTGACTGATTGGTTTTAGCCAACGCCCAGACCTTGCGGCCTTCCTTCAGGACACCGGCAGTTTCCAGCTCGAAGCCTGACACTTCCGTCAGGTCACGATAGAACTCCAGGATTTCGCGGGGTTGCACGACCTGATAGCGATTGGAGACGACTGACAAGGCTGCCTTGGTATCTGAGCGATATAGCACCTTTTGTTCGGGGAAGGTCATGATGGCCCCGAGACTGCCGACGCTTTCTGTCATAAAACGGACAGGGGACTCCTTGATTTCAAATGCCATACCGGCTTGCTTGGCCCAGACTTCAATGGGTTGTTTGGCTGTCAGTTGATTGCCCAGACCATGCCATGGAACTTCATTAACGTAAGCCATGGTTTCGATGAGGTGTGCCATAAAGAATTTTCCTAAGATAAAGACGCACGTAGTCATGCCGCTGAGACGGAACAGCAGAACAAAACAGCCAAATGAATACGATGCGAGAGGGGATTGAATGAAAGTATTGCTGGAAGGGTAAAACGAAGGATGGAACAGAAAGAAGAGATGAGTTGCAGATCTACCGGGTTTGCATGCTGAAGTGATAGCCGCAATCCTGGCACTCATAATTGTCAAGGATACGGTCATCCACGGTCTGGCCCAGTTTGACACCGACCGAACAACCGGTAGCACCGCCGATCAGGCCGCCAATGATGGCACCGGCGAGCGTGCCAAGGGCGATACCTAGAGGGCCGCCAGCGACGCCAATGGAAGCGCCGACTTCTGCACCTCCGACCATGCTAGCAGTACCTGCTGCGACACCGGCAACTGCACCGACTGTGCCACCAGTTTTCTTGCCATAGTTCTTAATGCGGATGCGGGTTGAATTGCAGCAGGGGCAGGCAGGATCTGCTGCCGCTGATATGTTTATTGCGGACGTGTTGATTTCTGACATGAAATGCCTTTTGTTTTGGAGAGTTGATAGGGAAAGGTAGTACTACAAAGTGAAACTAGGTTCGAATGAATTTTTTGAGCGAATTACAAGAAAAGTAAAACGAACTCAGGGTTTGCCAAGCATCATTCTAAGCATCCAGACTCTGGAGAGTGACACCAGGAACAAGACAAACAATGTAAAGGCTGCAAAGTCCATGTCCACATTGTCGTGGACGGCAAGGAACATGTAAGTAATTAGGGAAATGAAAAAGTACAGACAGACACGGAGATAGCTGCGGTTGCTCTTGCGGGCGAGGGCTCTTGCCAGCATAGGGCGAGACTTGATTGCTTCGTGCAATGCCTCGGCGCTCAATGCTTTAAGGAGCGGGTGGTAAAGGATAATAGTCGCTAGTGTGAGTACGGCATTGACGATAGAGAAGAAAATGTTGTGATCCATGAGGATTTCCTTTATTGAATATTCTGAAGAGGGAAGGGACTGGGTATCAGAGAGATACAACGCCTGATTCCAATTCAGTGATATGTGACTGAGAATTTTTAGAATACCTCTTGGAGAGACTTGAAATCTGCTACTAAATTATTGGGGCGGCGATATAATTTAGGACACACTCGCGATAGATTCTTAACGTCGCGGCGAGGGCGGCAATTGGAAGATATCTGTTGAACTGATTTTGAGGTTATTAAAAGCGATATGGCTAACAACGATACAAAACAGAATAAGAGATCAAGTGAAATGAGTAATCGGGTTTCCGACTACTGGAAATATTTCCTGCTTACTCTTAGCGCAATAGCTTTAGTTACTGGAATCGGCTATCTGTTGTATGGATTCACAGCAAATGGCACAGCCCTGGCTGTACTGGGCATGGCAATATCCGTATTGGCTATTCCAGAGCGATTCGATTCATTCAAGGCTTTAGGATTTGAAGCAAAATTGAGAGAGGTCAAAAATGATCTCCATGATCAATTAAAAGCAGAATTCCTTGAGTCATCCCGAATTCATGCAAATTTCTTGTTTCAGCAATTGTCCTTACTTGGACGGCGGGAAACTGAGCCAAGAGTGCAGAGTCTGGAGAAAGCCAAAAGAATCTTCAATCATTTGTCAGATATTGGAATGTCTGCGGAAGAACTGGAAGAAGTGAGCAAGCCCTGGCATCGGTCGGTTTTTATTGATCTTATTTCACCAGCGGATAAAGCTATTCATGCCTGTTTAAGTCTGTTGACGCAGCATCGTGTTGAATTACAGAGATCTGGCGCAGACAATAGTGAGGCAATCAGATTAACTGAGCAAGCGATAGCTATTCGTGGAAATATGCTAAACATATTTAATGCCGAACCAGAAGATTTGCTGAAATCTATGCAGGAAGTCCTGCTAGCAATTCGCGGCGCAAATCTAGGTGAAGCACAGATTCATTTTAATGATTCTTTCGGGGAGGCTGAATCATCTCTTGGCTATGCGCAGGATTACTGGAAGACCAAGGTCCTGAAAAATGAAGCGTATTGGAAGAGGCTGGTCACTTCTGATAACGATATTTGGCAGCAGTTTTCAAGCTCTGTTTAATCCTCATGAATATACTCGCGGTAGAAGACCCGGCTATACCGGAAGTATTGGATTTGTCGTCTGGGTTGCATATGTCAGCTCATCAAGTCATCGGCACTGACTATGAGAAACTCATCCAGCTTCGTATGAAGATAAAAGAGAGGCTAAAGAATGGGATGCCTCTCTATGCTTGCTCAGTCTGTGGAATTGCGGTGAGCTTGCTAAGGAACAAGATGAGTCGCCATTTTTTCTTTAGGCATCTGAAGGAAGATGGATGGTGTCCGCAAATTTCTCGCGATGAGTTATCGAGAGAGGAGATCAATTCACGCAAATACAATGGTGCAAAGGAAAGTGCACTGCATGGCAGAATGAAGTCCTTAGTAGCTCAATCTCTGGCGGCAGACAAAGAATTTTCTGACATCAAGGTAGAAGAGAGGTGGATGGGAAGCCTGTCTGGCGAGTGGTGCCAGCCTGATATTTGTGCGACATATCGGGTAACAACGATTGTATTTGAAATTCAACTTTCGACGACTTACCTGGATGTTATTGTAGAGCGGATCAGAACAAAGTTTGATCTGTATCAATGTTTTGACCTTGCGCTGACCAGTTTCTGGCATGCGCAAGCAAGATGGCGCTCGCAGCTTATTCATGCAGCTTATTTATGCAACTTTCCTAAGCAGGTTTCCTACATCACCCGGATCGGTAAAAAAAATGACTGAAGCAAGTTCTTCTTTTTCATTGCAAGGCAAGCGTGGCATTATCATTGGCTTGGCCAATGAACACAGCATCGCCTATGGCTGTGCTGCCATGCTACGGCAACTGGGCGCAAAGATGGTGTTATCCTGCGTGAATGACAAAGCCCGGCAATTCGTGGCACCACTGGCAGGCGCGCTTGAATCAAGCTTGGTGGTGTGCGATGTTGAGCAGGATGGCTCTCTGGAAGCACTGGTTGATGCCGCGGCCAAAGAATTGGGTGAGCTCGACTTTGTCATCCATTCCATCGCCTGGGCACCGCTGGATGATTTGCATGGTCGCGTCATCGACAGTTCCAGTGCCGGCTTCTCGCGTGCCATGAGTGTGTCTTGTCATTCATTTGCCCGCCTAGCCAAACTGTGCGAACCGCATTTGAGCAAGAATGCCAGTATCATGACCATGACATATCTGGGGGCAGACGAAGCAGTTGCGCATTATGGCATCATGGGCCCGGTCAAGGCCGCGCTGGAATCAACAGTACGTTACTTGGCGACTGAGCTTGGCGCCAAGGGTACGCGGGTACATGCCATTTCCCCAGGCCCTGTGCCTACCCGCGCCGCATCGGGTTTGCAAGATTTTGATGCATTGATGCAAAAAGCCATAGCCCGTTCACCTTTAGGCAGGCTGGTGACACTGGATGAAATTGGCAGGTTGGCCGCCTTTCTGGTCAGCGATGCATCTTCAGGCATGACAGGCCAAACCCTGTATGTTGATGGTGGTTATCACATTGTGAATTGATGAAAGTCCAATATCCCATGAATACCATAAACACTGATTTGAACGAGCCAGACATCATTTCCAATGTGGTGTACGAAGATTTGCAAATAGGGCAGAGCGCCAGCCAGGTACGTACATTGACCAATGCCGATATCCAGGCTTTTGCCACGGTATCAGGTGACGTCAATCCCGCCCATCTGGATGCCGAGTATGCAGCACATACCTTGTTCCATGGCGTTATCGCTCACGGCATGTGGGGCGGGGCGCTGATTTCCACTATCCTTGGCACGCGCCTGCCTGGGCCAGGTACGATTTACCTGGAACAGAATCTGCACTTTGCCAAGCCTGTACGCATAGGCGACACCCTGACTGTGTCAGCTACCGTCGTGGCAAAAGACGACGAAAAAAAGCGCGTGACCCTGGACTGCGAAATCATCAACCAGAAGGGTGAGAGAGTCGTTTATGGCAATGCCCTGGTCATCGCTCCGACAGAAAAAGTCAGTCGCCCGCGCACCCATTTGCCCACCATGACCATGTTTGACCTGGGCGAACGCCAGCGCCATTTGCTGGATAGTGTCAAGGATTTGCCAGCGATACGCTGCGCGGTTGTTCATCCCTGTGATGCAGACTCCTTGCAAGGGGCAGTGGATGCCGCCAGGCGGGGCTTGATTATTCCGGTGCTGGTCGCCCCACTGGAAAAACTGCTCGCCGTCGCTGCAGCCGCGAATATCGATATCACAGGATTTGAAAAAGTTGATGCTCCACATAGCCATGCCGCTGCCGACATAGCCGCCGAAATGGCTGCCAAAGGCCAGGTAGAAGCCCTGATGAAAGGCAGCCTGCATACTGATGAACTCATGCATGCCGTGGTTGAATGCACTGCCTTGCGCACTGGTAGGCGGTTGTCGCACGTTTATCATCTGGATGTGCCCATGTATCACAAGCTCTTGTTGCTGACAGACGCCGCTCTGAATATCTATCCCACCCTGCCAGAAAAAGCTGACATACTGCAAAACGCCATCAACCTGGCTCACGCACTGAACATCCCCCTACCGAAGGTCGCGCTGTTGTCGGCGGTAGAAACGGTTAACCCTAAAATCATGTCTACGATCGATGCTGCTGCTTTGTGCAAAATGGCGGAACGCAAACAAATCACTGGCGCAATTGTTGATGGCCCGCTGGCATTTGACAATGCCATATCTGCCCGTGCAGCACAGATCAAGGGCATAGTTTCTGCCGTTTCTGGAGATGTTGATATTCTCATGGTGCCGGATCTGGAATCGGGCAATATGCTGGGCAAGCAATTTGAATATCTGGCAGGCGCTGCAACTTGTGGTGTAGTCCTGGGTGCCAAAGTGCCTATTGCATTGACCAGCCGTGCCGATGGGCCATCTTCCAGGGTTGCTTCAGCTGCACTGGTCAAATTGCTGGCCCATGAATACCGGAAGAATGCACCATGAAAAACCCGGTCATCCTCTCTGTGAATTCAGGTTCGTCCAGCATCAAGTTTGCGCTGTACCCGTATACTGATGCAGGAGTCACACGCAGCAATCTGACTGGCGTGATTGAGGGACTGCAACCGGGTGGCAAGCCTGTCATACAATTCCGTGCTGGCACCGAAGTGCAGCAATTGACTTTGGATGAAGCTGCAATCAAGGCGGCAGATGGTGATCAGTTTGCTGCTGCATTAGTAGCCCTGCATGGTTTATTGCTGAGTCATAGCGCAGACATGCAAATAGCTGCTGTTGCCCACCGCATAGTCCACGGTGGCGAGCGCTTTTCATCTTCCATTATTATCGATGATGACGCCCTTGCTTACCTGCATACCCTCGATACGCTGGCCCCCCTGCATCAGCCGCATAACCTGGAAGGAGTAACCGCCTTCCGTCGTGCCTATCCCGGCATACCACAAATAGCCTGTTTTGATACTGGCTTCCATGCCGATATGCCTGCACGCGAAACCACGCTGGCTTTACCGCAATCTCTGCGTGCCACTGGCATACGCCGTTACGGTTTTCACGGCCTGTCTTACCGCTATGTCGCCAGCCACCTGGCCCAGCAATCGGCACGCGCATTTGATCCTGCTGCCGGGCGCGTCATCATGCTGCACCTCGGCAATGGTGCCAGCGCCTGCGCCATGAAAAACGGCAAAAGCATCGCCACCTCCATGGGCTTTTCTGCACTCGACGGCCTGATGATGGGCACCCGCTGCGGCGCACTCGACCCCGGTGTCTTGCTGCACCTGATGCAGCAGGGCTGGGATGAAAAACGACTTGAAACGACTCTGTATAAAGAATCCGGTTTACTGGGGGTTTCCGGCATTTCTGCTGACATGCGCACCCTGCGCGGTAGCAGAGACCCGCAAGCCAGCTTCGCGATCGATTTATTCACCTACCGCGTCATGCGCGAATGCGGTGCATTAAGCGCCTGTTTGAATGGCCTGGATGTGCTGGTGTTTACAGGCGGTATAGGCGAGCACGATGCCGCTTTAAGACAGCAAGTGGCAGAGGGGCTGGCGTATCTTGGTGTGCAAGTTGATGCAAACAAAAATAGCGCAGCACGTGGGGATCACATCATGGCAATCCATACCCCGAACAGCAGCATAGAAGTCTGGGTGGTGCCTACTGATGAGGGGCGTATCGCTGCAATGGATGCGCAGCAGCTACTCCACCTCAAGCAATGAGGTGAATTTTTTAAATGACTCTAAGTGATTACACAGCAGCCTTGGACCCAAAACAAAGTTTGCCGTGATATCAAAAATCTTGGCTCACTCTAGTTTTGCTGGTTGCGCCGATCTCTTCTTGATCACTTCAATTTTAGTTTTCAAGGTTTGTAATTCCTTTAGCGATTCAAGGGCTTTGGGAGACAGGTTTTCTGTCTCTTTCACGATGTCCAATAGCACGTCAGTGTTCTGACCAAGTTGAGTACCATACGACGCTAGCTAAAATACCTGCGCCTCTATTCCCGCATCCCCTGAGACAGGCGGAATCATATTGTAGAACCAGGTCGTATTCGGCTCTATGCTTTGCGCAACGCTGCCACTCCAGGGAGAGTGAACCTGTGGTGACCAAACCCATAACCATGGATACATGATAGCTCCTTGTTTTGATGAGAATTTCAATAAACAATCACATGCAACTTGAAACAAGGGCGTCCTTTATTGACAGTACACCTCACTAAAGATTACGACTAGCTGGACCAATTATGTTGGACGGAACCAGAAGGTTATTTTTCAGAAAGCAAGCGTATCAGTACATCTTTAAAAAGTTAGTAAAATCCTTAGCAAGGATCATAAAAAAGTATAAAAATCTAATTGGCCGTTCGAAATTTCGAACAGAATATCGTCTTCATAATTGGTATTGCAAGCGTCCACATTATTGTTTTGCATTTTCTGATCACTTGTCTTACCGTTACTTTCAAGTACCCAAACATCATTCCTGAGATTAAGCTGTGAGTGAAAGATTAGAAATCATTTCATAAATACTCTGAAGGTCGCCATCAGAGTGATGCAAAGCAGCGCGGCAAGCAAGCTGATTGCCAATTGAGCGAACGGTAATCTGGCAAAATAAAACAGCTTGACTAATTCAGGTAAAAACAGCGCCAAAGACAACACTGCGACAGCAAATGTTACCACCCACCACAACACTGGGTTGGGTAGACGCAAACTATGCAAAATATTGGCTGACAAACTACGGTTGATGAAAATAAGACCTATATTGCCTATCACCATGGCCGTGAATGCCATAGTCCTGGCTTGATTCACTTCCATCGGTTGTTGCAGGGCCAGGTAGTAAATTGCCAGTATGGTTAAGAGCAAAGCTGAACCTTGCAGCAAACCCTTGAGTAAGGTTTTGCGGTTAAAGATGCTTGCATTGGTGGCGCGTGGTAGCCTATGCATGACATCTTTTTCTTCCACCTCTGCTTCAAATACCAGTGAACAGGTAGGGTCAATAATGAGTTGTAAAAACAAAATATGCACAGGCATTAGCATGACAGGCCAACCCATCATGACGGGAATAACCGACATGCCAATGACAGGGATGTGAACGGCAACGATAAAACAAATGGTTTTTCTTAGGTTATCAAAGATCCTGCGACCTGATTTGATGGCTGCGACGATGGACGAAAACTCATCATCCAGTAATACCAATGCAGCAGACTCACGCGCCACGTCAGTGCCACGCTTGCCCATGGCAATACCTATGTTTGCAGCTTTCAGCGCAGGGGCATCATTCACCCCGTCACCCGTCATGGCAACGACTTCTCCGGCGGCTTTGAAGGCATTTACCAGACGCAGTTTTTGCTCCGGGGCGACACGGCAAAATATGGCTACGTCGGCAATGCGTTGCTGCAATTGCGTCTCATCCATGTCGTTGAGTTCTGCCCCGGTGATGATGCCCCCGGTAACTGGCAAGCCACACTGTGCTGCAATATTTTTTGCGGTTGCAGGATAGTCACCGGTAATCATCACTACCCGTATCCCGGCAGTCTGACATTCATGGATAGCTTCTGGCACTCCGGGACGTATCGGGTCTGCCATTGCTATCAGACCGACCAGTTCAAAATCAAAATCATGCTGGATGTCCGGCAGTTCAGCGTCCGCTATGTTCTCGATGATAATGGGCGCATGGGCGGCCTTGAATTTTGCTTTGGCAACACCGAGTACACGTAGCCCTTTTTCAGCCATCAAGTTGACTTGTTCCAGCAATGCTTCTACTTCATCGGTTGGCAAATGGCAAAGGTCGGCGATAGCCTCGGGCGCTCCTTTGGTGGCAATGACATACTGCTCCCTGTCTTCCGATGCCCATACTCTGGACATGGCCAGCAATTCCTTTGACAGTGGATATTCTTCGACCATTCCCCAGCCCGCGTGCAAATGCTCGGTTTTGCCGAGCATGTTGTTACCGGCGTTCTGGATAGCCACTTCCATAGGGTCAAACGGCTCACGGTGGCTGGCCAGAATGGCGAACTCAAGCACTTCATGAAATTCTTCTGGCAAATCAGATGTCGGCTGCTGGCAGTCAATGACTTTACTCCCTGAGAATAATAGTACTACCTCCATTTTATTTTGCGTCAGCGTGCCGGTTTTGTCCGTGCATAAAACTGTCGTTGCTCCAAGAGTCTCTATGGCTGGTACTCTGCGCGTCAATACCTGCTGCTTTGCCATGCGCCATGCGCCTATACCCAGGAAGAGGGTTAATACGACTGGTAATTCTTCAGGTATCAAGGCCATTGCAAAAGTAAGACCTATCAGTACCCCATCCAGCCAAAGATGACGACTTAATCCATACCAGATTGCCAATAATACAGCCATGCCCAGGCTGGAGAGGGCGACATATTTGACTACCTTGCGAGTTTCAACTTGCACCCGCGTGGGCTCTATTTCGACCGACGATAAGGCTGCGCCTATCTTGCCTAAGGCAGTCTGGCCACCTGTTGCCAGCACTTGCGCCAACCCTTTGCCTTGCACTACCAGGCTACCAGAAAAGACAAAAGGCGTATCTTCACCTCCAGCTTGTCCCATTAGTGCTGGTAAAACTTCCTGGGCGGCTTTATTGACAGGAACAGATTCACCGGTCAGCAGGGATTCATCGACAGTCATATTCAAGCAAGACAACAAGACAGCATCTGCGGCTATCCTGTCGCCTTCGGCCAGTACAAGCATATCGCCAGGAACCACTTCACGGCCTGCTATCCGTATTTGTTGGCCATCCCTGATCACCAGCGCCCGCGGGCTGGATAAGTCACGTAAGGCCTCCAGCGCACGCTCAGTTTTGTGCTCCTGATAAAAAGTTATTGCGATGATGACAAAAACAAAAGCCAGAAGCACCAGCGCTTCTCGCAAGTCTCCCAGTAATAGATAAATGCTGCCACAAGCGATTAACAGCAAGAGCATAGGTTCACTTAATACTGTCCAGGCAATTGCCCAGACCTTGCGTGGCTTGGCTGATGGCAACTCGTTGGGACCGATTGCCAGAAGTCGCTCGCTTGAAGCGGCAGAGCTAAGTCCGGTGGTTGCAGCAAGCTCAGGTGTTGCCATGTCAGCGCCTGTCAGTGGTGATTCAAAGTTACAGCTTTACAGAGATAAGCAGGCTGGCATATTGATCAATCGCAAAGCTACGGCATTGAAGCAGGAAGTAGAACTCATTTCATCAATAGGGGTGGGTGCGGCCAAGTCGATTTGAGGTGTAGTGCAAGGCAACGCGATGGATGACACAACCACCTTCAGCATTTGAGACCTGACCTGTCTTTGATAGATGAATATAGTATTGATGAAGAATTTTAACTTGTGACATATGGGCCCGCTTGTCTGCCTTAGATTCCAGAGACTTTTCGCTAAACCGCTTGACCAAATCCTCACATATGTCCCATCGCTGGAATCGCTCTGGTGGCGATGTGCCAGGCGAATAAAATTTACTGTCGAATTCCGTCAGCAGCAATTTGGCTTGAACCCCTAAGTTTGCTCCGAGCAATACTGTAGTCGGAAACTATCAGCGATCTGATATGCGATTTACCTGTAGGACTGGCTGTGAACGGAAATACTTCAACATCGCACTCTAATCTTGATTAGATCCTAACGTTTATTTTGAACTTCTTGTAAGGGAAGTTGCTTTTCTGGTTCAGTTTACTCATGGTGTGATTCAAATGGTCATTACCGAAATGAATCGCAAAATGATGGCTGGAAGAAAAATTTCTACTATGCATGGGAAGTTTTTTAAAGACGCTGGCAGCTTTTGAGTTGAAAAATCGCTAGCATCAGTAAGGCATATCTTCACAAGATGCTTCGTTGCTCCAAAAACTCTTTCAATATAAGGAAAAAATTCAGTTGCCTCATGCCTCTATGATACGTCCAGATTGTCGGATTTGTGCTGGCTAGTAACCACAAACAGTAAGTGTGTCAGCGCACAGAGTCAGCCTTGAGCAACGCGCATGATGATTGATTATGGAAGCTTAAACGCATGTACGCAAGAGGAGCAGGACATGGATCGTCGTACGTTCGTTCAGGTAGCCGGCGGCGGCTTTATCGTCTCTGCTGCAATGGCCTCCGCAGGATGCGCTCAACACATGCCTGCCGTTGCCATTGAGTCGTGGCGCGGCCCAGGCCAAGAAGCTGACCTCAGACGCTGGATAATCGGCTATGCGATCTTGGCACCGCACTCCCACAATTTGCAATCATGGATTGTAGATTTGCGTACACCGAATGAAATAGTATTGCGTTGCGACCTGACCCGCCTATTGCCAGAGACTGACCCATTCTCGCGGCAAATTATGATGAGCCATGGTACCTTTCTTGAGCTGTTGGATCTGGCTGCGCGTGAGCGGGGTCTGAGAGCCGATATTTCACTGTTTCCAGAAGGTGTGTTCGGCTCGTTCACACTTGATCAACGGCCGGTCGCACGTATACGGCTAGCGCCTGATCCCTCTGTAATCAGGGACCCCCTATTTACTCAAATACTGAATCGGCGAACCAATCGTAGTGTCTATGACTCTGCCAGTCGCGTGCCGTCGGAGGCATGGCAAGCGATGTCGGAGAGTGTTAAGCCGAATTCCTTGCGTATTGGATTTGTTGGCCTGGATCAGCCTGATGCGCTACATCGTCATCGTTCCATTGCTGCCGAAGCATGGCGTATCGAACTGAGTACGGCGAGGATAGTCATGGAAACGTACAAGGTGCTGCGTGTCGGAGGTGCGGAAATTGCACAACACCGAGATGGCTTGTTCGTGCTGGACCGATTCCCTGTCGTGATGAGCAAGCTTGGGCTATTCAACCGCGGCAAACCGCCTGCACCATCCGACTACGCCACCACCAGCCAGATCAAAGATTTCAATACAAAGCTCGACTCAACACCAGGCTTTTTGTGGATGGTTACCGATGGCAATGACCGCGTGACCCAGGTTAATGCAGGTCGCGCCTATGTTCGGGTGCAACTTGCTGCCACTGCCGCAGGAATCGCTTTGCAGCCACTTTCGCAAGCCTTGCAGGAATATCCAGAACAGGCCAAACCCTATGCAGATATTCGCAGTTTACTCAATGTATCTCATCCGGACGGCACCGTGCAGATGTGGGCTCGGGTTGGTTTTGCACCACCAGTCGGACCTGCGCCACGTCGAGGTGTTGACGCACAACTATTAAAGGGATGAGCCGATGATCATTCTGGCCTACATGATATTGTTGGCGGTTTTGGTTGCGGCTGCCGTTTTGGTGCTGGGTCACTTGCGCTGGAAGCGCAGGAGCTTCGCCCTGTCCGAAAAAATGCAAGCTGCCTGTCGTCTTTTTTCCATAAAATTCTATGATCCAGTCGAAATCGAAGATCTACCGTTACCAGTGAAACGCTACTTTGAGACCGCATTGCGCGAGGGGCAGGCAATGATCGCCATTGTTCGGTTTACACAGCAAGGGACGTTTCGGCAAAACGAGAAGAAGGACAACTGGCAACCGTTCCAGGCTACCCAGTTCGTGACAACTCATCCGCCAGGATTTGAATGGGATGCGCGCATCAGGATGGCTCCGGGCATCTATGTCTGGGTTCGGGATGCATATGTTCTTGGTGCGGGATCTTTGCGTGCTGCCCTACTCGGTCTTATAACAGTGGCAGACTTACGTGATACTGCGGCGTTGGCAAGCGGCGAGCTGATGCGTTATCTGGCTGAGGCGGTTTGGTACCCAACAGCACTACTGCCTAGCCAGGGTGTGCTATGGCAAAGCATCGATGAAACCTCCGCAAGGGCGACTCTCAGTGATGGCACAACTACTGTCTCGCTAGATTTTAGATTCGGGGCAGATGGCTTGATCGCGGAAGTATGGTCTAAATCCCGTTCGCGAACGGCAACCGAGTCGGCACCATGGCTTTGCCGTTTAGGTACGTATGAACAGCGTTTCGGTATGTCTATCCCGCTGCTGGGTGAGGTGGAGTGGGAATTGCCGGCGGGACCGGCACCATACTTTAAGGGGCGATTGACAAACATTGATTATGAGTTCGTAAGCCAGTAAACAATTCATTCTGCTGATTAATTCGATCTAACGTCACTATTTCAATGGGAAATTGTTTCCAAATCTTCTCAATCAAATCACTTGCTTGGAATCATCATCGACCTATTCAGTCTGAGTAAATCCGTTCTCTATGATTTACAGAGATATCTTTGGTCTAGCACCTTGATGTAAATCAAACGATTTGTCGTTTGCACTCATATGTCCCATTACTGTTGCGCAATGAAATGAAATGCGTATAAGTGTGATGTCGCACAGACCAGAGCTCACATAAGGTTTAATCTCACCTGTGCACTTACTAAAGTTAAAAACTTTTGTTTAACCAAGAGTTTTCCAACTTGGACTATTTTTGATGTGTATAGATTTTTCTATGATCTCCAACTTATTGTAAAGAGGCTCCTGATTTGTCTAATACACATATTTGCAGTCAAGAAACTATTTTTTCCACGCAAAAAATCCTACCTGACTATCGTAAAGTGCTTTATATCGAAGACCATCCGGCAAATTTAGCTTTGGTAGGTAACTTGCTGGCGAGACGCCTTGACTGGAAGTTGCTAACAGCTAGGGATGGCAATCTTGGTATTACCATAGCCCGCACTAATCAACCGGACGTTATCTTGATGGATATTAACTTGCCCGGTATTAGCGGCTTCGAAGCATTAGAAATTTTGCTTGCAGATCCAGAAATTGCGCATATTCCCGTCATTGCATTATCGTCAGATGCGTTTCCGCATCAGATAGAAAAAGGCATCAAGGCCGGATTTTTTCGGTATTTGACCAAACCATACAAGCTCGATGATTTGATGGGTGCGTTGGATGATTCCATCTATTTTTCTTTAAGTAACTGTGGTTACTCGGCAACCAATCTAGGCGAAGAGGCCACCGTTCTAACGTAAAAAAGACCGAAACATAGTAACCGTAATCCCAAGCAGCACAAGCACTATTTTCCTAGTTACTTTGTTCTTTTATGCGTCGCCACCTCAACCTGATAAGGCTACTGTTCCTTCACTGGTAGTCTGAATATTCACTCCATTTTTCCAGTATTTATTGCTGAAAAATCGGTAACAAGGATGTTCTTACAAGCACGTGACGGCTTCAAATTCTTTCTCTAATCGTCGCTGCCAAATGTCGTGATAGTCCTTACATCGCGATATTTTTAATATGCGTGCCACCGTACCGAAGGCTATTGCATAGAAGTCCACTATCGGACGATTACATTTACCTTGCAAACGATCATTCTCAGCAATATTGCAGAGAGCGAAGCCTTTGCAATTACTCAGAAAGAGTTCACATCATGGCCTATCAAAGCATCAACCCGAACGACGGTAAGATCATTAAAACATTTGAGCATTTCAATAAATCTCAACTTGAAAAATCACTCGCTACTGCTGAATCATGTTTTCAAGCATGGAGACATACTATCTACAAAGACCGCGCCGCTATCGTAAATAGGGCAGCCAAGCTTATGGCTGCGAATGTGGATGATTTCGCCAAGCTGGCAACGCTGGAGATGGGCAAGCGCATCAACGAAGCGCGCGGTGAAGTTATTTTCAGCGCTGATATCCTGACCTATTACGCAGATCATGCCGAAAACTTTCTCAAGCCAATGACGTTGAGCCCGAAAGTCGGCGAGGCACACATGGAAAGCAGCCCATTTGGTGTGCTCTTTTGCGTTGAGCCATGGAATTTCCCGTATTACCAACTTGCGCGTGTCGCCGGACCGCAATTAATGGCTGGTAATGTCGTGGTAGTGAAGCATGCAGGCTGTGTACCACAATGTGCGATTGCCTTTGAAAAGCTCTGGATTGATGCTGGTGCTCCTGTGGGAACTTATACGAATTTACTGATTACACATGAACAGTCAGAGGCTGTGATCGACGATCCACGTATCAGAGGTG
The DNA here is from genome assembly GCF_049339865.1 of Undibacterium sp. TC9W. Lineage (NCBI taxonomy): Bacteria > Pseudomonadati > Pseudomonadota > Betaproteobacteria > Burkholderiales > Oxalobacteraceae > Undibacterium > Undibacterium sp. TC9W. The sequence continues at coordinate 58,064 of NZ_JBMPPJ010000019.1, read as the reverse complement.
TGGCATTGACCGGGAGTGTTGCGGCGGGACGGGCCGTTGCTGCTCGAGCTGGGCAAAACCTCAAAAAGACTTCGATGGAATTAGGGGGTAGTGATGCGTTTATCGTGCTTGAAGACGCTGACCTCGAAACAACTATTCCATGGGCGGTCTGGGGAAAAATGTATAACGGTGGTCAAACTTGTTGTGCCGCGAAGCGTTTTATTGTGGTCGACTCTATAGCTGACGAATTTCTTGAGAAATTCTCGTCTGCATTGTCTGCATTAATACCAGGTGATCCGATGGACGAATCAACCACGCATGGGCCTTTATCGACAGAAGAAGCATTACTTCAATTAATCAAGCAGGTTGACGGTGCCGTGAAACATGGTGCCAAGCTAGTGATGGGAGGTAAGCGTCTTAACCGCGCTGGCTCCTTTATGGAAATCACGATCCTCACTGACATCAAGCCAGAAAATCCAGCTTTCCGCGATGAATTCTTTGGACCAGTAGTTTGCTTCTACCGTGTCAAAGACGAAGCAGCTGCCATTGCGTTGGCAAACGATTCCGACTTTGGCTTGGGCGGGTCAGTATTCACCCAAGACATCGCGCGTGGCAAACGTATTGCAAGCCAGGTCGATACCGGCATGATGTTTATTAATAATCTCGATTGGGCAGATGCTGAACTTCCGTTTGGCGGGATCAAATACTCCGGTTACGGACGCGAATTGGGCAACATGGGAATACAAGAATTCGTGAATAAGAAGTTGGTCCGTATTACAGAGCACTCTGCCCCCAACTGATTGACGAAAAAATTCAATCATGTACATCAACAACGTCTCAGTTTTAACAAAGCCACTTGCACGCAGGTGTCGCGTGGCACTCGAGCCTCCTTTGACTTCGACAATAAACGAAGCGGGCGACCATTTTCATCGTTTGAAGGGAACCTTAACAATGAAATCTCAAGACGGTAGATTGTCTGATACCAAAAACCAGATTAGCTATCAGAGCGGATCCTCGGACTGATTTCGTCCACTTTCAGCAGTCTGGCAATCAGGGGCAAAACCCATATCGGGGTCGTTGTCTTACCACATCGCAGGTTGCGTGAGCTTACGTAAGCTCAAAAGGAGATATTCATGACACAAAAAATGCAAGCGGCAGTTGTCGAAAATTTCGGTAAGCCATTAGCTATCAGAGAATGGGACATTCCCCAACCTGGTCCCGGCCAGATTCTCATAAAAACCGAAGCCTGCGGTGTTTGTCACACGGATTTACATGCTGCCAATGGTGATTGGCCACTCAAGCCTGCATTACCATTCATTCCAGGGCACGAAGGCATAGGCGTTGTTACTGCCCTAGGTAAAGGAGTAACTGCTGTAAAAGAAGGCGACCGGGTAGGCGTACCCTGGCTCTATTCGGCTTGCGGACATTGCGAATACTGCCTGGCTGCCCGGGAGCCAGTGTGTGCCGATGCCCAGTTTGGTGGTTATACGAAGAATGGCGGATTCGCCGAATTCATTGTTGCTGATCCAAATTATGTTGCACACATTCCATCACACCTGGCATCACGAGATGCTGCACCGCTTATTTGTGCAGGCATTACCTCGTATAAGGGAATCAAAGAAACGCAAGCTAAACCCGGCGATTGGATTGTCATTTCCGGCGTTGGTGGCTTGGGACATTTAGCTGTTCAGTACGCAAAGGCGATGGGCTTGCATGTATGTGCAGTCGATATTGATGACAGTAAACTCGCGCATGCAAAACGTCTCGGCGCGGATGCAGTTGTCAATGCCAGGGCCGAGGATGCAATTGAAGCAGTGAAGAAAGCCACTAGTGGCGGGGCGCATGGAGTATTGATTACCGCACCTTCGCTTGCAGCGTTCAAACAGGGTGTAGGTATGACCCGCAAGTGGGGCACCTGTGTATTGGTAGGGTTGCCGCCCGGGGAATTCCCGACGCCATTGTTCGATGTCGTCGCCAATTGCATCACGATTCGTGGTTCTTTCGTCGGCAATCGCCTGGACATGGCAGAAGCATTAGCTTTTGCAGTGGATGGTAAGGTCAAAGCGGATATTGAATTGCAACCACTGTCGGCGATCAATAAGGTATTCGAACGACTTGCGCATGGTGATGTACCCGCCCGTGTTGTGCTCGAATTTATCGATTCCTAGGGTAATCCAATGTCAATTGTCTTGAATACTTCCACGGCTTTGCTTACGGCAATTCAAATGGCTGAAGCGGATCGCTTGACTACTGCGAACGGCATCAGCGATATTGATCTGATGGAAAATGCAGGTCGCCCCGTCGCACAAGCAATCCTGCAACGCTGGGCAAGATGTCCTGTCATCGTTCTATGTGGCCCTGGTAGCAATGGTGGTGACGGCTTTGTAGTAGCCAGACGACTAGCTGAAGTCAACTGGCCTGTACGTATTGCATTATTGGTTCCGCGCGATCAACTTCGAGGCCCCGCTGCCCATCACGCAGCGCTGTGGCGGGGGGCCGTAGAATGCATGGCTCCAGAGGCACTTGATGGTGCGGAATTGGTTGTCGATGCAATTTTCGGGGCAGGGTTAAGTCGTCCGCTCGAAGGTGTTGCTGCTACCACGTTAGCCGCAGCAGCAGCTAGCAAGTTGCCAATCGTCGCGGTTGACGTACCTAGTGGCTTAATGGGTGACTCGGGTTTAAGTCTCGGTGCTGTAAAGTGTGTACTCACGGTAACTTGCTTTCGCAAGAAGCCCGGTCATCTGCTGTTGCCAGGACGATCGCTCTGCGGCGAAGTGGTAGTGGCCGACATTGGCACGCCGGTGTCCGTATTCGGTGAGGTCAATCCCGATACTTTTGAAAACGATCCAAGATTATGGGCAAGTGCTCTTCCTAAGCTCGCAGAAAATGACAACAAATATACGCGTGGACACGCATTGTTAATCGGTGGGTATCCAGCGACTGGTGCTGCGCGTATGGCAGCACGCGCTGCGGCACGCTCCGGCGCAGGACTGACTACCATAGCCGTGCCTGAGTTGGCATTGCCCATATACGCGGCTTCCTTGACCAGTATCATGGTAAGTCCCCTCGTGATTGCCGAAGATCTGCAATTGCTACTGTCAGATAGTAGATACTGGATTTCTGATTGGCCCTGGCACAGGGTGTGGTCCGGCAACTCGTGTGCAGGTGCAGGAAATCTTGAAGACGGGGCGACCCACTGTACTCGACGCTGACGCATTGTCGACTTTCCGGGATGATCTATCAGTGTTGTCTCGGTCCATCATTGGACCCTGTGTGTTGACGCCCCATGAAGGCGAATTCACCCGCCTCTTCGATGTCAGCGGCGACAAGCTGACCCGGACCCGTGCTGCGGCACGAGCATGCGGCGCGATCATCGTTCTCAAAGGCAGCGATACAGTAATCGCGGCACCAGATGGAAGGGCCATTATCAATGCCAACGCACCACCCACCTTGGCTACTGCAGGTGCAGGAGACGTACTTGGCGGCATCATACTGGGCCTACTGGCACAAGGTATGGACCCCTTCCTGGCCGCCGCAGCAGCAGTTTGGCTGCACGGTGCTGCTGCTAGTGCTTTCGGTCCAAAGCTATTAGCTGAGGATATTCCTGATCTGCTTCCAACAGTCTTTTCGCAATTACAAGCGTTACCTAGGTCATAGGTGAATTTATTATGCAAGCAATGGTATTGACCAAGGTTGGTACTCCGCTTGAATGGACGAATTTACCTGATCGTGAACCAGGGCCAGGCGAAATTCGCGTGAAAATTGGTGCATGTGGTGTCTGTCGCACAGACTTGCATGTGGTTGATGGCGAATTGCCGACTCCGCAGGTACCGATAATCCCTGGACATGAAATTGTAGGGAGAATAGATAAAATAGGATTGGGGGTTGAGGGATTCACGTTGGGCGAGCGTATCGGCGTCCCTTGGCTTGGCCATACCTGCGGTGTTTGCCCATATTGCGTCGACAACCAAGAAAATCTCTGTGATCGACCGATATTCACCGGATACACTCGCGACGGTGGTTTTGCGACGCACACGATTGTTGCTGCCCACTTTGCCATACGACTAGGGGAAGTGGGCAGCGATGTGGAACTTGCCCCTTTGCTGTGTGCTGGCCTTATTGGGTGGCGTTCCTTAGGTATCGCTGGACCCGGCAGAAAGTTGGGACTGTATGGATTCGGCGCATCTGCACATATCGTGGCACAGGTAGCGAAATGGCAGGGACGCTCTGTATATGCTTTCACCCGCCCAAGTGATATTGCTACCCAAGCTTTTGCGCTTCATCTTGGCGTAAATTGGGCGGGAGGATCTGACGAATTGCCCACAGACCACCTCGATGCAGCGATTATTTTTGCACCCGACGGTGATCTAGTGCCTATTGCGTTAAAGGCGGTTCGAAAGGGTGGGCGTGTTGTATGCGCTGGGATTCACATGAGTGATATTCCCAGCTTGCCCTATCGCTTATTGTGGGAAGAGCGGCAACTTGTGTCGGTAGCAAACCTGACGCGGCAAGATGGAGCCGATTTTTTCCGACTAGCACCTCAGATTGGAATCGTTACCCACACCAACAGCTATCCCCTTAGCCAGGCAAATTCAGCGCTTGATGACCTTCGTGCCGGTCGGTTCGAAGGTGCAGCAGTGCTTGTTCCATAAGTGATGTCTTTTGGAATTGCGCGTAAAAAATATAAAAAAAGACTGCTATATGTTTGACATCGAACAGACCAAGCAACGAAATGCTTGTAGGCTAAATTTTCCCCAACTGTGAAAAGAGACAAAAATGAAAACCGATGCAAAACTGAAAGAAGACGTTAATGCTGAGTTGCAATGGGAGCCGTCTATTAATGCAGCAAGAATTGGTGTGGAGGTAAAGGATGGCATCGTGACTCTCGCTGGACATGTCGATAGCTATTCAGAAAAACTGGAAGTCGAACGCGCTACACAACGTGTCACTGGTGTTAGAGCGCTCGCTGTTGAGATCGAAATTGATTTGCCTGGCACTAGCCACAGGCATGATCGTGACATTGCCGCTACGGCACAAAACGTGTTGGGCTGGATGTCGATTTTACCGTATGGATCAGTCAAGATCATGGTTGAAAATGGCTGGATCACTCTCTCAGGAGAAGTTGATTGGGAATTTCAAAAGGTAGCAGCAGTCGTTGCCGTTCGTTACTTAATGGGTGTCAGAGGCGTGAGCGACGATATCCAGATTAAAAGTAAAGTGTTCCCTGGTGTCGTCAAATCAGAAATTGAAGCTGCATTGAAACGCAGCGCCATGGATGACGCAAAAAAAATAAACGTCGTAGTGGATAACGCTAATGTGACCTTGTCCGGAAAAGTAGGCAACTGGTCTGAGCGTGAATCTGCAAGGCATGCTGCATGGGGTACACCTGGTGTAAAAAAAGTAGTCGATAACATGACGCTGTCTTATTGATCCTCAAGCAATACCAGCATCTTCACTCGTCTTTGTAGGTGCTGTTTAAATTCTCAATGCTCTCGCATTTCTTCAAATCCTTTAGGGAAAATAATGGACATTAAAAATTCACCCGCCTACATTTATAACACGCACCTAGAAGCGGAAGACGCCATTCGTTCGCTCAGTAAATCTGGCTTCGATGTAAAAAAATTGTCCTTAATTGGTAAGGGCTATCACAGTGAAGAGCAACCAATCGGCTTTTACACAACCGGCGATCGCATTAGATCCTGGGGAGGAAATGGCGCTTTTTGGGGCGGGATATGGGGGCTGCTAATGGCGCCTGCTGTTTTCTTCCTGCCCGGCTTTGGGTTGCTGGCTATGGCTGGTCCCGTGGTCACGGCTTTGGTTGCAGCCCTTGAAGGGGCAATGGTTGTTGGTGGATTGTCTGCAATAGGTGCTGCACTCAGTCAGATAGGTGTATCAGACAAACAGATAATTAAATATGAGATGGCATTAAAAGTTGATAAGTACATTCTCATGGTACATGGCAATGCTGATGACCTGGCACACGCGCATTCGGTTTTAGCAGATGCCGTAGCAGCAACCTGAAGCCTATCCAACAAAGGAATTATCATGACTAAAATTATCGGCATTGATCTCGGTACCACCAATTCTTGCGTTGCAGTGATGGAAAATGGCAAGCCAAAAGTCATTGAGAATTCTGAAGGTGCGCGTACGACGCCATCCATCATTGCCTATCAGGCAGATGGAGAAATCTTGGTGGGCGCACCCGCCAAACGACAAGCAGTGACCAACCCTAAAAATACCTTGTATGCAGTCAAGAGATTAATAGGCCGAAAGTTTGATGAAAAAGAAGTGCAGAAAGATATCGCTCTTATGCCTTTTAACATCCTTAAAGCAGATAACGGTGACGCATGGATAGCCGTGCGCGACAAAAAGCTGGCTCCTCCGCAGATTTCTGCTGAAATCTTGCGCAAGATGAAAAAAACAGCAGAAGATTATCTGGGCACAGAGGTAACTGAAGCAGTAATTACTGTACCCGCCTATTTTAATGATGCCCAACGACAAGCTACTAAGGATGCTGGACGCATCGCTGGGCTGGAAGTAAAGCGGATTATTAACGAACCTACCGCTGCGGCTCTCGCATTTGGTATGGACAAGAACGAAAAAGGCGATCGCAAGATTGCCGTATATGACTTGGGCGGTGGTACTTTCGATGTATCTATCATCGAAATCGCTGAGTTGGCAGGTGAACGTCAGTTTGAAGTTCTGTCCACTAATGGCGATACATTTCTTGGGGGCGAAGACTTCGATCAGCGCATTATTGACTATATCATCGAAGAATTTAAGAAGGTACATGGGCTTGATCTTAAAAAAGACCCTATTGCGCTACAGCGTATCAAGGCTTCTGCAGAACGTGCAAAGATTGAGTTATCGTCTGCGCAGCAAACTGAAATTAACGAGCCATATATCGCTATGGCCAATGGCGCACCTATCCACCTCTCACAGAAGATCACGAGAGCAAAGCTAGAAGCTCTGGTTGAAGAATTGATCAGCGCGACAATAGAACCATGCCGTATTGCAATTCAGGATGCTGGCGTCAAAGTGACTGACATCGATGACATTATTCTTGTTGGTGGTATGACGCGCATGCCAAAAGTCCAGGAGAAAGTGAAAGAATTCTTTGGGAAAGATGCTCGCAAGGATGTTAATCCAGATGAAGCTGTTGCTGTCGGTGCAGCGATTCAGGGCGCAGTGTTATCCGGCGACCAAAAAGATTTACTCTTGCTGGACGTTACACCGTTGTCTCTGGGTATAGAAACAATGGGCGGTGTCATGACCAAGATGATACCTAAAAATACTACGATTCCAACCAAGTTCAGTCAGGTATTTTCGACTGCTGATGACAATCAAGCTGCGGTAACGATCAAGGTGTATCAGGGAGAGAGAGAAATTGCCGCTGGCAACAAGACTTTAGGTGAATTCAATTTGGAAGGAATTCCACCTTCGTCACGCGGTACACCCCAGATAGAAGTCAGTTTTGACATTGATGCCAACGGCATACTGCATGTCGGTGCCAAGGACAAGGCCACCGGAAAAGAGAATAAGATAACAATTAAGGCCAACTCAGGCCTCACTGAAGCAGAGATTCAGACTATGGTAAAGGATGCTGAACTAAATGCTGAAGAAGACAAGAAATTAAAAGATTTGGCGGAATCACGTAATCAGGCTGACACATTAGTCCACACAGTGAGTAAATTGATGCGTGAACATGGTGAAAAGTTGAGTACGCTTGATAAGGAAAAATTTAATACAGCGATCAAAGACTTGGAAGCCGCCATGCTCGGCAATGACAAGTCGGACATAGATGCCAAACAGCTCGCCTTATCCAGTATTGCTCAAGAGTTGAGCCCTAAAATGAATAATCAATCTAACGAGCAACAGGCGCAACAAGACAAGCAAGCGTCTTCAGACATGCATCATGAAAAGCAGGACGGCACTGTTGATGCCGATTTTGAAGAAGTCAAAGAAGCGAAGTAATTTGCTTAAATTGAACTCAAGCTGTGCAGCCTAACTTACCTGTTCAACTGCATTAACAACATAAGCTCTTTTTTGGAGATTCTGTTGTTAATGCAGTGAACCTAATCATCCACGTGGGTCGGCGATAATTCCATCTATGTGATGCTTTGCATCTTCACAAGCAGCATTGATCGCATCGTGCCTGTTATCACGCACACATACTGGCAATGCGCTTTGAAAAGTGTCCAGGCCATGTGCGTCGAAGCATCCAATTTCACAGCTAGCCGACCATCGTCCATCGGATAAGGGAATGGCGAATGGACTGATTATCCAGTCACGATAACTAAGCTTGAATCCTTTACTCACACTATTCTCACTTTAAGAAGAAAATTTGATGTTCACTTAAGGTCTGGTAGATTCATGTGTTTATATAACTTCCAAAGTGGACGTAACTTGTGCTGTTGAGGTATGGATTGCGAAAGCACATACCCACGCGAAAAGTTACAACTTGCCAGATGATCTGGCTTATCTTGAATCAAATCAAGCAGTAGTATTTCAGCGACTGCAGCATCATTACTGACGCCCAAATTGTCCTGCAAGGCACTTAATGAAGCTAAGTATCTATCCATATCTTTTTTAGGAAACAAATCCCGAAAGAATATGCATGAATAGCGGGATCGCTTCACTGCTATCCGGAATTTGTGATTTTCAGAAGGATTTGCATCCTTATCTTGCTTAAGAAGGTGATTGCCAATCTTAAGTAAATGTCGTTGTTGACGCATTAAAATTTTCTTTGCTAAATGCGGGATTTTTTTACTCCATTTCTTGTTCTTATGAGAATTGTCAGGCTCAGCAGATTTTTCTTGCTCAAGCCAATTTGATAAGGCAGACATCATTTGTGAAAAACCATTTTTACTCACCGCATCGTAGGCATTCTTCTCCTCTTTGTTTGTTATATTTAATGCAGTTTTTCCCAGGGTGGATATTTTTAATTCTGCCGGAGCGATTGCTTCGATTTCGATTAGTGACGAATCTGACAGTACTCGCCAATCCCGGGCCAATCCCAATTTTAATGATAAGTTGTCCAGATCAGTCTGCAGCGTTGTGGAAAGCGGTGCAATCTCGTTAAACAATTCCAATGCGGACAACAAACGACGTAGACTTATATGCATTTGTCGAATGTGCTCAGGATTGTCGCGAAGTTGCATTGCTAGCTTGTTTTCTTGAACTTGTCTTAGGCAATTTCTTATTATTGTTTTCACAGCTGACTCTGCCTTCATTTTGCGACGCAATTTCACTTCGTGTATTTTTACTGTCGCAGACTGCTTCACTTGTGGTAACAAATTCACCTCCCAGTTTTAGTGTGATATGACGCTGATACATTCGATGCTATTGATAGATTTAATGATTGATTGCATCTTCAAGACCTAAATTGTTGCGGGTTTAATTTCTTTGAGAAAATAAATTCGTGCATAAGCCAAGAGTTGCGCATCACTTGGATGACCTACTGTCTCTACACTTACAACCTTCTGTGCAATTGCATCATGGTGTTTCAGGAGATACTTCATCAGTTCCAGTTTTTCAAACCCAGGCCCAACAATCAGAATTTCCAACGAGTCTTTTAGCTTGGCGGCGATATCATCAAAATATTGCGTATCCTCAGGTGCCCGGCCTGCTCCCACATTTCCTGCCTTGGTATGCAGATGAGGATGAGTAGAGTGAGTATGGATAATGTCAGTCTCTGCAGTATCCGCATTGAAATGAATGATGTGAGCCTGGACATGATCTATCCATACGAGGACAAGATTAGTTGACATGAAATTTCTTTCTGGGTAGGTGTAAAGACTGATTTGCAAAGAGGATGCGAATCAATAAAGGAGAGAGTCGTAATTGCCGTCGAGCTTGCAACGCGGTCCAGGGAAGTGGTACTTACTACACTTGTCGCCACTATTTGCTATTTTTTTCTGCTTCGTTAAATCCGTGCAGAGGCATGTCAGCATCCACGGCAATAGGGTCACTGGCGGGAAATGTTTCTTTCAAAGCTTCGTCTAAAGCTTTATCCACATCGTCTTCAATATCTGTCATCTTCGGTTGCACATGCGGGATGATTTTAGGTTGAATGTGGATACGCTTCTTTGATTTTGAAGTAATCGATTTTTTAGTCATTTTATTGTCAAACCTGGTTATCAAAAAAATGCGAAAGAGCGTCTTTTATGCCTCTTTTTTACTTCTTTGTATATCGATTTACTTCAAGATTATTTGCGGTGAATTTCTGTACATTCATAAAGCTACCGTACAAGTACTTATTCAAGTGCTTATTCGAATTTTAAACGTATCATGCTGAATTTATTCTGTGCTGTCTGTGTGCCATCGAACAGATGACTTGCTTATTTTGGCTTAATCTATAACTTGTCCGTACTCTCTCTTAAAACAGGTAAACGACTATGCAAATGGGCATGATAGGTTTAGGCAGGATGGGCTCAGGCATGGTTAGGCGTCTGCTTGCAAGTGGGCATGACTGCGTTGTCCATGACTCTTTAGAGCAGGCAATGTCTGAAGTTGAAGCGGATGGTGCAAGTGTTGCCATTTCCTTGCAAAATTTGGTGCTGCAGTTGTCAACACCCCGAGCCATTTGGCTAATGGTGCCAGCAGCAATCGTCGACGGTGTATTGGCAAGTTTATTGCCCTTGCTTGCAAGGGGCGACATTGTTATTGATGGCGGAAATTCTTACTATCGCGACGATATACGACGTAGTTCTGAAATGCAGGAGCAAGGGATACACTACCTTGATGTCGGAACGAGTGGTGGCATAGCAGGTCAGGAGCGTGGCTATTGTCTGATGATAGGTGGCGAAGCCAACACCGTTGCTTATATGCGTCCAATATTTCTGTCGCTTTCACCTGGCGTTGCACTCGCTACCCGTACACCAGGACGTGTGCTCAATGCGCTTGAAGTTAATGATGCTGAACAAGGATTTTTACACTGTGGTGGTTATGGCGCAGGTCATTTCGTCAAGATGATACACAACGGTATTGAGTACGCAATCATGGCCGCCTACGCTGAAGGATTAAACATTCTTCATAGCGCCAATATAGGCAAGCTAGAGTTTAAAGTAGATATCGATGCTGAGAGTACTCCGCTACGCAATCCAGAATTTTATCAGTACGATATGGACTTACCTCAAATTACTGAGGTATGGCGTCGCGGTAGTGTTATTAGCTCCTGGTTGCTTGATTTGACCGCATCAGCCTTGCTTCAAGACCCTCATCTACAAGCTTACGCAGGGCATGTGGCTGACTCCGGCGAGGGCCGCTGGACTATCCTTGCTGGGATTGAAGAGGCGGTTCCCATTAGCGTGATGAGTGCTGCATTGTTTGAGCGCTTCGCTTCTCGAGGAAGGGGGGACTTTGCCAATAGAATGTTATCTGCAATGCGCAATGAATTTGGTGGGCATGTGGAAAAACATAATGCATCTCCCATAGAGAGCCCTCAATAATGTCACCTGAAAAAGATCTTGAGCTTGAAGAAATGCCTGTCAGGAAAAGTCTGGTATTTTTGATTGACGCTGACAACACTTTACTCAACAACGACCAAATTTTATATGAATTAGGCCAACTTCTTTATACAGATTTTGGTTCTGAAAGTGCTGCGCATTATTGGGACATCGTTGAGCAACTGCGCGTCGAATTAGGGTATGCAGACTACTTTGGTGCATTGCAACGCTTCCGGTCTGATCAAGCCTTTTCGATAGAAAATGAGTTTGGCCATAAGCATAGTGCAAACAATCAAGCATTACTGCGGATATCAAGTTTCCTGATGGATTATTTATTTGCAGACCGCTTGTACCCTCATGCTCTGGAGTTGATCGCGCAGCTTGAAACGATAGGAAGCACTGTTATCGTTTCTGATGGAGACATAGCTTATCAGCCACGGAAGATTCTCCGTTCTGGTTTATGGGACGCGGTGGATGGAAGGGTACTGGTTTATATTCACAAAGAAAAAATGATTGCGGCCATCGTTCATCAATACCCAGGGCAGCACTATGTGATGATAGACGATAAATTGCGGGTGCTCACCGCAATGAAGAAACTTATGCAAAACCGACTTACAACCGTATTCGTCCGCCAAGGTCATTTTGCTTTAGATGCAGACACATTGGCTATGTATCCACCTGCAGACATCAGTGTTGATTGCCTGGGGGACCTGATGGACTATAAGTACAACGCATTTGTCAACTTTGACAGTCCAATTGCTGTTAAGTCGTGGCCATTCTCTAGTTAGAAATATTAAATGGAACTAATATGAATGCTCATACCAGCCAATTGCGCGATCTGGGTCAAAGTGTGTGGCTGGATAATATTCATCGTGATCTACTCGAAAGTGGCACATTGCAAAGCTACATCGTCGATTTGAATGTGAGTGGTTTGACTTCAAATCCTACCATTTTCCAACATGCCATAGGATCAGGGACTAGCTATGACTCAGCCATTGTCCAACTCTCTAAAGAGGGATTGACTGGCCAAGAACTCTTTTTTACGTTAGCTCTAGAGGATTTGACGCAGGCAGCGCATTTGCTTGGCCCTATATTTGAAGCAAGTGATGGCGTTGATGGCTGGGTGTCGCTCGAAGTGTCGCCGCTCTTAGCACATGACACGCTCAATATGCTAAGAGCCGCTACGCACTTACACAATCAAGCGGCATTACCTAACCTGTACATCAAAATCCCAGCCACCCCAGCGGGGATGCTGACGATTGAGCAAGCCACCTTCGATGGCATTCCGATCAACGTTACTTTATTGTTTTCGCGTGAACAGTACCTGGCAGCGGCAAATGCTTATTTAAGAGGTATGGAACGACGTCAGCTTGCGGGCTTACATTTACACGTCCATTCAGTTGCCTCTTTGTTCGTGAGTCGCTGGGATGTTGCCGTGAAAGAGGAAATATCTCCTGAATTTCATAACCGCCTTGGTATAGCCATTGCTATGCAATGTTATCAAGCCTATTGCGAGCTGTTAATCTCTGAACGCTGGCAAAACCTGGCGGTTAATGGTGCAATGCCCCAACGGTTGCTATGGGCCAGCACCGGGACTAAAGATACAAATGTATCGGACACGATGTATGTTGAAGCCTTAGTGGCTGCAAATACAATCAATACCGTTCCTGAGAAAACACTATTGGCATTTGCAGACCATGGCAAGGTAGCTACAGTATTGCCAAAGGATGGAGGCTATGCAAACGAGGTGGTGGAAGAATTCAGGCGTGAGGGTGTTGATGTCGAAGCGCTTGCATCCCGTTTGCAAGACCAAGGTGTTCTCGCATTCACAGCTTCATGGAATGAAATGATGTCCGTCATCGAGGATAAGTGTAAACAAATTGACCTGGCTGCAAATTCGACAAACACCGCCGCACTAACAATTAGTTCCTTTTCATGAATGCCGACCATACTCTCAAAGAGAGTAGTGGTACAGCCAGGCAAGATTCGCTTGCCGCGCTCGATGTGCTTTGTATCAATACCTTGCGTACGCTCTCCATTGACATGGTAGAAAAGGCGAAATCGGGTCACCCTGGCACCCCCATGGGTGCAGCGCCAACTGCGTATTGTGTTTGGCAACGTTATCTGCGATTTGATATCGATGACCCTGGGTGGCTCAATCGAGATCGTTTTGTGTTGTCTGTCGGTCATGCATCAGCTTTGTTATACAGCATGCTTTATTTATGTGGTGTCAAGTCGAAAGCCGATGATTTTTCTGACAATCTCGCCGTCAGCATGGCAGATCTGCAAAGCTTTCGTCAGGCTGGCAGCCGCTGCACAGGGCATCCGGAACACGGCTGGACTGCGGGGGTAGAAGCTACCACAGGGCCACTTGGTCAAGGTTTGGCGAACAGTGTTGGCATGGCAATTGCGCAACGCTGGCTGGCCGCCACCTACAACAGACCTGGCTATGCCCTGTTTGACTACAATGTTTACACCTTGTGTGGTGATGGCGACATGATGGAAGGTATCAGTGCTGAAGCGGCCTCCCTGGCAGGCCATTTGGAATTGGCCAATCTTTGCTGGATTTACGACAGCAATCACGTCAGCATTGAAGGTACGACTGCAATCACCTTTACAGAAGATGTCGTAGCAAGATTTCGTGCCTATGGCTGGCAAGTCATCAGCGTAGCTGATGCGAATAACCTGGATCAACAGACCAGTGCCTTACAGCGTTTTGTCGACACCCAGGACAGGCCAACGCTGATCGTCGTGCAAAGCCATATAGGCTATGGTGCACCCCACAAGCAAGACAGCCGGGAGGCACATGGCGAACCACTTGGCATTGACGAAGCGAGGCTGGCAAAACAGTCTTATCACATGGACCCGGATGCGCAATTTGCCGTACCTGACGGCGTGCAGGCACACTTCAGTGCGCAATTTGGTCAACGTGGCAAAGACGCCCATACCTCGTGGAATAGCTTGTTTGCCGACTATTGCCAGCAGCATCCCCAACTCGCAAAACAAATTGATTGCATGCAGGCCAGTGAATTGCCAGACGGCTGGGATCTTGCCTTACCTGACTTTGCACCAGACGAAAAAGGGCTCTCCACACGAGAAGCCTCGGGCAAAGTCTTGAATGCCATCGCGGCACACATGCCATGGCTACTTGGCGGCGCAGCCGATCTGGCACCATCCACCAAGACAAATTTGAATTTTGACGCGGCAGGTGATTTTGAAGCCCTTGTCGCCATCGACAACGCCTACTTCAGCGCTGAATTGGGGAATGAATCTGCCAGTTATGCAGGACGAAATTTCCATTTCGGCATACGTGAACATGCCATGTGTGCTATCGCCAATGGCATGGCACTATCCAGGTTACGGCCTTTTGCAGCCAGTTTCTTTGTATTTACCGACTATGCTCGTGCGGCGATCCGCTTGTCAGCAATGATGGGCATGCCGGTCATTTATCTTTGGACGCATGACTCGATTAGCATGGGCGAAGACGGTCCTACTCACCAGCCTGTAGAGCAGCTCGCGTCATTTCGTGCCATGCCCGGCATGGTTTTACTGCGCCCGGCGGACGCGAATGAAGTACTGGAAGCCTGGCAGGTGATCATGAAAACCAGTGATCGCCCTTCCAGCCTGGTCTTGTCGCGGCAGGCATTGCCTACGATAGACCGACAAAAATACGCCAGCGCCAGTGGAGTCGCAAAGGGTGCTTATATACTCGCCGATGCGGTCGATGAAAGACCAGAAGTACTACTACTGGGAACGGGAAGCGAAGTAGCACTCTGTATTGCCGCTTACGAGCAACTGAGCGCAGAAGGCATTCGCGCCCGCGTCGTCAGCATGCCATCCTGGGATTTATTTGAAAGCCAGAGCGAAGCTTATCGTGATCACGTATTGCCACCAGGCGTGCTGGCCCGGGTATCGGTTGAAGCAGCATCGGCATTTGGCTGGGAACGTTATACCGGCCAGCATGGCACGATGATATCCGTGCAGTCGTTTGGCCTTTCCGCTCCGGGCAAAGTAGTCGAAACCCATTTTGGTTTCGATGTCTCCCATGTCGTTGCGGCAGCCAGGGCGCAGGCATTACGTCATCGTTCATCTATCGGGTAAAAACCATGACAACATCTATTCATCCACTGGCAGGCAAACTGGCACCATTGTCTTCACTGATCAACATTTCAAAATTGGTCACGGCTTATTTCACTTTAAAGCCGGATCCATCCATTCTGGAACAAAGAGTCAAGTTTGGTACATCCGGGCATCGTGGATCAGCTTACGACAGTGCATTCAATGAAGCCCACGTGCTGGCAATCACACAGGCAATTTGTGATTTTCGCAACTTAAATGACATTAATGGCCCACTTTTTCTGGGTATGGATACGCATGCCTTATCCGAACCGGCATGCGCCAGCGCCATGGAAGTACTGGCGGCAAATCGCGTCGAGGTCATGCTGGCGAGCAATGATGAATACACACCTACCCCGGCCATCTCCCTTGCGATATTGAGTTACAACAAACGGCGCGATCATCTCACAGGCCTGGCAGACGGCATCGTTCTTACTCCGTCCCACAATCCACCGCGTGACGGCGGGTTTAAATACAATCCAACTAACGGTGGTCCGGCCAATCAGCAAATTACCGAATGGATAGAAAACGCAGCAAATCAATATCTGGAGAATGATCTGGCAGGTGTACGCCGCATCACCAGCAGTAAAGCCATGCAGGCAAAGACCACGCATCGTTACAACTTCATGGATTTTTATGTCGATGAAATTGGCAGCGTCGTCAATATGAATGCCATTCGTGACGGACAGATACGCATCGGCGTAGACCCGCTTGGCGGTGCTGGCGTCCATTATTGGTCAGCCATCGCAGACCGCTATCAGTTAGACCTGACAGTGGTCAATAACGTGATTGACCCCAGCTTTGCTTTTATGCCACTAGACTGGGATGGTCAGATCCGCATGGACCCGTCTTCAAAATATGCCATGCAGGGCCTGATCAGCATGCAAGACAAGTTTGATATTGCCTTCGCCTGCGACACCGACCATGACAGGCACGGCATTGTCAGCAGGTCGGCGGGCTTGTTACCACCCAATCATTACCTCGCAGTTGCCATTGATTATCTATTTACACACAGGCCACAGTGGGCTGGTTCTGCCGGAATTGGCAAAACAGTCGTCAGTACACAATTGATAGACAGGCTGGCAAAAAAACTGGAAC
The DNA here is from genome assembly GCF_049339865.1 of Undibacterium sp. TC9W. Taxonomy (NCBI): domain Bacteria; kingdom Pseudomonadati; phylum Pseudomonadota; class Betaproteobacteria; order Burkholderiales; family Oxalobacteraceae; genus Undibacterium; species Undibacterium sp. TC9W. The sequence goes on along the minus strand of NZ_JBMPPJ010000019.1, from coordinate 41,424 downwards.
GTGGTCTGTACGAAGTGCCGGTAGGTTTTAAATGGTTCGTTGATGGCTTGCAGAGTGGTGCCCTGGGTTTTTGTGGAGAAGAAAGCGCAGGGGCGAGTTTTCTGCGCATAGATGGTTCGGTGTGGATGACAGAAAAAGATGGTATTTCCACCGCCCTGCTGGCAGCAGAAATGACAGCAAAAACAGGCTACGACCCTGGTGTTTTGTACCGCAAACTGGCAAACGAATTAGGCGACCCCTTTTTTGAACGCGTAGATGCCCCGGCAACAAGACAGCAAAAACGAAAACTCGCGGCTTTATCTGAAAAACAGATCAGCGTAGGCGATCTTGGTGGTGACAAGATAGAACAGATACTTACTCGTGCTCCTGGCAATAACAATGCGATCTGTGGGATCAAGGTCGTGACTGCCAATGCCTGGTTTGCTGCACGCCCCTCTGGCACAGAAGACACTTACAAAATATACGCAGAGAGTTTTATTGGCGAAGCCCATCTGCAGCAAGTTCTTCATGAAGCGCAGGCTGTTGTTGATAATGCAATTTTATCATTGGAAGAAGGGTAGATCATGGACACATTTAATCCCTATACTTCGCATCCTCTTTCTGCCGAGCTGCTAGAAAAAATGCATGACTACTGGCGTGCGGCAAACTATCTCACCGTGGGGCAAATCTATCTTCAGGCGAATCCTCTTCTCAAAGAACCATTGAAACTGGAGCACATTAAACCTCGCCTTTTAGGGCATTGGGGTACAACTCCCGGTTTGAATTTTATCTATGTACATTTAAACAGGCTGATCAAAGAGAACGACCTCAATATGATCTATGTGATTGGTCCCGGCCACGGTGGGCCAGGTATCGTTGCGCATACCTATCTTGAAGGTTCGTACACAGAACACTATCCTGCCATAGAACGGAATCAAAACGGCATGTTGCGATTGTTCCGTCAATTTTCGTGGCCAAACGGCATTCCTAGTCATGTCTCGCCAGACATCCCAGGCTCTATTCATGAAGGCGGTGAATTAGGTTACTCTCTGGTACACGCTTATGGCGCAGCATTTGATAATCCCGACCTGATCGTTGCATGTGTCATTGGTGATGGTGAAGCAGAAACTGGTGCTTTGGCGGCGAGCTGGCATTCGAATAAATTTCTCAACCCCGCACTGGATGGCGCGGTGCTCCCCATTCTTCATTTGAATGGATATAAAATTGCTAATCCTACAGTTCTTGCGCGCATTAGTCGTGAAGAGTTGTGTGAATTGCTGCGAGGCTATGGTCATGAACCTTACTTTGTCGAGGGTGATGATCCAGCGTTGATGCATCAAGCCTTGGCAGCGACACTTGACGCTGTGTTGCAGAAAATCAGAGACATTCAACATCTTGCACGCAATGCCATAGCAAAAGATGAATTGCAACGTCCTCGTTGGCCGATGATCGTATTTTGTAGTCCCAAAGGCTGGACGGGACCCAAATTCGTTGATCAATTGGCGGTCGAGAATACGTGGCGGGCACACCAGGTGCCGATTGCTGACTTCAAAAATCCACAACATCTGGCTCAACTTGAAGCGTGGCTGCAAAGCTATCAGGCCAATAAGCTTTTTGATGAAAATGGCAGATTATTGGAAGAGTTGGCGGACCTGGCTCCGACCGGACATCGACGTATGGGGGCTAATCCGCATGCCAATGGTGGGGGCATATTACAAGCTTTGCAAATGCCTCACATGCATGATTATGCGGTTGCTGTTCCTATGCCTGGCTCGGTTAAAGCTGAGGCAACGCGCGTACTTGGAGATTTCTTGCGGCAGGTGATGCTCAATAGTCTTGATGCAAAGAATTTTCGCCTCTTTGGTCCTGATGAGACCGCGTCGAACCGCCTTGATGCCGTCTTTAAGGTGACCGGCAAAGCCTGGATGGCAGACATCAAGGACATTGACCTTCACCTTAGTGTCAATGGTCGGGTCATGGAAGTGTTAAGCGAACATCTTTGCCAGGGCTGGCTGGAGGGTTACTTGCTCACTGGGCGGCATGGCCTGTTTTCTTGCTACGAAGCGTTCATACATATTGTTGATTCAATGATGAATCAACATGCAAAATGGCTTAAAGTCTGCAATGACATCCCGTGGCGCGCACCGATTGCGTCACTCAATTATTTGCTGACTTCGCATGTCTGGCGCCAGGATCACAATGGCTTCTCACACCAGGACCCAGGGTTCATTGATCATGTCGCCAACAAAAAATCTGAGGTGGTTCGTATTTATCTTCCTCCTGATGCCAATTGTCTATTATCAGTCACCGACCATTGCCTGCGCAGCCGCAACTATGTGAATGTCATTGTTGCTGGTAAACAGCCAGAATGGCAATGGCTGGATATGGCAGCAGCAATTCGACATTGTACTGTTGGTGCGGGTATCTGGCAGTGGGCGAGCAATGATATCGGAAGCCCAGATGTAGTTATGGCTTGCGCAGGCGATGTACCTACACTAGAAACCATTGCAGCAGTTAGCTTATTGCGCAGCTATGTACCGGGAATTCGTATCCGTGTAGTCAATGTCGTTGATCTGATGGTGTTGCAGCCTCAGTCTGAGCATCCCCATGGTCTGGATGATAATGAATTTGATAACTTATTTTCGACTGACAAGCCAGTCATATTTGCATTTCATGGTTACCCGGCATTGGTACATAAACTGACTTATCGGCGACATAACCATAGCAATTTTCATGTTCGTGGTTATCGGGAAGAGGGCACTACCACAACACCGTTTGATATGGTCGTATTGAATAATCTTGATCGCTACCAGTTGGCACTTGACGCGATTATGCATATACCACGCTTTAGCGATCAGATACCAATTGCACAGGCACGATACTGGACAACGATGGAGCGTCATAAACGCTTTATATGTGAACATGGAGAAGATTTGCCCGAGGTAATTAATTGGCGCTGGATAAATTAAAGACTGGATTCCCATGAAATATAAAGATTATTACGAAGTTCTGGGTGTAGACAGGACGGCGACATTAGATGATGTCAAGAAAGCCTATCGCAAGTTGGCTCACCTGTATCATCCCGATATATCAAAAGACCCAAAAGGCGAGGAGAAATTCAAAGAAATTGCTGAAGCTTATGCTACTTTGAAGAACACAGATAAACGCGCAGACTACGACAAAATAGGCAGCCATAAAAACGGTGAAAATTTCACGCCACCTCCTGAATGGCAAGCGCAATACGGAGCAGGTGCTTCAAGTTTTGATGATGTTGATATTTCCGATTTCTTCAGTGCATTCAGGTCAGGCGGGCAAAAAAGAGCACATTCTCCATTGCGAGGTGAGGATTATTCGGTTTCCGTTTCCGTGCCACTCGAAACAATCTTTCACGGGGGACCAGTCAATGTATCTGTCGAAATGCCAGAATATGACCAACATGGCTTGCCTCATCGCAAGCCTCATACTTTTCGGATCACCATCCCAAAAGGAGCGCAAGAAGGTCAGCGCATGCGGCTTGCTGGTAAAGGTGGCCCTGGCCTCAATGGCGGTCAATCGGGTGATCTCTATGCGGTTCTGACAATTTCTCCGCATCCTTTGTTCAGGGTCAGTGGCAGTGACCTGTATTTTGACTTGCCACTGTCTCCTTGGGAAGCAGCACTTGGCGCGAGCATGCAGATTCCGACTCCTGGCGGCAATGTAGAACTCAAGGTAAAGTCAGGCACATCTTCGGGACAGCGTCTGCGCTTGTCAAAACGCGGGTTACCAAAAGTAGACGGACAAATCGGCGATCTGTATGCAGTTGCACAAATTCAGGTTCCAAAAGAAATTAGCAAGGCCGAACAAGATATCTACCAACAGCTTTCTGGACTATCCACCTTCCAGCCCCGTGCCCACTTCAACTTGGAGGCTAAATGAACGTTCAAATTGCAGAATGGACTTTGCTCAATGATCAAAATGCCTGCTCCATCACTTACCTGTGTGATGTATCAGGCTTATCAGAAGGGGAAGTCAATGAGTTGATTGAAAATGGTCTAATTACTCCGATTGACGACAATGCGATGGCAAAGATATTTCCTATGCATTCCATTGTTACAGTGAGCAGTGCCCGCAGGCTGCGTGACGACTTTGAATTGGATAGTCATGGCATGATATTGGCACTCACCCTGATGCAGCGCATAGATGACTTGCAAAGTGAGTTACAACAGCTTCGTGCACAATTCAATTAAGTGAAAATAATAATCTGATAGTGCCGGCCTTTGTTGCCATGGTGGATTCAAGTTCGAAGTGCAACTTGATCTTAGTGCGATTGAATCTGAGCCTGAAATGCTTCGAGTGATTTTTGCAGTCAAGGTATTTTTAGGTCGATTCATGTTTCGCGCCTCCTTTTGCAAACGTATTTCAGTAGCGATCTTTTTGTTTTATCGTCAGGTGGTGTTGTTGGTACATGCAAAATTTGAACATCCTAAAGTAATGCCATATATTGTCTTGGTGGATTTCCATCGATTCTGGCAAAGATTCCAGACTCCTTTCTATGCCCTCGAAACCAAAAGTCAATTCTGTGTTCTATCTAATATTCAACGCATCTTCACTGCCGCTTTGTCCTTAAGTTTGCTATCGGGATACACAATCACTTGGGTGCCTACGGGTAGCCCTTCTTTCACCCAGGCACTGACGCCATTGCGAGCTTCTACGCTGATTTCTTTCAGGACGGCATGGTTCTTTTCAACAACAAATACGCCAGAGCGGGAGCCTATGGGGAACAGGGCGCTCACCGGTACCATGATGGCATTTTCCACCACTTGCACCAATACCCGCACGTCGACCTTGAAGGCGTCGCCCAATGCCTGCCATTGCGCAGCCGGGGCTATTATGTCGATGACCACATAGACGCGCTGTTCTTCTACGCCCAGCGCCGACACTTTAGTAAATGCGGCTGGCTCAACCCAGCGCACCTTGCTACTGAGCACTTCTGCACCGCCCCAGTTCAGTAATTGTACGGCAGTACCTGGGCGCACTTGAGTGGCGTCTTCGGTCAGGAGATCAACCACCACTTCCAGCTTGGTCGGGTCACCTAGTTCCAGCAAGCCTGCGCCTGCCGATACACTTGTTTCGCTTTGTTGCAATATTTTCAACACTTTGCCGCTGACTGGTGCCTTGATAGCAAAGCTGGGCTGCGAACCACCCAACGGCGCTTGCGCAAACTGTTTTAGTACAGCGCGAGACTGTTCCAGATCATGCCTTGCTGCATTTTCTTCCTGTCGCGCAGTTTCCAGTTCGTGGATGCGCAGGCTCAGATTGAGCCGTCCGGTTTCATTCTGATTGGGTGATACAAAACCTTGTCTCGCCAAGGCTTCACTGCGCCTTAAGTCTGCCTGGGCCTGATCCAATGCCGCGTTCGCATGCCCCACGTTGGCCTGGGTGCGCGCCAGCGATGCTGCCACACTAGCAATGCGCGCACTTTGCTCGTCGCGGGCGCGCTCGTCCAGTAAGGCAGGTGCCATTGGCCACAACAGTGCCACGGTATCACCTTGTGTGACGCTGTCGCCTTGATTTAGTAGTACCCGTCCCACGCGGCCTGCCAGTGGAGTAGAGACAATGTAGCGGTTGCGCACACGAGTTTTGCCATATTCCTGTATGGCACGTTCAAACCGGCCTTGGGTCACCTTGGCTACTTCCACGCTCAGCGGCTTGGGTTTGAATGCCCACACCAGCAGCGCGATAACTACCAAGTTCACGCCCGCGATGATCAGATAGCGTTTCAGTTTGGTCTTGGGCTTAGTTGCTGGTGCTGGTGGGGCGGTGGCGGGCGGAACAGGTGACGTGCCGGACGTCGGCGCAACGGGTGTCACTGGCAGAGTCGCAGGTGCGACTTGCGTCGGAGAAGGAGGTGCCAGCGGTACCGCGCTCGGCTCTTGTGCGCTTGTTGGGGGCGGGCTATCAGTCATATTAATTCCAGGTTATTGTTGAGACGAAATCATTGGAGGGATATGGTGTTGGCTGATGTGCATTTTATTCACGCGTCTTGAGCACGCTGACCATGTCCAGCCCATCTACACGCTGGCGCACGATAAAGGCGCTGACCATGCCTGCCAGTGCCACGCAGATGGCAGCAAAGGCATAGGTGGCGGGCGTGATCACAAATGGGAAGTAAAAATCGTCGGTTTGTATCCCGCTGACGATGCCTGCCGCGAGCAGATATCCCAGCAACATGCCCAGCGGCATGGCAAGTGTGATTTCAATTGCAAGCTCGCCCAGCAAAATGGCAGACACTTCGGTGCGGGTAAAGCCCAGAACGCGCAGACTGGCCAATTCCCAGGCGCGCTCGGCCAGTGCGATGCGGGCGTTGTTATACACCACCCCCACGGCAATCACGATAGCAAAGGCTGTCAACACAGAACTGACCATCAGCAGGTTGCCGACGGTCACATCCTCTATGTTCTTGGCCATGGTTGACTTGCTGATGACCACGCCAACACGGGATAATCCTTGTAGACGTTGTAGCAGCTCGGGTTCAAAGCCGGGTTCAACCGCCAGGGTGAAGCTGTTTACCAGATCACCTTCGCGCAATAGATTGTTCAGGCTGGCTCGCTCGATGTAGGCATTCATGCCCAGCATTTCTTGTACCGTGCCAGTTACCGGCAATTCCAGCACTGCGCGTTCGCCTTCCTGTACCTCTACTCGTACTCTATCGCCCACGTGAAGATGCAACTTGGTAGCGAGACGATCGGTCAGCAACAGACCGTCCTGTGGGGCAGTGAAGAATTGCCTTTCCAGATTCACGATGCGTTGCAGTTCAGGTTGCGGCGCTTTGCCCATGATGATGCCGTGCCAGTTGTGGTTATCATGTACCAGCCGAACCGACACGCTGCGTGCCCCTTCCACCGCAGTGACATAGGGCAACTTGCCTGCTGCGTATAATACGTTGGCAGGCGTTGCTTCCAACAGGGCCACGACCACGTCGCCGCGCAACACTTGCCGAAACTGGGTTTCCATCAACACCGCCACCGAATCGCGCATAAAAGAGCCGGTAACCACAATTGCCATCGACATGGCAATACCAAACACCGTCAGGCTGGTACGCAGTGGTCTTCGCGTCATCGTACGCAAGACCATGCGTAGCGCCGGCGAAAACCATTTTTGCCAACCCCAGCGCTCAATGAGCATAGGTTTGAAGATGCCTGGGGACGGGGCCCGCATAGCTTCTGCTGGTGCCAGGATGACGACCGCATAAATCGCGTTGACCGTGGCCAACACAGCTGCGGTTAATGCCACGCCGACGGCCACCAGCACAAGATCGGGGCGCAAACGAAAATGCATGTCAGGGAAGCGAAAGCTTTCCTCATACATGCCGACAAAAAACTTGCCCATCACTGTGCCCAGAGCCAGACCCAATGCCAGCCCTAAGGCCACGATAATCAACACCAGCTTTAAGTAATGCCAGCCAATTGCAAGGTTGTCGTAGCCCAGTGCCTTGAGTGCAGCGATCTGTCCGCGCTGAGTGGCAATTTGCCGACCTAGCACCACGTTAAGCAAAAAGGCAGCAACACCCAAAAAGATCGTCGGCAAGACTGTACCCATCACCCGCTGCTGAGTAATTTCAGAGCTGAGCATGGCGTGCGACATCTGCAAATCGCGGCCATGAGCGGTGTTCCCGCCGTAACGCTTCAGCAGGCGGTCTAGCTGATCTATCACCGCCCCCTCGCTGGCACCAGGGCTAAGCCGCACGGCAACCTGGTTGAACGCACCTTCCATATTGTAGGCTGACGCCAGAGCATGCTTATCCACCCAAAAGACGCCAAAACCGCGCTGGTCGGGCGAGCCCCCCAAACCCGCAAAAATATACTCTGGCGAGAGAGCAATGCCTACGATTAGCAGTTCTTCTCGTTTGCCATTGATGAGCGCGTTGACCCGGTCACCCGGCGCAAGCTTGCGCGCCACGGCAAAACCTTCCGATACCAGTGCTTCCATTGCGCCTGTATGGCGTGTAGCAATCATACGCCCCAGGCGAAGATTGACCTTATTGAGCCGCTGCGGCAGCAGTGGGTCCATCCCCAACAACAGACCGACAATTGGGTCCACTACATTGGGGATATTCACTGGGACGACTTGGGCTTGGGATGTTTCAACATGCGCGGCACCAACAATTTCCTGCAATTGTCGCTCCAGAGTCAGTGGTGCCCGCTTGAGTGTGGCAAACACATCTGCAAAGCGTGAATCGGCGTAATACAAATCGCGCGACCACGATAGCGCGTCGTAAGCACTGAAGCTGGTGATGAAGCCAGCGACGGCACTAGCGACCACTAGCGCAATTGTCAAGGCCTGACTCCACATCAAAGTTATGCCGCGCAGTAGCTTCTTGTTCAGCGTTTTCATGGTGGTCTTATCTGGACTCAGCGGACTGTAGTAACCCGCACCCTTATGTGGAAGCTAATGCAAATAAAGCTGGCTTTGTTGCGTATCTTTGCGCTTACTGGCCTTTATTAAATCAAGGGGCCAGAGCATTACCAGGTCAGTTGGGACGGCTGCAGCTTGTTAGTGTTGACTTCGATGCGCTGAATTCGCCCCTCACCCAAAAACAGCACCCGATCCGCTATGTCTGCAATGGCGGCGTTATGAGTGATGACGATTGTCGTAGTACCGATGCCTCGGTTGATGTTGGCAATGACCTCCAGCACCAGCTTGCCGGTTACATAGTCCAGTGCTCCTGTGGGTTCGTCGCATAGCAACACGTCTGGCCGCTTTACGATGGCGCGGGCAATCGCCACCCGCTGCTGCTCACCGCCAGATAATTGCGATGGAAAGTGATCTACCCTGTCTGCCAGCCCCACCAGCGTCAACGCTTCCAGCGCGGGCATGGGATTAATGGCAATGTCAGTCACCAGCTCCACGTTTTCCCGCACCGTCAGACTGGGGATGAGGTTATAGAACTGAAACACAAAGCCTACATGCTCACGCCGGTAGGTGGTGAGTTCTTTCTCGTTGGCTGCGGTTAAATCTTGTTCAGCAAAAAGGGCACTGCCGCTACTAGGGCGATCCAGGCCGCCCAGAATATTCAATAAAGTCGATTTGCCGCTGCCTGACGGTCCCAACAACACTATGAACTCGCCCTTGTAGATAGTTAGATCAACATCAACCAGGGCAGTGACCGTTATCTCGCCCATCTGGTAGGTTTTGGCAAGTCCTTTGGCAACAAAAAGAGGTGTACCCTGCGGCGACACGGTGACAGGTAGCGCCTGGACGTTGATGTTTTGCATGACCTGCACGCTACTCCAATGGCTTGAAGTAGGTCTGTGCGTTGTCACACAAAGGCAGTCCCAATAGATCTTGGTATTTAATACGCTTTGCGGCTCAGGAAAGCAGGATTGCTAATTTTGAGGTAGATTAAAAATATCCTATATTATTGTCGGGGTAGATAAACTGAAAATACAGTGCCCGCATCTTGATCAGAACGTACATTAATATCGCCGCCGTGTGCTACAACGATTTCTTTTGCTATAAACAAGCCTAAGCCTAGACTGCTACGCGGCCTGTCGTTGCCATCCTGCTCTGGCAATTGCACCAATGAGCTGAATAATGTTGGTAATAGCTCTTCTGGAATTGTAGGTCCTTCATTGCAGACTTGAAGAAGTATGCGATCTTTTTCTCCCACTATATCGACGATGATCGGCCTATCAGGCGCACCATACTGTGCAGCATTGTTAATTAGATTTATTAACACTTGCTGAAGCCGTTGCTGGTCAAAAGCACCTTTCAACTCACCTTTGGTGTTCAGTTCGAACAGAGATTTTGGATGTACGGCAGTTGAGTCTTCAATAGCCCAACGGCCTATGTCGTTGAGATCACATTCAAGTCGTTCGATTGGAATGCCATCACCCAATTGAGTGCGGGCCAATATCAATAGATCATTGACCATCGCGTTCATTGTGGCAGCACTACGCTTGACACGAAATCCTATCTGCTGAATTTGATTGTCAAATGCGCCCGCTCTGGATAGGTATGTGCCGGCCAATGCTGTAACTGCTAGGGGGCTACGCAAGTCATGACCTAAAATAGCCAAAAATATATCCCGGGTTTCATTCACTTTGTCCGAATACGCTATAGCAGCCTCGGCAAGTGATTGATCTATTGCTTCATTAAACCGCATCATGTCTTGCGCATTTTCTACCCAAACATCAGAACAACTTTGCTGCCATAGCTTAAGTACGCTTGCTCGCAATGCACGGTACTCGGCAATTAATTGACGGAGAGTGAATCCGCTCGCGTAACGCAATCTCCCATGAATTGATGAAGCACTCTCATCATTGGCTGGAGGTGAGCTGAGATCTTGTGATTTTGCCTCTTTTTGTTCCGGGGTCTCTGCTGTTTGAATATCTTCGGCCACGAACTGTAGTATTTGTTTAGCGTGATCCCGTAGTTCCTGAGTAGACATCTTATCCGCAACAGTACCAAAGGTCGCCGCGAATGCATCCCATTCAACAAGGATCAGCTCCATATTTTGATTAATGAATTTAGCGATATTCATAGTTTGAACGTGTTGAGGAGAAAGTGCGTCTGAGAAGGATGCGAGAATGCTTGATTAATATTACTACATATCAAATAGACAATGCTTTTGTACTTTGTAAGCTGTTTAAACTCTCTTCCTCTAAGATGTTTTGAGGGAAGTGCGAGTCAAACAAATCGCGCATTCTAAGATGCAAGAAATTGAAAATTTCCTAATATTTAAAAGTGTTCTTTAACTCATAACCGAGTGAAAGAAATGATACAAGAATATAGGCTGACAAACGGCTAAGTGCATAATAATTCGAGATTGAAAGTGCTGAGCAACATATACTTTTTGCCTTTTTTGAATCTCAGTGATGCGATTATCCCGACAAGCTTGATGGGTAATATCTCCTTCTTTGTGCGGCAACGCACGGTTGCTTATTAATCCCTGATTTAGTCTATCGCTGACAATTTAGCTTTGTAGTTAAGTTATTTACAAATGAGAGATAAAGGCAGAATAACTATTGATGGCATAAAACGGCTTCGAAAGCCTATATTGATGGCGATCACTATTGTTTTTTTGTAACGAATAATGTAGTGTGCCAGCAATATTTCCTGACAATGTTAGCAGATGGTTATGGCCAACAAAAGCATTGATACCATAAAGTTCGTTGTCCATTGGCATTGCCTGATTTGGATTGGCCGAGTCCAGAATACTTGCTATGACACTACAATTTATCGTCGAAGTGATACCTATCGATACCATACTTGCAAACGCCAGAGATTTTTTAAGTCAGACACCGCATTTGCCTGTTATTAAGGGCGCAGAGGTTCAACTATGAGCGAGTTGCATATCAAAAATCGTGTCCTGATTTACGCACCCTACGGTAAGGACGCTACGCTCGTCGCCAATGCGCTACATAGCGCTGATGTGCTTTGCGAGCATTGTTCGGGCCTGCCGTCATTGCTAAAGGCAATGGAGGAGGGTGCTGGAGCGCTAGTAACAGTGGAAGAGGCATTGAACCGTGAATGGTTTGACGCGTTGTTCACATTTATTACCCATCAGCCTGACTGGTCTGATTTTCCTATTCTCGTTCTAACTAAGCCGGGTAGCAATCCTCATTGGGTACAGCACGCTTATGATGTTTTGGGTAATCTGACTTTGTTGGAGCGTCCTATACGCGTTCCAATCTTAATGAGCGCAGTGCGTTCCGCGCTACGAGGGAGGCAGCGGCAATACCAAATTTGTGAAGCATACCAGCACAAAGATGAGTTTTTGGCTATGTTGGCGCATGAGTTGCGCAATCCACTGGCTCCGATCGGGGCCGCTGCGCAATTGCTTAGCCTGCGGCCACAAGACGCAACGATAGTGCTGAAGACCAGCCAGACTATTGCGCGTCAAGTCAGGCATCTGTCACATCTCATTGACGACTTGCTGGACATGGCCAGGCTCACACGCAATCTGGTAGCGTTCGCGAGTGAGCAGGTTGATATGCGAAATGCAGCGTCAGAAGCCGTTGAGCAACTTGAATCTGCTATGCAAGCAAAGCAACACCGGCTAAACCTTTGCTTGCCTATTCGCCCTGTGTGGGTGAAAGGCGACCCGAATCGACTGGTTCAAGTGATCGCCAATCTTCTCAACAACGCAGTCAAGTACACATTGACTGGAGGAAGCATTGAAGTGATTCTCGCAGTTGAAAAAGATTCAGTGGTACTGGAGGTCAGTGACGATGGTATGGGCATAGAGCCTGATTTGGCCCCCTACATTTTTGACTTGTTTACTCAAGCTAAACGCACACCAGACCGCACTCAAGGTGGTCTGGGCTTGGGCTTGGCACTTGTGAAATTGATAGCCAATGCCCACGGCGGTAGCGTTCATCTGTGTAGTGAAGGCCTTGGGCAGGGCAGTACATTCACTCTCAGGTTACCTTGCCTGCCTGCTGATGAGGTGATGCAAGAATCGGTAGCCTGTAGAGAACCAATACCGAAGGTTCCAACCCAGCGGATATTGGTAGTAGACGACAATCAAGATGCGGCCGATATGCTCTGTACAGTATTACGTGAATTTGGTCATGAGGTCGTTGTTGCTTATGACGCTAGTGCTACTCTTGATATTGCGCGCCGTCTAAAACCGCAAGTAAGTCTGCTGGATATCGGATTGCCTGATATGGATGGCATGGCATTAGCGAACAGCCTGCGTGAACTGCCAGAGACTGCGACCTCGCTATTAATTGCCGTGACTGGCTATGGACATGCTGAGGACATGCGTAAATCGCTTGCTGCAGGATTTGATGCGCATCTAGTCAAACCACTGGATATGGATGAATTACAAAAATTGTTGAATCGTAGTTGACCAAGTGTGATTTAAATAAAGATAACAAACAAAACACAAATGTTTAAGGACAATGTCCTTGTTTTTGCTTTTACGCCGCTTGTATCTGCGCTTTGAGATCAAAGAACCAGCCTATGCGGAGCGACAGACAACAAGTGCCATCGATAAATATGCAATGTAACTTTTAAGCAGACTTAAAATAAAATTTATTAAAATGATAATCAACGACGTAGCTTGCAACAGTTTCACTTCGATCGGAAAGGACTGGGATTTGATGGGGCAAATGACCGGGTGGCAGCTTTCGCCAGGAGGTGCACAACGCGCCCACGCAAATACAATGTCTGGGCCGCAGCTTTCAATAGTGGAAAATTTGTAAGGGAATACGCATGTATTATGGAGAGCGCTTCAATGGCATTACCCACGCGGTGGGTGCTGCATTGGCGACAGTGGGCGGCGTATCGCTGATCACGATAGCAGTTCGCAGTGGCGACTATTGGAAGATTGTTAGTTTCAGCATCTACGCTGTCACGCTAGTTGCCCTTTATTTTACATCTGCCCTGTATCACAGCACCCAAGGGCCAGCCAAAGACGTATTGCGTCGGCTCGACCATTGCGCAATCTACTTGCTAATTGCTGGTACCTATACGCCATTCACACTGGTCAGCCTAAGGGGGTCGTGGGGATGGTCGCTGTTCGGCGTGGTGTGGGGGCTTGCCGTTATTGGTGTCCTGCAAGAATTGTGGTACGCCAAAGGAGCACGGTTAATGTCGTTGCTAATTTATGTGGTGATGGGCTGGGTTGGCGTGATCGCTGCTAAGCCGCTCATCAATGCGCTCACGATGGACGGCTTCCGATGGCTGGCAGCAGGCGGTGCACTCTACACCGGCGGCATCGCGTTTTATGCCACAGATCACAAATGGCGTCATGGACACGGGGTATGGCACCTGTTCGTGCTTGGAGGAAGCATATGCCATTTTGGCGCGGTATTGCTGTACGTGGCGTAGTAGAGGGCAAGCAGAGCGATTTGACTACTCCTGACAAGATTACTGCAAATCTGTTGATCGAAAGGTGCCAAATAAGTCTGAACAACGTCTCGTTCCATGAGTGTCGCCGGTATTTCTCTATACCAATTGATCAGGCACCGGAATTAGACACACATGAGAACAACGAACCCACAAACCAAAACGCCTACTTGCATGAGCGGGCGTTGCGTGAGGTCTGCTGGTCTTGGCGGACCACTGCAGAATCTAACAACGACACAAGGATCCTCAATCCGCTCGCACCAAAATAGTTGCATTACTCAGAAAATCCGCCCAAGTTTGCATTAAGGGACTGCGTTGCTCCAACATGATGTTGCAACCAGAATCAGTCTGGCTGGTCGTCACCCCTGTTGATATGCGCATCGGTGTCGATGGCATGTCACTGCGTGTCCGGTAAGCACTGGCACGCTCCTTGCGGTGGCACTGACTACGTCTTTGCCCAATCGGCAGCGCAATCGCGTAAAACTGATCGTCTGGGATGGTTTTACCCTTACGCATCAATTCGCCGATTGCCCTAGGTCATTCAATACATTAATAATGCGAGAGCGTGGTTCTGAAAGTCGTTTAGGCAGAATTCGATAGTAATCGAATCTTTTTGTTTCAGGATTCCATTTTGAGTGATACCACACATCTTGTTGTGGGTCTTCATTTAATATCCCAGTCATCGGTCGCACAGGTTGTTCGTCACTCCGCATAGACTGGCTCTGTGACTTCTGAGCTCAGATAGCATCGGGCAATGTTCCAAGAGATGCCTAGCTAATTCAATAATAGTAGACTTTACCGCAATTGCTGTGTCTGCTTATCGTGGCAAAAACGACACCAAGTCGACAATGTCTTCCAAGGGGCTTGTTTTTAGTTTTCCAACCAACGAAATTTCCTGGCAGATATTTTATTTTGTGACGGTCACCCAGTCCACTGGGACAAGTTTTTTGCCGTCAATCCAACGCTCCACAACGGCATCTTTGAACCGTTGATCGTCATCGAAGTAGGGATGGTCGGTAATCAGCACTTGAAGCCCACCGTTCAATGCGTTGGTCACATCAAATATCAATCCGTACAGACCTTTAACAGCTAGGCGGTCTGCATCCACTTTTTCCTTAGGTGCTTTGGCATCCGAGTCCGGCGAGAAATGGGCTTGGGACAACTGATCGAAGATCAAGAATGATGGAACAGGCCGCTTGCGCCGGGCGAACCAATCATGCAACGCTAGATGAGCGACGATGTGATACCCAACGTGGTTTTCTCCACTTCCCATCTGAGACATTGGCACAGGTCTTTCAAGCGTGTCCGCAACAATGGTCAGATTCTTGGTGTCCAAGCGTAGTGGGCTATCTGAGTATTCCAGCTTAACTTTTCCAGCAAATGCGGACACGTTTCGATTTACGTTGGACAGGCAAGACTCAAGACGTTCCTGCATCGCTTCATTGCTGAGTAACGTCTCCAATTCTTTTTCTTGAATTTTCAACGCTTGTAGTCGTTCATCTTGCCCTGAGGTGTTGATCGCCGCAGGAATGTTTTCCAGATATAGGCTAATACGACCTAAAATCAATGCCCTGCGGGTATCTGCATCTGAGGCTAGTTGGAGACGTTCATTCGATTTTTTAACAGCAGAGAGTAGTTCTCGGTTATGCCCAAGCTGCTGGCGAATAGACTCTAATTCTGTTTCAACTTCTGCAATAGCGAAATCAATTTTAGGCGTTGTTGCATCTACTGCGCCACGACCCTGTCCAAGATGCGCTGCCGATTGCTTAATTTGTGCGATAGACGGTGCAACTGATTCTGAGGGCAGCACTTGCAAGCAAAGTGGGCATGAATGATCAGAACAGTTGGGATCAAAAACAGAAACTGCATTCAATCGGGCAATGTGTTCGTCAGCTTCAATTGCATAACTCTTAGTTGTGCCCTCAAAGGCACGAGCACGCTCTAAAGTACCGAGCAAATTGCTTTGTTGCTTTAGCAGTTGATTTCGGATGCTAGTTAGGCGATTGAATTCCGTTGCATCATTGCCCTCTGCAAGGGACAAGGAAAGCGGGGTCGATTGAATGGCAGTCAAGGCTGCAACTTTTTCGGCCCATGAAATCAAATCAGATACGGAGGAAAGACCAACAGCCTTCGCTTCAGACAGGAGCGTGTCAGCGCGAGATGTGCCTTCACCTCGAATGTTCGCCGCTTCCTTATTCCGCCGCTCAATTTGCCGAATTTCTGCTTTTACAGCCTTCAGTTCACTTTGCTGGGATAGATATTCGTCGGATACCGCACCAAGGAAGTAGGGCAATGTATCTTTTATTGCCTGTGCCTTATCTCGGTCATTTGCTCCGTGGAAAAGCCACTTCTGTTGAGCAATTTCATTCTGAGACTGAAGACAGAGTGCAACAGCATGACGAATTGACGCAACCAGATGATCTCTGGTTTGACCGTCAGGTGGAGTGTGCCGATAAGAAGATATGCCTGTCCACGAAGCTAATTGTGACCGTAATCCCTCAACGTTGGTGGTTTGACGTAGCATATCTCCACTGGGAATCGTAATGTCGGCCCCTACTAACGTGTACACGGCTTCAGAACTCTTGGCTTCTCCCAATGGTACTTGGCGAGCGATAAATGCTTGTCCACTTGATGTTTGAAGTAGCAGGCCAAACCACGCCACATTACGGCGCACTTTTCCCTCTGGTACATCACAAAGGCTTGCACCAAAGCAGTAGTCAATGATCTTCAGCACAGCGGATTTTCCAGCCTTGGATTCGCCTGAAATGATGTTTACAGCACCAAGTTTTAACGGGAGACTGCGCGTTTTTCCGTGATGGCTGTAAGCCACAATCTCTTTAATTTGAATCATGCGGAAACTCCCAACATTGCCATAACAGTTTGCGGATCACCATTTCGGTACAACCATCGACCGATAAATAGAGCCTTTTTTGCACACTCACGAACCTCATCCGAAGAGGTATTTAAATACTTATTGATTTGCCGCGTCTTCGATGTAGTTCCAATGACTGAAACCGCATCAAACGCGAGCAACGAATGATTTGCACCAAAGATTAATGATTCTCTAACGTATGGACGAAGGACGCCGACACCCTTGGCGACAGCCGAACGAAGCAACGGATTTTGATTTATCCAAGTCGCCAGCGAACTTGTGATGGTAGATGGGAGTGAGTTCCTGGTTTTACCGCGTAGTGCCAAACTCAACCCAACAAATGTCAGAACCATTGGTATATTTTTTGGTTCACCATTCGACGTGGCTTCCTGTTGATAGCCTTTCGCAAGATGCCAGACAAGAATTGAACCAAAGGCTGGATTTAGCAAATTGCGCTCTTCCAGAGTTCTCTTACTCCATATAGTCATGTTATCCCAGCGACAGGGTCGCTCTCCACTCCAAGAATTTCAGAAAGCCGATCCTCAAAATTTGGATGCCATCCAATTTTCAATTCATCAGCGAGCATGTGAAGTGACCCTCTGCATACCCATTGAGCAGCAACATTAGGGCGGATGGGAAGCACGACATCTTCTGCCCACTTGAGGACTTCTCGACCGGCCTTTGCCATTGCGTCATCGGCAGGTGAATCGCCAAGCTCATCGCAAATTTGGTCGCGCTTGAGCAACCACTCTGTTTTCAGCGTGCTTTCGTACTTGGATATGTCAGTGTCAAATAAAAGCTCGTCGCGTGTCCATTGGCTGCGTTGTGCAAAAGCACGTTGGTAGGAATTGATGGCATTCAGAATTCGATTCTTGCCCGCCCCAACCAACTCGACTTGACGATAGAAGTTTCGACCAGAAAATTCTGGTAACTGATCCAGCGCGACCATGAGCTTTTCAATTGCATCGTCGATGGGCAGCGCATCTGGTTTGAGTGATTCTTGAATATCCGATATCTGGGCTTCCAACTCAGTACGAGAGATGCCACATCCGTCGTTCACCAGTTCGTGAACCACTCGCTTGAACCACCACCCTTCTAATAGTTCGAGGGCTGTCTTCTGGTGGTGAAGCGTCATCCAATGAAGCTCCTGCTCAATCTTTGTCAGTATTTCGGACACATTTCCTTCGTCGGGAACAACCACTATCCGGTCAAGTAGTTTTTCTTGATCCGACTGGCTCAACGCAAGGAACGCCTCAAAAACGTCCTTCAACGCATCATTGCTTGAAGTGGTGGCTGCTTGCCTTAATCGACTACATGCAGTTTTTATGTCACGTTCCGGTGTATGGGCACACAACGCTTGTGCTGCCGTGCCATCAGTAATTGAGGCGGTCGTGATCAGGAAAAGAGCAGTGTCAATAGGAACCTCCCCGCTAGCATTTCCGACTAACCACACCCGTAACGTTTTCCAAAGGTCAGCACTCGAGTCAGTAAGGTTTGCCTTTTTAGAGATCGAATGCTTGGTTTGAAGTACCGAAATGGGTATCCCATTCGCCTCAAATGTCACATCATCAAGTGTTTCCAAGCTGACGGAAAATTCACCAACCTTTGCTTGTTGCAGCGCCCATAGCAAGGCAACACGCACTTGGTACAAATACCCCAGCATTGAAGCGGTGGCGTTATATGTGTGCACAGATTGGTCGGACATACTGGCCTATACCCCCGTAATTTGTGCCTGGCTCATTTCCTTCTGTAATAAGGAAGGTAACAGTGCCTCAATGCATGGAAACACCTCAGTTCGCAGTTGTCGCACAGTTTCAAGTCCGTTCAAAGTGGCAACAATTTTTTCCTGCTTTGAAAACGATGGCATGTGCAGGTCAATAGCGAGGAATTTTTCTGGTCTGACACGTTCTCTGCGTGCGCCAACACCCCGGGTCGCTTCTTGTAAATATTTCCAAAACCATTGTGATCGAACAACTTCTTGCATGTAACGAGGACTTGCTATATTAGGCTTACATCGGAATGTTCGATATTCTGGCGATACATACATACCAGATAGCGCTCTGGGACAAACTGCTATTGCCCCTTCCCAGCCTTTCACTTGACTCAAAACAATGGCATCTTCGTACAGTCTGTTGAATGTTTTGTAAGTCGTTTCAGTGCCAAAAACCGGCGCTTTGGGAAACAGTCCTCCACCAAAACCACGAACCCCAACCTGTGGATAAGACTCAGTTGGTTGGATTCTTACTTTGTCTTCGTACAATTCAATCAAATCACCCAACTTGCACGTGGTGCCTGAGTTGCTATGCAGACTCAAAAAAAGTGATTGCAGTTGAACTTCAATGGTTGAACGCAGTTTGACTGCATCTTGCAATTGCTGCCGAACGGTGCCGATTCGAGCAATTATTCTTTGTTGTTCTTCAATTGGAGGTAAAGGCATAACGTATTCGAGAACGTCACCAGCACGAATAGCGGCGTAATTTGTAGTTCCTTTTGCGGCTACTTGATCTCTGAACACTTTCGTCTTGCAGTAGTAGCCCAAAAAATCTGGAATCAAATGTTCTTGATTGGATTCGAAGAGGAAGTAATGACTGCTGACGATTGCCTTGTCAAGTGCAATCGGAACGATTCCGAAGCCCCCCATTTTTGCGTCAATTTCAGCGACCAAAAAATCCGACACACGGCAAACTTGTTGCTTTTTTGTCTTAATCTCTGAGCCGGATACGTGATCACGCAGTTCAATTCCTTGCGCGTGAAGTTTTACTTTCGGACGCATGTACATTTGCTCGTCCTCAATAGTGATGAAGACTTTTCGATGGTGTAAAACTTCTCCCAACTTCACTATTGGCCAAGTCTGTTTCATACGGGCTCCTGCAGTAACGCCTGCACTTGCTCCATTAACGCAATTATTTGCCGCTCTTTGTCTAGAATGCTGGCAACCAATTGCTCAGGTGGCAAGTGTGCAATATCTTCTTTGGCCGTTGGATTTTTTCGGTCAAGGTTGCAGCCGTTTTCCAGAATCTCTTTGGCTGTAACTTTCCAAGCCTGCTTACTTTCTTCTCGCTTTTTCCACCATGCCAGCAGATCGTCAAACTCTTCGTATTGAAGGGGTTGGGTTTTTGTGTAATTCTTTCGGTCTTCTGGCAAAGGTTGTTCGTAAAACCAAACAGTTTTTGTGGGGCGGCTACGGTCAAAAAACAGTAAGTTAGAGGGGATGTTTGTGTACGGCGCAAATACGCCACTGGGCAAGCGCACGATCGTGTGCAGGTTGAATTCAGTTAGCAGTTCCTGTTTAATGCGGCCACAGATACCGTCCGCAAACAGAGTTCCATTCGGTACAACGACAGCGGCACGTCCAGCAGGTTGCCTACGCAGCTTGCGCATGATGAGTTGCAGGAAGAGCAAGGCGGTTTCTGCGGTTTGCTTGTCGTCTGGGAAGTTGCCTAAGATGCCGCGCTCTTCTTCACCGCCAAATGGTGGATTGGACAGAATCACATCCACCCGTTCACGGTCACCAATCTCTTTGAGTGGAAAGCGCAGGGCGTTGCCGGGGTCAATGTCGGGTGACTCCAAGCCATGCAGCAGCAGGTTCATGTTCACCAGCAGATATGGCAACGGTTTGGCTTCGCAGCCTTGGATACTGCTTTGTTGTAGCTGCTTGCGCTTTTGCACTGTGGTAGCTTGCTTGGAAAGATGGGTATAACTTTCCACTAAGAATCCGCCAGTACCACAAGCGGGGTCAAGCACCACTTCACCCAGTTTCGGATTGACCAATTCCACCATGAGTCGAACCACAGGGCGGGGCGTATAGAACTCGCCAGCGTCGCCAGCGGCATCGCGCATTTCACGCAACAAGGTTTCATAAGTACGCCCAAGTACTTCCAGTTCTTCGCTGGCGTTGAAGTGAATACCATCCAGCTTGGATAATACATCCCGCAGCAGGTAGCCATTAATCATACGGTTGACCATGCCGCGAAACACGGCAGCAATTGTGTCGCGGCGGTCATGTGACTTGGTGCCTTGCAATTCTCGCAGGTACTTGAATAAGCCTGGGCCGCGTGTGCCATCTGGGCGCATGGCTTCATCTTGGTTTATGAAAGCAATCAGCGTATCACCCGTCAGCCCTTCTTTAGTCGCACCCCAATCACGCCAGCGGTAGGGGGTATCAATAGAAGGTTTGAACTTTTCGCCAGCGAGTTGGCTTTCGGCTTCACGGACCTGCTCATGATCGTCCATGAATTTCAGAAACATCATCCATGTGAGCATAGGGAGGCGGTCTCCATCACCATTCAAGCCCTTGTCTTTGCGCATGATATCGCGTGCGGATTTAATGATGGAGCCGAGTTGCTGGGCAGTCGTTTGCGGTTGGGTGGTCTTCTTGTTGGCCATTTTATTTCAATATTCAGGAATCAGTTCGTGTAAAGCGTCGCTTGTAACTGAGTTACAGCCACGCGCAATTGTTCTGCACCACCAAATTTCGCCGCGATTTCTATCGCGTTGCCGTGGTCGGAAATCGGCGCAATACGCAGCGCATCAGGCAGGCGAAGTTGGTCGGTACCGTTTTCGGTGTACCTGTCCAGTAGCTCGTTCAAAATCTGCTTTGCCTCAGTGCCGTACTGGTCAAAGAAATCAGGCTTGTCGCGGCGCATCCTATCGGCACGCTGACTGCGCGTCAGTAGGGGGGCGTTGAATGCCACATGGCAGAGCAAGTCCAGCAGGTCGGCGTCTGGCTGATTGGTTTGCTCGACCAATTGGGCAAGGTCGATCCCTCGGTCTGCAAGTTGTGCAATCAAGGCTTCGCGTGTAGCGGGGTCTTTCCAATGATTCGCCAAGTCTTCGGGTGAGCGGTATAGTACGCGCACCTTCTCGGCGGTATAGTCAGAAAATTGCACCATTCGGAGGTTATTGCCATCGGCATCAAGCTCGTACACAAGGTGGGCGGCAATTTCAACAAGACCACCGTCAACGTAGAACTTGCGACGTTCGCCTAGCTCTTGCTCGACCACGCCCTGCGGCTGACTGGGGTCGATGATCGGAATCTGTTCGTTTTGCTGCTGGTCAAATTCTATGACGTGCTCAGTCTCAATCACGTGCCCTGCTTCATCGGCAGCTTCTTCCACAATCTGTGCGGCATGGCCATCAAAATCTGGGTCAGCAAACATTCTGGTGGCAGACCCGGTGTAATCGAGAATGTCAAAGAACAACTTGTTGTAATCCTCACGCACCCGTGTTCCGCGCCCGATGATCTGCTTGAACTCACTCATGGAGCCGATGACGCGCACCAAAACAACGTTTTTAACTGTGGGTGCATCAATGCCGGTGGTCAGCATTTGCGATGAGGTCAATATCGTAGGCGTGGACTGGTTTGTCTCTAAGTCTTGAAAGCGTGACAGGTGACCACGGCCAATGTCGCCCTCAGCGGCGGTGACACGGCACACATAGTTCGGGTTCTGCGCAACCAAGTCGGCATTCAGATTGGAAAGGGCGCTGCGCATTTCGTCCGCATGTTCTTGGTCAACGCAAAAGACGATGGTTTTGGCAAATCGGTCAGTACGCTTGAGGTAGTCAGTCAAGTGCTGAGCCACAGCTTCTGTGCGTGCCTTCAAACTGACAAGGCGCTCAAAATCTTTAGTGTGGTATTCCTCGTCCGGTATCACTTTGCCGTAGCGATCAAGCTGGCCGTGTGTGGGTCGCCAGCCCGCTGCATCAAACGTGGTGATAACTCAATGCACTCGGTAAGGAGCCAAGAAGCCGTCTTCAATGCCCTGCTTGAGCGAGTATTCGTACAGCGGCAGGCCGAAGTAGGCATAGGTATCACGCGACTCTTCACGCAGAGGGGTAGCGGTCAAGCCAAGCTGAAAGGCTGGCTCAAACCATTCCAGAATCTCGCGCCAGCTCGAATCGGCGCGGCTGGAACCGCGGTGGCATTCGTCAATGATGATGAGGTCGAAATAGTTCGGCGAATACTCTTTATATAAACCGGGACGGCGCTCGTCTTCGGCAATCGATTGGTAGGTTGAAAAATAAATTTCACGGCCTTTGATTGCTTCGCCGCCTTCAATCTTCCAACGCGCATCACCAAACACGGCAAACGTCTTGTCTTTCGGGTCATCGACCAAGACGTTGCGGTCAGCCAAAAACAGTACCCGAGTTTTGCGCGTCGGGTCGCCATCTTTATTCCAGCCCGAAGTCCAGAGCTTCCACACGATGTGAAACGCGGTGGGTGTTTTGCCAGTGCCCGTTGCCATCGTGAGCAAGATGCGCTTTTGCCCGGACAGAATGGTGTTTACCGTGCGGTTGATGGCGATTTCTTGATAGTATCGTGGTGGCTTGCCCGTGCTGTGGTTAAGTGACTGGAGCATGGTCTTGACGGCAATCGTGCTGGCCAGTGGTGTGCCAACAGTTTGGCGATGCCATAGTTCATCCGGCGTGGGGTAACGGTCAACCTTTTGCTCAATGCCTGTCAAGAAGTCGAATTCAATGATTTCCCTACCGTTTGTGGCATAGGCAAACTTGAGGCCAAGTATTTCTGCGTAGTCTTTGGCCTGTTGCAAACCGTCACCAGCGGGTGATTTGTACGGTTTGGCTTCAACAACGGCCAATGTCAAGTCACGGCGGTAGCAAAGCAGGTAATCAGCACGTTTACCTTCACGCCGCTTGGCGGTGCGACCAGTAAGAACGATGCGTCCATCTGTAAAACTGCGTTGTTCTGCGATCTCATACGGAAAGTCACCCCAGCCAGCGGCTCGAATGGCTGGGGTCACATATTCACGGCAAGTATCGGCTTCACTGAACTCGAATGGATTGGGTTGATGACCTGTGTTATTCATTGGTTGCTGTCCATTAGTCTGGCCAGCAATTGTTCAGCTCGTTGAACCTGCGCCATTAGCGATGATTGCGCTTGATCTGACTTACCTGTTTGCGCATATCGCGTGATGATGATGTCTTTGCCAGCGTGTACATTCACCAAGAAGTGGGACATGCGTGTGCGTACCTCAGAGAAGGGCATGAGTTCGTCGGATGAGAATTTCATGGTCTTGATGCCATCCAAAGAAGAGCAAAATTTAGCTCGAATTTTAAGTCAAAATTGGTGTAAAAGCAATAAATTACAAAGTCAATTTTTTATTAAAAGATCAAGTGAATTTTTGCTAATTGAACAGGCGATTTGTTATTGGTGCAAAAGCCCGCTGTAGTAGAGTGTGGGCATTGGGGAGGACTGATGGCCAATTGTGAGTTTGCGTATGATTATCAGTGGGTACAGTCCTTTGCAGCGCTTCGCTGACCTGGTAAGCTGCCGGTTGAAAGGTATTTCTGGCATCGATATCATGGAAACCATTTGATCGGCTACACAGAGCCTTGAAAGTTGCCAATGTGTTCCAATTGCTTCCAAGTGGAGTTGGTACACCAAATGGCACACTGGTATAACTTTAAAATAAAAAAGCCCTTGAAAATCAAGGGCTTATTCATTTATCTTGGCGGAGAAGGGGGGATTCGAACCCCCGGTAGGGATAAACCTACGCACGCTTTCCAGGCGTGTGACTTAAACCACTCATCCACCTCTCCTGCTTTCGCTAAAACTTGCCGTAACAGCGAAGTCCGCTATTCTAGCAAAGCAAACTTCATTATGGAAGCTTTTTTCTTGGTTTTTGTAAATCTTGCTATGTATCAGGTCAGGCTCCCAGCCATGGCAGGCCGTTTTGGCACCAGCCGCCTACGGTTTTCCTGTGGCCTTGTTGGTCCTTGTCGCCTTCAAAACCTTGCAGGATGTCGTAGCAATTGGTGTAGCCGTTCTCAGTTGCCAGCCTGGCGCCGTGGCGTGAGCGTACGCCGGAGCGGCAGAGGAAGAGGATGACGCTGTTCTTGTCTGTCACGCTGGCTTGCAGTTGTGCGAGAAAGTCGGGGTTGGGTGTGCCGCCGGGGTAGAGGCTCCATTGCACGGCCAGGTGTTGGGCTTCGTTGATATTGACCCTGCCTACCCAGTCGCGCTCGGCATTGGTGCGCACATCAACGAGTAATATCTTGCTGTCATTTTGCAGCAGAGTAAAGGCTTCCTGTGGGGTGACTGCGCCAGCGTAGGGCAGGGCCTGTTCCTGGCCGCGCTGGCGTGCTGCTTGCAGGGTTTGATCTGTGGACATGGTGTTTCCTTGATTGAAAATAGTGATTGCAAAAAAGGTAGTGCTGATGTGCCTGCTAGTTTATATTAAATTGGCACTGGGTTTGCCATACAGATAACCTTGATAGGAAAGACAGCCCTGCTGAACCAGGAAGTCGCGCTGGGCTGCGGTTTCCACACCTTCGGCGATGACGGCCAGGCCCAGGCTTTGGCCGAGCGCGATGATGGTCCTGGTGATGACGGCATCGTTATTATTGTTGAGAATGTCGCGTACGAAAGATTGGTCTATCTTGAGCTGGTCCAGCGGCAGGCGCTTGAGATAAGACAAGGATGAGTAGCCGGTGCCAAAGTCATCGAGTGAAAAACCTACGCCTCTGGCTTTGAGCTGGTTCATCTTGTCTATGGTTTCTTCCACATTATCGACGAGCAGGCTTTCTGTTAGCTCAAGCTTGAGTTTGCTGGCGTCTATCTGGTAGTGCCTGATGTTGTCGAGTACCAGTGAGACAAAGTCGTTTTGCCTGAATTGGCGTGCGCTGACATTGACGGCCAGGGTGCGGTTTTTTGTGTCGTCATTGTTTTGCCATTCTGCCAGTTTGGCGCAGGCGGTTTTTAATATCCATGCACCCAGGCCGAGGATGAGGCCTGACTCTTCTGCGAGTGGAATGAAGTCTGACGGCGGCACCAGCCCCTTGTGGGGATGTTGCCAGCGTACCAGGGCTTCTGCACCGGTGACCTGGCCTGTGCTGCTGACTTGTGGCTGGTAGTGCAGCACGAACTGTTCTTGCTGCAGGCCCTGGCGCATGTCTGCTTCCAGTACTGCGCGGGTGTTGACGATGTCGAGCATGTCTTTGTCAAAGAAGCGGAAGTTATTGCCGCCACTGGACTTGGCCTCATACATGGCGACTTCTACCTGCTTGAGCAGTTCTTCGGCAGAGGTACTTTGTTTGTCAAACAGGGTGATGCCTATACTGGCACTGCTGTGATACTCACTGTGCTCTAAATCATAGGGGGCGCGCAGGTCTGCCAGGATTTTGGTGACGATCATTTGTACTTCTATGGCGGTTTCTCTGACGTTGTCGCTGAGTTCTTCGAGCAGCAAGACAAATTCATCACCGCCGTAACGTGCCAGGGTATCGCCCTTGCGTATGCTGTGTGCGAGACGTTTTGCGGCAACTTGCAAGAGCATGTCACCTTTGCCGTGGCCACTGCTGTCATTGATGGTCTTGAAATTATCAAGGTCGAGGAATAGCACGGCTCCGTACAGATTGCTGCGGCTTTTTGCGAGCAGGCTGTGTTGCAGCCGGTCTATCAGCAGGCGGCGGTTGGCCAGACCGGTTAAAGGATCATGGTAGGCCAAGTGTTCAAGCTTGGCTTCGGTGGCTTTTCTTTGGGTGATGTCGAGCATCGTGGCGACATAGTTGACAACCTTGCCGCTGGCATTTTTGACTGCAGTGATGGTCAGCCATTCTGGATAGACTTCGCCGTTTTTTCTGCGGTTCCAGATTTCGCCTTGCCAATAGGCATTGGCGTCAAGCTGCTTGCCCATTTCTTCATAATAGTTGGCCCCATGCAGGCCAGACTTGAGCAAGCTGGTCTGTTTGCCGAGTGCTTCTTCGCGGCTATAGCCTGTGATGCGGGTAAATGCCTGGTTGATGCGCACGATAGTTCGGCGCTCATCAGTAATGACCATGCCTTCTTGTGCTTCAAAGGCGATGGCGGCGATGCGTAAGTCTTCTTCTACATGTTTGCGTTCGGTGATGTCTTGCACCGTGCCCATGTGCCTGGCGCTCTGTGCATCATATTGTGAATGTAGCCAGCGCACTTCGCCGTCAATAATAATACGGTGCTCTATGCCTGCATCTTTGCCTGCTTGCACCTGGCTCCAAAAAATCTTCACCGCATGAATGTCGTCTGGATGGATGCGTTGCATGAGGCTGGCGCAATCGATTCTGCTGCCACTGGCGTAACCAAGTATGCGTCGTGCCTCGTCTGAATAGCGCCACTCTTCTGCATTATTGCCTATGCTCCAGTTGCCTGTTTTTGAAATAATCTGGGCATGGTGCAAGTCGGTTTCGCGCTGCGCCAATTCTGCAGTTCTTTTGCTGACGATTTTTTTCAGGTTCTTTCTTTGCTCGCGTGCTTCAAGCAAGAGTTTTACCAGACAAGCCAACATGACGCTAAACAAAAGCCCGACGCTGTTGTAGAGCAGTCGGGGTTTGTTCTGGATGATAGAATTTTTAGGTGTCAGCTCCAGTGTCCATTCTGCATTTGGTAATTTGATGGCGTAGCTGAGGTAATTCGTCGTTGCAAATCCGGCAGATTTTTCTATGACTTGCCTTGCGCGTGTACCTGGGTGAACGCGAGATAACTCATAGTCATAACCCCGTTCGCTTAGTTTTGATAAGCCGGTGTCGGCAAGCAGTGTCTTTAAATCAATGGCAGCCGAGATCAGGCCCCAGAATTGAGGCGCTTTGTTTGCGTCTATGGGGTCCTCAAGATAGACGGGCAGGCGGGCTATGATGCCAGTGCTGCCATTGGTGAGGGGGAGTGGCCCCGCAAGTGTCAGATGATGGCTGTCCTTGGCGAGTTGCGCTTCCGCTTTGCGTATGGGGTCGGCCAGCAAGTCTATGCCCAGCCCTTTATTACTCCATTCTACTGGCGCGACTTCGCTGGTGACGCCGTCTGGAGCAAGATACAAAGCGGCAATTTGTGGATGATACTGCAGTATCTTGTCGGCAAAACGTCCAAAGTGCCTGATCCTGCCATTGCCGTCGGCAACCATGGCAGCAAGCGCATAGCTTGCTGATAGCGCGCTATACATATTGTTTTGCAGGTTGACCGCTTGTGAGCGCGCCAGATCGTATGCGAGCCGGCGTTCTTCCTGCTTTGCACCTTCGTCCAGTTTGACGATGATGGCGGCGCTTGCCAACATTGTCAGCGCGAAGGTGAGTAGGGCAAACAACATAGGTTTGCGTAGGTAAGGGTGAGGCGACATAATGAGATTTGGGTATGAGAGCGAACGCCCGTGCAGTGGTCCGTAACTGTTAAAGTTGCAGGCAGGGGCATCGTCGCCTGAAATACCATCACAGTCTAAATGAGAGTGAATCGCATATAGAGAAATACCAATCAATGTTGATTTTGGTCAATATTGCCAATTGAGTATTTCGCTTAATTGCTTCAATTGCAAGTGATCAATAGGCGCGATGCAATCGACTCTTGGCTTGCGCCAAAACAATGCAAATTGATTCGATAAACTTAAAATTGCACCAAAATGGCAATTTAAAATTATTTTGCGTTATTTTGGTGCGTGTATGGAGTTTGTATAATACTAAGGTGCTGTGTTTGTGTCAGAGAAAACGCCACAAAAACAAGCATTTAACAAATTTCGATTTTATATATGACTGATCTGGTTGATGGCACGGTTTCTGCTATTATCCTCACTGAGTTTAGCCGCCAGGCGAAAATGCTGTTGTAAGAGCAATAAGGCAAGGTTTGTCTGTTGATCAAAATTGCACATAACTGGCAGGCGCAGGGCTCGGCAATTTCCGAATTTATTTTTAGCTCTCAGAGGAGTTTCACATGGCAATGACAGCCGCAGAAGTCTTGAAAATGGCGAAAGATAACGAAGTCAAATTCGTTGATTTTCGCTTTGCTGATACCCGAGGCAAAGAACAGCACGTAACTGTTCCAATTTCCCAGTTCGACATCGATAAATTCGAATCTGGCCACGCATTCGACGGCTCGTCCATCGCTGGCTGGAAAGGCATTGAAGCATCCGACATGTTGTTGATGCCTGATCCATCTACTGCCAACATTGATCCATTCTTCGAAGAAACCACATTGTTCATGCAATGTGACGTGATTGAGCCATCTGATGGTAAAGGTTACGACCGTGACCCACGTTCCATCGCGAAACGTGCTGAAGCCTATCTGAAATCCTCAGGCATTGGTGATACAGCTTACTTTGGCCCAGAACCAGAATTCTTCATTTTTGACAGCGTACGCTGGAAAGTAGATATGTCTGGCTGTTTCGTCAAGATTGATTCTGACGAAGCTTCCTGGACCACAGGCGAAAAACTGGAAGGCGGCAATACTGGTCACCGTCCAACGGTTAAAGGCGGTTACTTCCCGGTTCCTCCAGTCGATAGCTTCCAGGACATGCGTTCTGAAATGTGCCTGATCCTGGAATCCCTGGGTATCCCGGTTGAAGTGCATCACCATGAAGTGGCGGGCGCTGGTCAAAATGAGATCGGTACCAAGTTCTCTACTCTGGTAGAACGCGCTGACTGGACGCAAAATCTGAAATACGTGGTCTGGAATGTAGCCCATACGTATGGCAAGACAGCGACTTTCATGCCTAAACCTATCGTTGGCGACAACGGTTCTGGCATGCACGTGCATCAATCCATCTGGAAAGATGGCAAAAACCTGTTTGCTGGCGACGGCTATGCTGGTTTGTCTGATTTCGCCCTGTACTACATCGGCGGTATCATCAAGCATGCCAAAGCATTGAATGCGATCACTAACCCAGGTACCAACTCTTACAAGCGTCTGGTTCCAGGTTATGAAGCTCCGGTAAAATTGGCTTACTCCGCACGTAACCGTTCTGCTTCCATCCGTATTCCTTACGTTGCCAATCCTAAAGGCCGTCGTATCGAAACACGTTTCCCTGATCCACTGGCGAACCCATACCTGTGCTTCTCTGCACTGATGATGGCAGGTCTGGACGGCGTGCAGAACAAGATCCACCCTGGTGAAGCAGCCAGCAAAGATCTGTACCATTTGCCACCAGAAGAAGATGCATTGATCCCAACAGTATGCGCATCTCTGGAAGAAGCACTGGACGCATTGAACAAAGACCGCGAGTTCCTGACACGCGGTGGCGTATTCAGTGACAGCATGATCGATGCTTACATTGATTTGAAAATGCAAGAAGTGCAACGCTTCCGCATGACAACTCACCCTGTTGAATTTGACATGTATTATTCTCTGTAATTACCCTCTGTCATCAGGGTAAAAACGCAAAAAAGCGGGGGTAACCCCGCTTTTTTTGTTACAAATGCTAATTTGTTCGTAATTGTGTTGCACGGCTGCATGACATACACTTACAGTCTATCAATGAATATTGCTTATTTATGAACCGACTCTTGTCAGGATTACTTCTCTTTATTGGCGTGCAGGCGTATGCCCATGCACAGGCCGAGGTATATCTATGCGTCGATGATAATGGAAAAAAAGAATACAAGAATACAGGTGCCGTTAAAGGTTGCAAGAAAGTGGATCTGCAAGGCCTGACTGTTCTGCCAGCGCCTGTATTGCCTGCCCCTGCCAAGAAACCGCAAGGTAAGCCTGCCAGCAGCCCTAGTGATTTCCCCAAGGTAGATGACAGTACGCAAAAAGCCAGGGATTCTGACCGCAAACAGATTTTGCAAGACGAATTGAAGACGGAAGAGCAAAAACTGGCGAATATCAAGAAAGAATACAATAATGGTGAGCCTGAGCGTCGTGGCGATGAAAGAAATTTCGCCAAATATCAGGAACGCACCAATTTGATGAAAGAAGACATCAGCCGCACCGAAAAAAACATAGAAGCACTGAAACGTGAAATTGCCAATGCAAAATAAGTTGCCAGTGTGAACGGCAAAAGTGCTTCCGGGCATGATGCTTGCGTAAAGGTCGCTCTGTGCGGCCTTTTTTTTATGGACAAGTTTTGAAAACTCCACTTACCTCATTTGCCGGACTTGACTTGCTGACATCCGCGGTCATTGTGCTGGATGCTGAAGGCAGCATTTTATTTGCCAATGCTGCTGCTGAAAACCTGCTTGATTCTTCTTTCAAATCGCTCACACATCTGAAGCTGACAGACTTGTTCCTGAATGGGCAGGAATTGACTGCGGTCTTTCATCAGGCAGTAGCTCATCAGTTTGCTGACAAGCGCCAGGACCTGACGCTGGAGCGGGCAGGGCGCGACCCCTTGCACGTGCACAGCATCGTCACTGCACTCGATAATCCTGATACACCAGTGCTGATAGAGTTGCGTGAAAACGTACAGCAACTCAAGCTTGACAGAGAAGAGCGCATGCTTGACCAGAGCAAGGCCAACAAGGAGCTGATCCGCAATCTGGCGCATGAGA
The DNA here is from genome assembly GCF_049339865.1 of Undibacterium sp. TC9W. Lineage (NCBI taxonomy): Bacteria > Pseudomonadati > Pseudomonadota > Betaproteobacteria > Burkholderiales > Oxalobacteraceae > Undibacterium > Undibacterium sp. TC9W. Next base: position 10,493 of record NZ_JBMPPJ010000019.1, on the reverse strand, counting down.
TCAAGAACCCGCTAGGTGGCATACGCGGTGCAGCGCAATTGCTGGAGCTTGAATTACCCGAGCGCCACCTGCGCGAATTGCGTGAATACACCCAGGTCATCATCAAGGAGGCTGATAGGTTGCAGACACTGGTGGATCGCTTGCTGGCACCACATCGTTTGCCACATATCGTTGGCGACGTGAATATCCATGAAGTGTGTGAACGTGTGCGCAGCCTCATCGTTGCCGAGTTCCCGCAGGGGCTGACGATCAGTCGTGACTATGATTTATCGATTCCTGAGTTTCGGGGTGACAAAGAACAGCTTATCCAGACTGTGTTGAACATTGCCCACAATGCCGCGCAGGCATTGAGTGAGCGTATCAGGCAGGGTGATGCGGTGCTGACTTTCAAGTCGCGCGTGGTGCGCCAGATCACTTTGGCCAAGGTTCGTTACAGGCTGGCATTAGACTTGCATATCATCGATAACGGTCCGGGCATCCCACCTGAGATTCGCAACCGTATTTTCTATCCCCTGGTATCAGGCAAAGAAGGCGGTAGCGGTTTGGGATTGACGCTGGCGCAAACTTTCGTTGAACAACACTTGGGTGTCATCGAATGTGAGAGCCGGCCAGGATGTACGGATTTCCGGATACTGATACCACTACCTTAAATAAGGGTGTGGCAAAGCGGCGGCACCAAAAGTGCTCCTTCTATCGATATGCTTAACACAGACTGCAAAACGACAATATGAAACCAATCTGGATAGTGGACGACGACGATTCAATTCGCTGGGTGCTGGAAAAAGCACTGGCGAGAGAAAATCTGGCTACCCGCAGCTTCACCAATGCAAGAGATGCGATGAATGCCTTGCAAAGCGATACGCCACAAGTGCTAGTGTCTGACATACGCATGCACGGCGCATCCGGCCTTGAACTTTTGCAAACCGTTAAAGCCAAATATCCTGGCTTGCCTGTGATTATCATGACGGCGTTTTCTGATCTGGAATCAGCAGTCGCGGCTTTTCAGGGGGGGGCTTTTGAATACCTGGCCAAGCCGTTTGACCTGGATAAAGCCGTAGAGCTGATACGCCGCGCCATGGATGAAAGCCTGCGAGAATCCAGCGTAGAGCAAAGCATGTCTGAAACGCCTGAAATACTTGGCCAGGCACCCGCCATGCAAGATGTGTTTCGCGCGATAGGCAGGTTATCACAATCGAACGTGACGGTACTGATCACGGGCGAATCGGGCAGTGGCAAAGAATTGGTGGCACGTGCCTTGCACAAACATAGCCCGCGTTCTTCTCAACCTTTCATCGCCTTGAATACCGCAGCGATCCCCAAGGATTTGCTGGAGTCTGAATTATTTGGTCATGAACGTGGTGCCTTTACTGGTGCGCAAACCACGCGCCGTGGCCGCTTTGAGCAGGCCGAGGGTGGCACGTTGTTCCTGGATGAAATTGGCGACATGCCTTTTGATTTGCAAACTCGCTTGTTGCGGGTTTTGTCAGACGGTCATTTTTATCGGGTTGGCGGTCACCAGCCCATGAAGGCGAATGTGCGCGTGATCGCCGCGACCCACCAAAATCTCGAAACCCGGGTTAAAGATGGTTTGTTCCGTGAAGACTTGTATCACCGCCTGAACGTGATCCGCCTGCGCCTGCCGAGTTTGCGCGAGCGTCGTGAAGACATCCCGTTGCTGACCAAATACTTCTTGAACCAAAGCGCCAAGCAATTGGGTGTAGATGTCAAGCGCATGTCAGAGCCCGCACTGCAATTTTTGTCCAGTTTAGATTTTCCGGGCAATGTGCGCCAGTTGGAAAACCTGTGCAACTGGATCACCGTCATGGCACCAGGCCAGACGGTGGAAGTACCTGATCTGCCTCAAGACCTGGTGCCAATTGCCATGGGCGCGGCGAGTCCAGTTCAGGCTCCCATTGGCGGCAGTGTTAATGAAATGCATGGCAGGGGAGGTGAACATTTGCAGGCGCAAGCTTCACAAATCAATGGCAGCGCCTATCCAGAAAAACCAGTATACCGCAGTGGTGAAAGCTGGGTTTCTTTGCTGGAAGCAGAAGCAACAGCGATGCTGGCAGAAGGTCAGTCTGAAGTCATCGACAAACTGGGACGTTGCTTTGAATCCGTCGTCATCAAGGCCGCATTACGCCATACCCATGGCCGCAAGAATGATGCAGCGATACGTTTGGGCATAGGCAGGAATACCATCACCCGCAAGATTCAGGAACTGGGGATAGATGGGGTGAAGGACGAGTAAGTTTTTTTGACGCGCTTATTTGCTAATGAAGTAAATAAGCGCCGTAATCCCCTTCCCCTCCAAGGGGAAGGCTGGGATGGGGATGGGTTTCTTCAGTAATTTGACGAAATCCTCAATGCAGGAAATATGACACCAAAATGTCTTAGAAATTGCGCCAGAGTGCAAAACTCAGCAGGCAAAAGAAAGCCGCCACAATATCATCCCACATGACACCAAACCCACCTTTGAAGCGGCGGTCAAAATAGCCTATCGGTGGTGGTTTGACCATGTCAAAAAAGCGGAAGCCGATAAATGCCCACAACTGGGTTTGCCAATCTGCCGGTACGATGAATAGCAACACGAGCCAGAAGGCAATGATCTCATCCCACACCATGCTGCCATGATCAGCAACCCCCATGTTTTTACCGGTGACATTGCAAGCCCAGACACCAATAGCAAAGCCAATGACAATGATGGCAAGCCAGTTAAGTGTCGTGAATACCTCAGGCCAGCGGCTGGATAGTACATAAAAACTCAGCCATGCAAACAGGGTACCTGAGGTGCCGGGCATGATGGGGGACAAGCCGCTGCCAAAACCCTGGGCCAGAATATGGGCAGGGTGACGCAGCATGAAGCGCCAGTTGGGGTGGGTGACGATGGCTGTCTGGCCGTTCTCTAAAGTGCTCATGGATTAACGAAGTGATCGAAGGATTTGTATTGCAGCTGTACTGGCTTGCCATCTTCATCAACCACGCGCAAGCCAGCGTTAGCTTCTATCTGGCCTATGCGCGTGACCGCAGTGTGCGATTTTGCTGCTGCGGCGATGACTTGTTGTCTGTTACTGGCGGGAGCCGTAAAACATAGCTCATAATCGTCACCACCATTCAGTGTAAATTGCCTGCGCAATTCCTGAGGCTGCGTTTGTAAGACCGGGCCAGCAGGCAATTGATCGATAAACAGACTGGCACCTACTTGTGACTTTTCCAGGATGTGGCCAAGATCACCAGCCAGACCATCCGAAATATCCAGCGCCGCATGCGCTATGCCACGTAAGGCCATGCCCAGTGCAATGCGCGGGCTGGGTTGGTGCATGCGCGTTGCTGCCAATTGATGATCAGACTCGCTGAGTGTGACTTCATTCCAGTAGCCTGCCAAAGCCAGGCGGGCATCACCCAGTGTGCCGGACACCCAGATATCATCGCCAACTTTGGCGGCATCGCGGCGCAGTGCAGTGCCAGGTGGCAGCTCACCAAAAATCGTGATGCAGATATTCAGTGGGCCCTTGGTGGTGTCGCCACCTATCAGATGGCAATGATGTTCATCAGCCAGTGCCAGCAAGCCGCGAGAAAATTCTGCCAGCCAGTCCTGGTTTGCTTCAGGCAGCGACAATGCCAGGGTGAACCCAAGCGGCGCAGCGCCCATGGCAGCCAGGTCAGACAAATTCACTGCCAGGCATTTATGGCCCAATTTGTACGGGTCAGCATCCGGGAAAAAGTGGCGGCCCGATACCAGCATGTCGCTGGAGATGGCCATCTGCATGCCGGGGCTGGGATTGAGCAGGGCGCAATCATCCCCTATGCCGAGGGCGACGCGGCTGTCTTGAATAGTGTGCTGCGCAAAGTAGCGCTTGATGAGTTCAAATTCGGAAAGCATGCGCGCATTGTACCTAAGCTGACCCAGGATTCAAGATAATCCCCAGGCACCTTTGGCACTATGCGCCTGGCCGCATCAGTTCAGCCGAGTTGCTTGTGCTTCTATTAATTCCGCAATCAGTGCATTTCTCGATTTGGCATCTTGCGGGGCGACTGCAAAGCCGTGCAATTTTTTGTTCTCGTCAAAGTAGCGGCTGGTGGTGACGCCATCCGCATGGTCTGATTCCCACGCGCCTGATTTACTGACCGCAAATGCAGGTGGGATCAGTGCAACCGGGTAGCTGGGTGTTTTGACCAGCACTGCGGCAGGCTTCATGTCTATAACAGTCATTTGACCGCTAAGGCTTTGCGCAATTGCCCGTGCCGCAGTCATGATAGGCGCGACATAGGGCATCAGGCTTTGGCTGCCATCCGCTTGCTTGTACTGCGCACAATCTCCAAGCGCGAATATCTCAGGCACACTGGTCCGGCCATACTCATTGATGAGAATGCCGCGATCTGTCTGCAATTGTGCTGCCTGCGCCAGGCGTATATCTGCACGCAGGCCGACTGCAGACAAGACCACATCAGTGTTAAAGCTTTCCCCACTGGACAAAGTTACCTGTAAGGTATTATCCAGCACATCAATCTGGCTGGCAGTGTTGCCCAGTTTGAGCTGTATACCTTTTACACTCAGTGCGGCTTGCAAGCCCTGTGAAATAGCTGTCGGTGCCAGCGCAGCGAGCGGCAGTGCGTTTGGATCTATCAAAGTGACTTTATGTCCCGCACTCGCCAGATCATCACTGAATTCACAACCTATCAAACCTGCACCCAGTATGGTGACCCTGGCCTTGTCACCAGCTTGCGCCAGCTTGTTGCGAAACACGGCATAGTCAGCCAGGTTATTGATCGACAAGACCTGGTCAGCCGCATTGCCAGCGATGGGCAGGCGTATGGCTTGCGCACCAAGCGCAAGCACCAGTTGGGCATAATCAAAATCACCCACTTTGGTTTGTATGGTTTGCGCCTTTGAATTAATGCCGCTCGCCACGGTTTTTGTCAAAATAGTGGCAGTCAGCTCGGCTGCCATCTGATCTACCGTTTTGCTTTGCAATTGTTGCGGCTGCTTGCCCATGGCAAAAGCATTCGACAGCATGGGCTTGGAATAAAAGCCGCCATCATCGCTAGTGATGATCAGCAAGGGCGTAGTTTTATCGAGCTTGCGAAATTCTCTGGCGACTGTATAACCAGCCAGGCCCGAACCGATGATGGCGATGGGTTTCATGATTACCTCAGATTTCTATCATGTCAAAATCAGCTTTGGCCACGCCACAATCAGGGCATTCCCAGTCGGCTGGAATGTCATCCCAGCGTGTGCCGGCGGCGATGCCTTCTTCCGGTAAGCCTTTGGATTCTTCATAGATAAAGCCGCAAACGATGCATTGGTAAGTTTTCATGGTGTCCTTTGTATTTTTTGATGATGTGTTTTTCAGGGCTCAGGCCTGATTGGCTTCCAGCACGGCGCGGTAATGATTGGCGTGGCGCTCTTCTACTTTGGCCAATGCGGCAAAGCGTTTAGCGGCGATTTCTAAAGTCCGCTTAAAGTTTTCAGCGTGTTCCTTAGATTCTGCGATTTGCTCATCGTATTCAGCGACAGCAGCCTGGTTGCCTTCTTCCACAGCGAGGTGGCGGAATTTTGGGTACATTTCTGTGTATTCATAAGTCTCACCTTCGATAGCAATTTCCAAAGCGCGTTGTGGTGTCAGCTGGCTTTTGGGGTAAAGCAAATCCAGATGACCAAAGGCATGCATAACTTCTTGATCAGCGGTTGCTTCAAACGCTTCTGCAATCTCAAGCGCACCCGCTTCACGTGCCAGTTTGGCGAAATAGCGGTATTTGATATGGGCCATGGATTCGCCTGCAAAAGCTGATTCAAGGTTCTGGATGGTGACGGATGGGTTTGCCTGGGTGCTCATAATGCTCTCCTTGGTTATTTACGGTGCTTTAGGGTGTTGTTTGCATTTGCTATCAACATGAGATGCATAATAGATTTTAATAATTTATTTGAAAAGATAATTGATTTTATTGATCCGATAGTTAAGGGCTATGAATTATTGCTTAACAGAATAAATTGAATTTGGTTATGCTAGAAAAGCATAAGAGTCGTACAAATACGTATAAAGTTAGAGGGTTCCCTCTGCTAGAATCTCTACCAGTAAGATTTCCGTAAGCAAAAAAATAGAAAGAAGGTCAAGCACATGGATTCGTCAGATCAAAAAGAGCAAATACGTCAACAATTGCGTCAGGCAGCGCTGGAATATCATGAATTTCCGACTCCTGGCAAAATCAGTGTCACTGCAACCAAGCAACTGACGAATCAACGTGATCTGGCCCTGGCGTATTCCCCTGGTGTTGCTGCACCTTGTGAAGAAATCGTCGCAGATCCAACTGCTGCATTTAAATACACTGCCCGCGGCAATCTGGTCGGCGTGATTACCAACGGTACCGCAGTGTTGGGCCTGGGTAATATTGGCCCGCTGGCATCCAAGCCAGTGATGGAAGGCAAGGGCGTGCTGTTCAAGAAATTTGCCGGCATTGACGTATTCGATATTGAAATCAGTGAATCTGATCCTGACAAGCTGGTTGATATCATTGCTTCACTTGAGCCTACCTTTGGCGGCATCAATCTCGAAGATATCAAAGCACCGGAATGCTTCTATATAGAACGCAAACTGCGTGAACGCATGCGCATACCAGTCTTCCATGATGACCAGCATGGCACTGCGATTATTGTTGGCGCAGCTATTCTGAATGGTTTGAAAGTTGTTGGTAAAACCATTAAAAACACCAAATTGGTTGTTTCTGGTGCTGGTGCCGCTGCACTGGCCTGTCTGGATTTGATCGTTGATCTGGGCTTCCCGCTGGAAAATATATTTGTTACTGATCTGGCTGGCGTGGTTTATAAAGGCCGTGTCGAGCTGATGGACCCGGACAAAGAGCGCTTCGCGCAAGAAACCTCTGCCCGCAGCCTGCGTGATGTCATGCCTGATGCAGATATCTTCCTCGGCTTGTCCGCTGCCGGCGTGTTGAAGCAGGATATGGTCAAGCTGATGGCGCCGAATCCTTTGATCCTGGCTTTGGCTAACCCTACACCAGAAATTTTGCCTGAAGAAGTCAAGGCTGTACGTGATGATGCCATCATGGCGACAGGGCGTTCTGATTTCCCTAACCAGGTCAATAATGTTCTGTGCTTCCCGTATATTTTCCGTGGCGCTCTGGATTGTGGCGCGACCACCATTACGCGTGAAATGGAAATCGCGGTCGTGCATGCGATTGCTGAGCTGGCCCAGGCTGAGCAATCAGACGTCGTCGCTTCGGCATATGGCATTAGCAATCTGTCCTTTGGCCCTGAATACCTGATACCCAAGCCGTTTGATCCCCGTTTGATGATCAAGATTGCCCCCGCTGTTGCCCGTGCAGCAGAAGAGTGCGGCGTGGCGGCGCGTCCTATCCAGGACATGCAGGCGTATGTAGAAAAGCTGCAGCAATTCGTGTATCACAGCGGCACGTTCATGAAGCCACTGTTCCAGATCGCCAAAAAAGCACCTGCTGACCGCAAACGTATCGTCTATGCCGAAGGTGAAGAAGAAAAAGTATTGCGCGCCGTACAGGTTATCGTCGATGAGAAACTGGCTGCACCTATATTGGTAGGTCGCCCTCACATCCTTGACCAGCGTATAGAAAAATTCGGTTTGCGTCTAAAGGCGGGTGTAGATTTTCAAGTCATCAACCCTGAGCAGGATGATCGCTATCGCGACTACTGGCAGACCTATCATCAGATGACTGCCCGCAAAGGTGTGACAGAGCAATATGCCAAACTGGAAATGCGTCGCCGTCATTCACTGATCGGTGCCATGATGATCCATAAAGGTGATGCTGACGGCATGATCTGTGGCACCTTTGGTACGACTGGCCTGCATCTGAATTACATTAACCAGGTATTGGGCAAGCGTGATGGCGTGAATGTCTATGCCGCCATGAATGGCCTGGTGTTGCCAGACCGTCAATTGGTGCTCGTTGATACGCATGTTAATGAAAACCCGACGGCAGAACAAATCGCTGAAATCACGATTTTGGCAGCAGAAGAAATGCGCCGCTTTGGTTTGTTGCCAAAAGCTGCCTTGCTGTCTCACTCGAATTTCGGCTCCAGCAATAGCGAATCCGCGCAAAAAATGCGTGCGGCGCTGGCGATTATTCATCGTGATGCACCTGACCTTGAGGTGGATGGCGAAATGCATGGCGATACTGCACTTGATACCAGCTATCGCAAGAAAATGATGCCGGATTCAACATTGAAGAGCGACGCCAATTTGCTCGTCATGCCTAATATCGATGCAGCAAATATTGCCTATAACCTGTTGAAAACAACAGCCGGTAATAACGTAGCGATAGGCCCGATCTTGCTGGGTTGTGCTAAACCTGTGCATATTTTGACGCCATCGGCCACAGTACGCCGCATCGTCAATATGACGGCTTTGTGCGTGGTAGATGTACTCGCGCAGCGTTAATCTGCCGTCAGATGTAAAAAAGCCAGCCTGATAAATCAGGCTGGCTTTTTTTGTTTTGTAGCGATTTATTTTCCTTGCTTGACTGGTACGCGGCCAGTTGGCACAACATTCGACGCATGCAGGCAATGGCCATGCTGGTCATCAAAAAACATATGTGGCTTGAAAGCGGCTAATACAGCTGACTTGTTGACGCCACCCATGAAGAAGGTTTCATCAATCGCGATATTCCAGGCGCGCAATGTGCGTATCACCCTTTCGTGGGCAGGTGAGGCACGTGCTGTCACCAGGGCTGTGCGTAGCGGAAAAGCGCGACCATCCGGGGTTTTGAAATTATTCTGCAGATACGATAAGGCCAGCAGCAATCTGGCGAAAGGCCCTTCGGGCAAAGGCTTCAGGGCATTTTCCCTTTCATGCTGCTCAAAGGCTTCCACGCCTTGTTCCTGATAAATGCGTTCAGATTCATCAGAGAAAATGACAGCATCACCGTCAAAGGCAATGCGGATTTGCTCAGGGTCAGCAGCATTTTCCGGTAGCCGATATAACATCGCCGACGCAACACCTGAATTGATAGCAGCTTGCACATCGTCTTCATGCAGGGATAAAAACAGGCTGACATTAAAAGCCAGCAAGTAGGGTGCCAGTGGTGATCCGCCCGATAAGGCTGCGCGTGTAATATCTAGTCCATAGTGGGCGATGGAATTAAATATTCGTAAAGAAGTCTCAGACGAATTGCGCGACATGATGACAACTTCCACCAGTCTGTGGCCAGGCGTCAGTTCATTGAGTTTCAATAGAGCTTTTACCAGAGCATAGCCTGCGCCTGGTTTCAAGATGCTGTTTTCTTCTTTGAGTTGATGCTGGCGATAAGTATCTAATCCTTGTTCCTGAAAAATGGTTTCTTCCGCTTCCAGATCAAACAGGGCGCGGGAAGAAATTCCTATGACTAAGAGATTATCTAGTGAAAATGGCATATGGGATTGTTTGTCTTATTATTTGGTGATGAGAAGATAAGCGGCATTCTGTTTACATGGCCTGGCGAAACGTCAGATTGATTCTTTGTGTTCCCAATAGTGGATGTGCTGCTTCCCTGATTGGCGCTACTCCATGGTAACGCAATCTGGCCTGGCCACCCCAGACTACTACATCACCATGTGCCAGATGATAGCGCTGGACAGCATCACTGCGCTGCATGCCACCAAAAAGAAATGTCGCCGGTATGCCCAGTGAAAAGGACACGATAGGTGCACCAAATTTCTTTTCGTCTTTATCCTGATGAAGACTAAGGCGTGATCCCACCTGATATTGATTGATCAGACAACTGTCTGGCGTAAAGCCGGGAAAGCCAGCTTCTTGCGCCGCTTGCACGGCAAGTGAATAAAAACTATCTGGCATGGCAGGCCAGTGTTCTCCATTTTCCGGATCATAAGCGCTGTAGCGATAGCCATCACTATCGGATACCCAGCCCACCTCTCCGCAGCAAGTCATCGCGACCGACATACGGTGACCATTGGGCGTGCGCATTTGCCGGAAAGGGTGCTTGCTTAATATGTGCTGCATGCCATCCAGCAATGCAATTTCATGACTCACTGAAAAATGCCTCAGTATCATCGCACCTTCGCAGATAGTTTCTGTCCAGGGGTGTATATCGCTGGCGTCATCAAAGAGTGAATAATTCATAGACTTGCTTCTGTTTGCTTATCTCATATATAAGCCTAATTCATTTTTTGAAAGTTTGGCGCATAAAGAAAATTTCTCTTGCAAAACAGGTGGGGGATTTGCTATAGTTCGCCTCCCGCTGAAGAGCGGGTGCAGAAAGTGAAGTAATTCTTGTCTTGGTTTGAGCGAAAGAAATGACGCGAAAAGCCAAAGTCTGGAAATATCCTGAAGTAGTCGAGATTGATTCTAAAAAGATTTAATCTAAACGAAATAAAAAACAGGGTGTTGACAGCGGCGAATAAGTGCTTCATAATCTCGTTTCTCTGCTGCTGACGCACACAACGCTGCGACGCAAAGCTGGATCAGAAGATGGTCTGGTAGGGTAGAAAAGATTTAGGTTCTTTAACA
>NZ_JBMPPJ010000018.1:0-126319 GCF_049339865.1 Undibacterium sp. TC9W | reverse complement strand
GCCAGGCCGCCAACAGCACTGTATTGACTGCAGGCGGGGTATTCAATGGCACAGCTGGACTGAATGAGAACTTCACCGGCAATGTGGCAGCACTGGTGGGCACAACCGTCAACGGCAATGGTAGCGATTCAGACACCATCACCATCTCAGGCGGCGGCACGGTCAGTATTGGTAATGGCAACACCATCACCAATATCAAGACCCTGGCTACCGACAATACCGCAACCAATGTCAACTTCACTGTCGCTACCTCCGGCATCACCACTATCAACGGCGGCACTGGCAATGACAATGTCAACCTGACTAATTCTGGCAGTTCCATGCTGGCCGGCAATGTCAACCTTGGCGCAGGCAACAATACTCTGACGCTGGAAGGCAAGTCTTATAGCGGCACCTTTGTGGCAGGCGCAGGCAGCGACACCCTGCTCCTGGTCAATGGCAGCAATATCAGCGCGGCCAATGTGAGTGGCTTTGAGACGGTCAACATCGCCAATAATGCCTCCGTCACCATGACAGCGGCACAGTTTGGTGGTTTTACCAATGTTGCTGCGGCGGCCGGAACAGAGACCATCAACTACACCACGGCTGGCACGATTACAGGAACTGCCAATGTAGAAAACTATGTACTGGCCAATGGCAGCAATACCTTTACCGCGGCAACTGGCCTGGTATCGGTGACAGGTGGCACGGGCAATGACACCATCAATGCCAGCTCAGCCATTATTACTGCTTCCACAGCCATCAATGGTGGTGCGGGGACAGATACGCTCAATGTTGGTGCGGTAACCGCCGCCCTGGACATGTCTGCCAAAGTCAGCAATGTAGAAACAGTCAATGTCACAGGTGGCACAACTGCAACCTGGACCGTGACAAACGAGAATGGTGCTGGCGTCACCCTGAACTTCACCAAGTCAGCTTCTACTGCCATCAATGGCATCACGCTGGGTTCGGGTGGCCAGACCCTCAATATCCTGGGTACAGGCACAGGTGCCAGTACCATCACCGGTGGTTCTGGTGTGGATACCATCAATTTGTCCACCACGGCAACTGGTGCAGATGTGATTGTGGCAGGCTCGAACATCAATGCCATGGATACTGTCAATAATTTCAAGGCAGCAGGTGCAGACAGTTTCGGGACTGGCGTTGTCGCGACCTCGCTGTTTAACCTGACTATCGCCAATGCTGACAGCAGCAACCTGGCGGCAGCGATTGCGACTGCCGCAACAGCAGCGGGGGCGAGCCTTGCCAATACTGGCCAGGCCTATACCATCACCGTCAACAGTGGTACCGCAGCAGGCACGTATGTGTTCCAGAATTCGGGCAGTAGCGCAACAGCAGTGGATGGCAGCGACTTTATCGTCAAACTGGGTGGCACTACCGGCAGTATTGTGGCCAGTGACTTTGGTATTGCCAATGCCGTCAGTGTCACCCCCGGTGGCACGTTCAATGGTGTCTCTGGCGCCAACGATATCTTCATGTCCAGCATTCCTGGTCTCAATGGGACGACCATTGCCGGTAATGCGGCAGATACGGATGTACTGACCCTGACTACGGCTGGCACTGTCAACCTCAATAATGGTAGCACCGGCGGCACCATCAGCAACGTCAAGGTTCTGAATCTGGCCAATGGTACCAATACCATCACCTACAACACGCCAGCAGGCTTCACGACCATCAATGGTGGTTCTGGCAATGATACCATCGGCATCAACGAAGCCTTTTTGCCTATCGTTGTGAATGGCGGCTCCGGCACCGATACTATCGTGCTGTCGGCTACTTATGCTGCCACGGCATCCGGTTCCGGTGCCTTTGCTGCCAATGTCAGCGGCTTTGAGAAATTGCGTCTCACCAGTGTCACCAACCAGACCATAGACCTGCAAACCCTGGGTAACTATAGCGACGTCACTTTCTCTGCCGCGAATGGCCTGACACTGAGCAACTTGCCGAGCAATGGCAATATCACGCTCAATGGCACGGGCACGGCCTTTACCATTTCCAATGCTGCGTTTGTCGGTGGTGTCAATGATGTCGTCAACCTGACTTTGACTGACGGCAGTACTTCTGGCGTTTCCTTTGCCAGCGTCGGCATTACTGCATCTGGTGTTGAGACTGTCAATATCAGTGTCAACGATACCCAAGCCACGCCCACAGGCCTGTTCAATGACAACATGACCTGGCTTGGTAACTCGGTCAAGACCTTTAATGTGAGTGGCAATGCAGGCCTGACCTTGTCATCATCGAGCACCGCGCTGACAAGCGTTGATGCCAGCGGCATCACCTTGGGTGGCTTTACCTGGACAGCCAGTGCCCTGACCGGTGCAGCTACCGTCAAAGGCAGTGCCACCGGTACCAATACCGTCATCATGAACCTTGCGACGGCTGGTGTTAATTACACTGGTGGTACAGGTAACGACAACGTCACGATCAATGCCACTGTTTCCAGCACAGCGTCCTTGGGCAACGGCAATAATAGCCTGTCCCTGAATGGCGTTACAATACTCGGCACTTATACTGCTGGTACAGGTACTGACACACTGGAGTTAACCGCACCGAATTTGGATATCAGCAATGCCACGATTACCGGCTTTGAAAATCTGTCCTTGCGCCCTTCTGGTGAACTCGAAATCAAGGCAACCATAGCCCAGATGTCGCAATTTACCGGCAACATCAATCATGCAAATGATCTGAGGCTGACCCTGACTACGGCTGGTAGCTTCAATGCCTTTGGGCGTATATTCGGTTACAGACTCGCCAATGGCACCAACAATTTTACGTCAAACGATTGGGTGCAAGAAGTGCTTGGTGGATCAGGTAGCGATACTTTTAATGTTACGGCCGACCAGATCACCTCCCGCTCGCCCTGGCTGAATGGTGGTAATGGTACGGATACCCTCAATATCGGCGCGACCACCACCCAGAACATTGATCTGAGTACCAGAGTCTCGAATATCGAAACCATCAACGTGGCTGGCAGTACGGGTACAGCCAGCTTCACCAACGCGAATGGTGCAGGTGTCACATTGAACTATACCAAGAGCACGGGCGATAACACCATTACCCTGGGTACGGGTGGCCAGGCATTGAACCTGCTGGGTTCCAGCTCTGCGGCGACAACCATCACGGGTGGTTCTGGTGTGGATACCATTAATTTGTCCACGACAGCCACAGGAGCGGATACCATCGCGGCTGGCTCGAACATCAATGCCATTGATATTGTTAATAATTTTAAGGCAGCAGGTGCAGACAAGTTTATTACTGGTGTTCTGGCCACATCACTGAATAACCTGAATATTGCCAGCGCTGACACCAGCAACCTGGCGGCAGCCATTGCGACCGCTGCTGCAGCTGCAGGGGTGAGCCTTGCCGATACTGGTCAGACTTATACCATCACCGTCAATAGTGGTACAGCAGCGGGTACGTATGCGTTCCAGAATTCGGGCAGTAGTGTAACAACCGTGGATGGCAGCGACTTTATCGTCAAACTGGGTGGTGCCACAGGCAGCATTGTTACCAGTGACTTTGGTATTGCCAATGCCGTCAGTGTCACTGCTGGTGGCACGTTCAATGGCGTCTCTGGTGCCAATGACATCTTCATGTCCAGCATCCCTGGGCTCAATGGGTCGACCATTGCCGGTAATGCAGCAGATACAGATGTACTGACCCTGACCACGGCAGGCACTGTCAATATCAATAATGGTGGCACAGGTGGCACCATCAGCAATATCAAGGTATTGAATCTGGCCAATGGTACCAACAACATCACCTACAACACATCGGCAGGCATCACGACCATCAATGGGGGTACAGGTGATGACACCTTCATTCCCGACACAGCCGTGTTGCCTATCGTTGTGAATGGCGGCGCGGGCACTGACACGATCGTGCTGACGGCAGCGAATGCGGCCTCACAATCCGGCTCGGGTACCTTCGCCAGCAATGTGACCGGCTTTGAGAAGTTGCGACTCACCGGCGTCACCAACCAGACCGTCGACTTGCAGACACTGGGTAACTATAACGACGTCACTTTCTCTGGGGGCAGTGGCCTGACACTGAGCAACTTGCCCAGCAATGGCAATATCACGCTCAATGGCACGGGTAGTGCCTTCACCATTTCCAATGCCGCCTTTGCGGGTGGCGTCAATGATGTCGTCAACCTGACGCTGACTGACGGCAGCGGTTCTGGCGTTGCCTTTGCCAACACCGGTGTTACTGCATCCGGCGTCGAGACCGTCAATATCCGTGTCAACGATACCCAGAACTCCCCTTCAGGCGCTTTCAACGACTCACTGACCTGGCTGGGTAACTCGGTCAAGACCTTTAATGTGAGTGGCAATGCAGGCCTGACCCTGTCATCATCGAGCACCGCGCTGACAAACGTTGATGCCAGCGGCATTACCAATGGGGCCTTTACCTGGACATCCGGTGCACTGACGAGCGCAGCGACGGTCAAAGGCAGTGCCAGCGGTACCAATACCGTCAACATGAACTCTGCCAGGGCGGGAGTGAACTACACTGGTGGTAGTGGAAACGACAATGTGACAATCATTGGCACTGTTTCCAGCACGGCGTCCTTAGGCAACGGCAATAATAGCCTGACCCTCGGTGGCGCGACCATCCTTGGTACTTATACTGCTGGTACAGGTACTGACACACTGATGCTCAACTCACCGACAGCGGATATCAGCAATGCCACGATTACCGGTTTTGAAAACCTGATGCTGACCCATAATGCCAATATCACAGCAACCATAGCTCAGATGTCGCAATTTACCGGCAATATCGATGCAATATCTTATGTAACGCTGAACCTGACTACGGCTGATACTTTCAATGCCTTTGTGAGTATACCCAAGTACATACTCGCCAATGGCACCAACAATTTTACGTCAAACGATTGGGTGGACCAAGTGCTTGGTGGATCAGGTAGCGATACTTTTAATTTTACGGCCGACCAGATTGTCACCCGCCTGCAAACGGCAGACGGCGGCAATGGTACGGATACACTCAATATCGGTGCGACTAACACTCAGAACATTGACTTGAGTACCAAATTCCCGAATATCGAAACCATCAACGTGGCAGGCAGTACAGGTACAGCCAGCTTCACCAACGCGAATGGCGCAGGTGTCACATTGAACTATACCAAGAGCACGGGTAACAACACCATCACCCTGGGTACGGGTGGCCAGATCCTGAACCTGCTGGGTTCCAGTTCTGCGGCGACAACCATCACCGGTGGTGCGGCGGTGGATACCATTAATTTGCAGACCGCTGGTTCAGGCTCGGAAACATTGATAGAAACTGGGGCCACTATGTCGAACAAGACGCAGATAGACGTGGTGAGTAATTTCAATGCGACCGGTACGGATTACTTCAAGACTGGCGTCAAGGCAACGATACTGACCTCCTACAACATAACTACTGCCGATACGTCCGACTATATGACCCAGATAGATAGTATGCTCTCCGTTTTCGCGGAAAATCAGACAAGTGAAGCTTTCCTGATCAAGATAGCGGGAGGTACAGCAGCAGGAACCTATCTGTTTGAGAACAACGGTTCAAATGTCTTCAAGTTTGACGCTACCGACTTCTTTGTGAAATTGACAGGTACGGTTGGCACTATTACTGCGGCCAACCTGATTGCATAAAGCTTAAACGACATGCGCTAAAAAACTTCTAAGCGAATACGTACTTCAACATACCAATTAAAGGTTCCTAATGGCAAATACATCAGCAGACATGCAAAAGCTTTACATCGCTTATTCCTTGCAGGTATTGCAACCAAACGTAAAAAGTCTCATCCAAGCAAATTCACAGACCGATATGACTAATTTCATTCTTGTGTAATCAGGCTCATATCCTTACACTTGAAGAATGAATGAATCCTTGACGCCAGCATTTTCAGAAGAACCTATCACCGTTGTCATTGCGGAGGACCATGCGCTGGTGCGTGATGGTCTGAAGATGCTGATCAGGGACATTCTTCCGCATGTTGAATTCGTCGATGCAAGTGATGCCATGACGCTGAGCGCGGCCATGGCAGTGCAAGCACAGCCACACCTGGCGCTGATTGACCTGAACATGCCAGGGATGGAGCGGGGTGATGCCTTGCAGGACATTCTGAGCAAGTGGCCGCAAATACCAGTTGTGGTGGTATCGGCACTCAGTTCACCCGACCTGGTGCGTCGCTGCCTGAATCTTCCTTCAGTCTGCGCGTTTGTGTCAAAGAATGCCAGCGCCGCGCAAATGAAGGCAGCGATCAAGTCCAGCCTTGAAGGCGGCAGGCCAGGCTTTGTCCAACTCAGCGAGCCCAAGCAAGAGGCAGTTGTAAGGCTGAGCCCGCGCCTGGAAGAGGTGCGTGAGCTGTTGCGCATGGGCATGACCAACAAGAGCATAGCGCAACAGTTGAATATCAGCGAAGGCACCGTCAAGAATTATATGAGCGAGATTTTTAAACAGCTCAACGTCACCAATCGCACGCAGGCGGCGCGTTTTGACGAGGACTTGAAATGAGCGTGGAAACAGCCACGCCAGCCATTTCACAGCCTGACCCAGAGGAAATACCGGCCGATGCGTCCACCTTTCCCGGCGCCATGGTGGCACTGGGATTGGTTGCTTACTATTTTTCCAGCGTATTGCCGGGCTGGAAGCCACTCACCTGGTGGTTGCTGGTGGCTTTTAGCGGCACACTGCGCCTGGCAATCATACGCCGCTCCAAATTCGACAGCATGCCGGAACAGCGCCGACGCTGGCTCTTGCGCGGCCTGATCTGGATGTATATGGCAAGCATATCAAGTGGCACTTACTTTTTATATGTGCCGGGCGATATCACCATGCAGGCCTTACAGACGGTCTATTTATTGGGCACTGCAACGGTGTTGATTACCCATCTGGGCGGTATGGACTGGGTCCGGATTATGGTGTCCCTGCTGATTCTGGGCACGCCGAACGCGCTTCATCTCATCGTCGAGGGTGTAATGCTGGGGCATACGGCGAGCTGGGTATTGGGCTGTTGTACGCTGTTTGTGCCTATCCCACTGGCACAACTGACGGGCGTTCACATGCACCTGATGCGCACGCAGTTTGAGTCGCGTATGCAAGCGGAAAGTGCGGCCAGGGCAATGAGTGCGGTGGCAATCGCCAAATCACGTTTCTTTGCGGCGATCAGTCATGATCTGCGGCAACCCGTGCATGCGATTGGTCTCTACCTGGACGCGATAGAGCGCGTGGTGGCAGAATCAGGTAATCCGCAGGCCAGACATGCGGTGGTTGGCATTACTCTGTCCTGGCAAACCTTGAACGATCTGCTTTCCAAAGTGCTTGATCTGGCCCGCCTTGAAGCCAATATGGAACAGCCTGATCTGCGCACGCTGGCGCTAGCACCTTTGGTACAGGAATTAGTACTTCAACATAGCCCAGTGGCAGAGCGCAATGGTGTGCGTCTGGTTGCGCTTGTCAAACCAGACCGGCTGGTTTATGCAGACGAATTAATGCTCAAACGGGTGTTGTCCAATCTGCTGGGGAATGCAATCAAGTATTCTCCACCTGGCCGTGCGGTAGTGATTGCCGTGCGCCCGGCAGGTGATCAATGGAAGATTCAGGTACGGGATGCTGGCTGTGGCATCGCAGAGAAAGATCAGGCACTGATCTTTTCTGAATTTGTGCAGATCAATAACCAGTCGCGTGATCCGTCACAAGGACTTGGCCTGGGTCTGGCAATTGCAAAACGGTTAAGTGAGTTGTTGAGTGGTGCAATCAGTGTGCGCTCTGAACCAGGCCATGGGTGTTGCATGACGCTGACGCTCTCACGGCATCTCCCTGATCTTGCCCAAAAACCAGAACCGGTTCTGGGCGTTTACCCTATGTCGCAAGGCGATTCATGGGGCTCTGATTCACTTATTTTACAGAACCTGAAAGTCTTACTTGTTGAAGATGATTTGTTGGTGGGAAATGCCATGGTTCAGCTAATCCAGGTCTGGGGGGGGGATGTTTATTGGGCAAAGACAGCTGCGGCGGCGCGACTGAATGCGTCAGAACGTGACATTGCTATCTGTGATGTGCGATTACCAGAAAACGAGTCCGGCCTTGATTTGGCAAAATTACTACAAACTGCGGGTACGCAGGTCATACTGATTAGCGGTGAAACTGATCAGAAAGCACGTAGTGATGCTGCTCAGCATGGCATCAAGCTCCTCACCAAACCTGTTTCTCCAAAGGATCTTATGCACGCCCTAGCGTCTATCAGGGCTCTTGCTGAGCAAAGCGAATTTACGGAGGATTAGCATGACCTATCCAATTTTTCGTTTAGGTAAAAAAGCGCCTCTTGCGATTGTCAGCTTGCGCGATGATAAAGCCATTTGATGTTGGCATGATCCACTTGGCAGAAATCTTGCTCCAAGTCACACCGCAACAATTCCGATTAGCCGTAAGGTACATCGCTTATTTACCGCGACTTCCTCTTAAAAATCCCCAACACCACAATCAGCAGCAACAAAGGCAATAAAAGCGGCGAAAAAATCATCAAAAACAAGCCGCCTATCAGCACCGCAAAACCCACCAGCAAAAACGACACACCGGCAATCACCAGCCCAGCCATGATCATGGCAAAGACGATGGCGATCAGTGCCACGGCGATACCGCCGATTGAAAAGCCATTATCAGAAAAAATATCAAAATCATCCGGACTCCAGTCTAGGTTTAAATCGATGGGGCTGTCCATGACATACCAGATGACCAGCAAGAGTATGCAAAACGCAGTGAAACGGGCGGATGATTTTTGGTCTGACATGGCTGGCTTGTTCCTCGCTAATTACTGCTTATTTACCAACTTACTTACCGACTTACTTACCGACTTATTTTGCAATTTATTTTCCAGCTCATTTTCCAACATTAATGAAGGGAATTGCGCCACCAGTCGTTGTTGGCAAACGTCCATCCCATTTTTCTATGGCCTTGGCCTGGTTCTCTGTTTCACGCAGACGTAGCAGTTCTGGTGTGACTTGCTGTCTTTGCAAGGCCAGCGCTTCGGCTTCAGCGCGGGCGCGGGATACTTTTTGTTTGGCTTCGACTTCTATCCTTTGCAGGTCGCGCTCGGCCTTCATCTTCAATTGATCAGCGGTCGTCTTGGCTTCAATCGCTTCGTTGAAGGTGCGGCTGAAGTTGAAATTGACGATGGAAAACTCATCAACCACCAGACCATGTCTTGCCATGCGTTCTTTCAGGGCCAGGATGATTTCATCACGCACTTGTGAGCGGCGTGAGATCAATTCTTCAGCCGTGAAACGGGCGGTTACTGCCTTGACTGCTTCTTGTACGCTAGGGATGATGATGCGCTCGCCGGGCTCGTTGCCAAGATCGCGGAAAACCGAGACCACTGCATCTGGCCTGACGTGATAGTTGATGGCAATCTTGGTGTGCACGGTTTGTAAATCCTTGGAGGCTGCATCACCGTCACCTTCACCTTTTTGGATGGCAACGGAAACCTTTTGCATTTTTTGGGCAATAGGCCATACCCAGTGTATGCCTTCACTGTAAACCTCATCCGAAGGTTTGCCAAATGTTGTCAGTACACCTCGATGACCAGCGGGGATAGTAGCGAAAGGGTTGAGTATGATCAGTACCAGCAAGACGATCAGGCCGACCGCAAATTTGGGGAAGAGACTACGCATGATTTTTTAATCCCAGGGAATGAAAACACCCGCAGTATAGGTGTTTTTTACATAAGTATTCCCGGTAATCGGAGGGCAAAACTACCGCTTATTTTGCGTTCTGTTTTTACTTGCTGTTAGTTTGCATAAATTGCCGCAAACGCTGCTTCGCCCACGCGTTGATAAGCGCGGTACATGCCTTCGGTATTAAAGGGCAGGACAATATTGCCAAGCCGGTCTATGCCTATGATGCCACCCTGGCCTTCATACATTGGTAGTTTATCCATGACGACATTATTGGCAGCCTGCTCCAGGCTCAGTCCCAGGTATTGCATTTGCGCAGCAATATCATGCAGCGCCAGGCTGCGCATGAAGGCTTCACCCGTACCTGTTGCAGACAGGGCAGCAGTCTGGTTGTCGGCATAACAGCCGGCACCCAGCATAGGCGTGTCACCCACACGGCCAGGTAGTTTATTGGTCATGCCACCTGTCGAAGTGGCGGCAGCGAGGTTACCGTGTACATCCAGCGCAACGGCACCTACCGTACCAAATTTTTTATCAGGATCAAGTGGTGCGGGTTCTGAAACTGAAGTCAGCAAATTCGCTGCATCGTGATCGAGCAACATACCAGACTCTTGCCGGGTGCGTTGCAATTGCGCGTAGCGCTCTTCGGTATAAAAGTACGACGGGTCTTCGAATTGCAGGCCATGCTGGCGCAAGAATTCTTCCGCGCCTTTGCCTACCATCAAGACATGCGGGCTGTGCTCCATGACGGCTCTGGCAGCGCGAACGGGATTGCGCACCTGCTGTATGCAAGCCACGGCACCGGCGCGGCGGTTTTTGCCATCCATGATGGCGGCATCCATTTCCATGGTGCCAGCATTGGTGAATACGGCACCTTTGCCTGCGTTGAAAAGCGGACAATCTTCCAGCAGACTGACGGCCAGGCAAACGGCATCCAGCGCATTGCCACCTTGTGCCAATACTTCATTACCCGCAGTAACGACAGACCGCAAAGTCTCCAGGTAGTGCGCTTCCTGTTCCGCAGTCAGGCTGCTGCGCAAGATAGTGCCGGCACCACCGTGGATGGCGATAGCGGCAGGTGCGCCCATTTTATGCTGGCCTGTCCATGTCGATGATCTTGCTGGCTGCCGCTGCCTGCGATTTGCGGGTCGTGGCATTCGGTTCCTGGTACAGCCAAGGCAGCATGAACTTGGTCATTTCAGACGCCGCATGCACGGGGGCTTTGGCCTGGTGGGCGACGGCACTGCAAATCGCTTCTATCAGGCACAGCGCAGCACCTTCAGAGTTAGGGGAGAAGTTGCGGCGAGTTTGCGCATACAGGGTGATGTTCGCCAGTGAGGCCAATGGTGAACTGGGTGCATCCGTCAGCGCCAGGATAGGTACACCTTTTTCGCGCAACTGCTGCAGGATGGTGACCACATCTTCTGCATAGCGCGGGAAAGAAATGCCGATGACCAGATCGCGCTCTGTGTATTTGAACAACTGCCTTGCGACATTCGATGGCCCGCCTGAGCCCAGGGTTGATTGCACGGTATTACAGAATGGGTCCAGACTATGCGCCATCAGGCCAGCCAGGAAGGCGCTGGCACCATAGCCGACGATGTAAATTCTTTCCGCATTCAGGATCTGGCGCACGGCATGGTTGCACAGGTCAGGGGCCAGGCCACGCCGGGTAGCCTCCAGATTGGCCATGTCTTCATTGAGAGAACTGGAAATAATTTCTGTGCTGGTGGCAGGTCGCTGGATTTCGCTGCGCAGATTATCAATAGGTGCCAGCATGGCTTCAAAGCCATACACCAGTTCAGCGCGGAATTGCGGATAACCTTCAAAGCCCAGCGCCCTGGCAAAACGATTTGCCGTGGCGACCGAGATGCCGACGGCATTTGCCAGCTCATCGATAGACATGGTGGCTGATCGAAATACATTCGACAGCACATAATCGGCTGCTTTTCTGTGTGCTTTTGACAAGTTCATATAGACCTTGCCTATGCGCGCATTAACAGTACCACCCAGGGATTGCGTATCAGGACGATTCATATCGGCTGGCTTTTCCGGTGAAATAGAAATGTAAATATAATTTCATCGATTTAAATTGTAAAGAAATGAATCGTGTCAAATCGATGAATGTCTCTCTCCGTACATATTTTGGATAATTTGGTCTATTTAGGAGATTTGTCAGGATAAACAAAATACATCAAATTTTGTTCTGAATTTACCTGAATTTACGCAAGCTAATGGTGGTGTAATTGAAAAGATTGTCGGCACTTATTAAAGTGAATTGAAACATATTCAGTTATTTACCAAACGGTAAAAAAATGCCCACAGGCATGTGGGCATTTCATTTTTTCCGACAATTAGCGGCTGGCGACATCAATAATCCCACCACCCAGGCAAACATCGCCGTCATACAAAACCGCAGACTGGCCTGGCGTGACTGCCCATTGCGCTTGCGGGAAGTCCAGTTGAAAACGCTCAGTGTCACCACTGAAATGACAGGCGACGTCAGGCTGGCGGTAGCGGGTCTTGGCAGACAGCTCACCTGCTTGCGGCGCTTCGCCCGCCACCCAACTGACTTGCCCGGCTTCCAGCCCGGCGGACAAAAGCCATGGATGATCATGGCCCTGCACTGCATACAGGGTATTGGCTTCCACATCTTTTTTCGCGACATACCAGGCATCGCTGCTGCCATCAGCATTCTGGTGCGACTTGATACCGCCTATGCCTATGCCTTTGCGCTGACCCAGGGTGTAAAAACTCAGACCCACATGCTGGCCTATGATTTCACCCTCAGGCGTTTGTATATTGCCTGGCTTGTATGACAGATAGCGATTCAAAAATTCGCGGAAAGGGCGCTCACCAATAAAACAAATACCAGTCGAATCTTTTTTCTTCGCATTCGGGAGTTGCAGTTGCTCGGCGATCTTGCGTACTTCTGTCTTCTGGATTTCGCCTAGCGGGAACAGGGTATTTGCCAGTTGTTTCTGGTTCAGCCTGTGCAGGAAATAGCTTTGGTCCTTGCTGGCGTCCATTGCTTTCATCAACTGGAACTGGCCATTCATTTCGCGCACGCGGGCATAGTGGCCGGTGGCGATGTAATCGGCACCCAGCTTCATCGCATGATCAAGAAAAGCCTTGAACTTGATTTCGGCATTGCACAGCACATCCGGGTTCGGTGTGCGGCCAGCCTGGTATTCGCGCAGGAATTCTGCAAAGACACGGTCCTTGTATTCGCTGGCGAAATTGACGGCTTCGATATCAACGCCAACGACGTCGGCAACGCTGACGGCATCTATCCAGTCTTCGCGGGTAGAGCAGTATTCTGAATCGTCGTCATCTTCCCAGTTTTTCATGAACAGGCCGATGACTTCATAGCCCTGTTCTTTCAGCAGCCATGCCGAGACGGACGAATCAACACCGCCTGACATGCCTATCACTACTTTTTTCTTGCTCATTTTTGCGGTTCCAAGTTTCCAAGTGCGCTTGGATGGGTAAACAACAGGGATAGCGGCGCGCGCTTGCCCTGCAAATAATCGTCTATGCATTGCATCACGAGAGGGCTGCGATGCCTGTCCTGCGCTGCCGCGATTTCGTCGTAACTCATCCACACGGTGCGCAAGATGCCGGTATCGAGGGCGCGGTCGTGTGCCGCGCCCAGTTCGCCGGTAAAGGCAAAGCGCAGATAAGTGACTTCTTCACCAGTCTTGGGTGAAATGAAGCGCGACAGGTAAGTGCCTATCAATGCGGTCGGTGTGAAGTCGTGTGCAGTCTCTTCCAGGGTTTCGCGGATGACGGCTTGTTGCAGGCTTTCATCCGGGTCCAGATGACCGGCGGGCTGGTTGATGCGCACGCCATCAATAGTTTCTTCTTCAATCATGAAAAACTGTTGGTCGCGCTCAATAATTGCGGCTACAGTGACGGATGGTTTCCAAATGGCAGACATGGCTTCTCTCGGTAAGTCCGACATTTTACTTTGCCGTCAAATTTTGTGTGGCAAACCAGCAAATTTGAAAGCGAATTAGCTAATGCGTAATTTATCTATGCTCGCTTATTTTTGTGCTTTCGCTGTATTTTGATTTTGCACCAAACTTGTACGGTTTTTGATTTTAGTTTCAAGTGACTGTTTTTAAAGGAAATAATTTAGTTTTATAGATGTCTGCAGGGCGTCATCAGCATGATTCTTTAAAGAAATTTGTAGAAAATACAAAAAAGTGAACGGTTGTGCTAAAAAACATTTTGCGTGTAATATCGTTGTCGAATATCAAATGTAAGATTCGGGTAAGAAAACTAGTGGCCCGCATCAGCAAAAAAATAATGGAAAGGTCAGAGCTTACCCTTGGCCTTTTCAGCACGAAATTGATACACCAATATTCACACTAAAAAAGGGAGCAAATCTATGAAAATCGGCATACCCGCCGAGTCACGGCCGGGGGAGACGCGTGTAGCGGCAACCCCAGAAACCATCAAAAAATATGTCGCCGCCAAACACCAGGTGATCGTGCAGTCTGGTGCAGGCGTGGCTTCCAGTATTACTGACGAGGCCTACCGGGCTGCAGGTGCAGAAATTGGCACTGCTGCCGATGCACTGGGCGCTGAGCTGGTCTTGAAAGTACGTGCCCCGAATGCAGAAGAACGTGCGTTGATGAAGTCAGGCACGGTGCTGGTTGGCATGCTCAATCCTTTTGATGCTGACAATATTGCGGCTATGGCCACACACGGCCTGTCCGCATTTGCACTCGAAGCTGCACCGCGCATTACCCGTGCGCAGTCGCTCGATGTATTGTCTTCGCAAGCCAATATCGCCGGTTACAAGGCTGTCATGCTGGCCGCGAATACCTATCAACGCTTCATGCCCATGCTGATGACAGCGGCGGGCACGGTCAAGGCCGCACGGGTGCTTATCATGGGCGTGGGCGTTGCAGGCTTGCAAGCGATTGCCACAGCCAAACGCCTGGGTGCAGTGATTGAAGCGTCGGATGTACGCCCGCCCGTCAAGGAACAGGTTGAATCGCTGGGTGCAAAATTTATCGATGTGCCTTATGAAACCGATGAAGAACGCGAGATCGCCAAAGGCGTAGGTGGCTATGCTCGCCCGATGCCAGCAGCGTGGATGGAAAGGCAGGCTGCTCTCGTGCATGAACGTGCCAAGCAGGCTGATATCATCATTACGACAGCCTTGATCCCTGGCCGCAAGGCACCAATCCTGATCTCGGAAGAGACAGTAAAAGCCATGAAGCCAGGCTCAGTCATCGTCGATATGGCGGTAGAGCAGGGTGGCAATTGCCCCTTGTCCGAACTCAACAAAACAGTCACCAAATACGGTGTACACATCATAGGCGAGCCTAACCTGGCAACCCTGGTGGCAGCTGATGCATCGGCCCTTTATTCCCGTAATGTGCTGGACTTTTTGAAGCTCATTATCGACAAGGATGCTGCACTGGCGATTAACCGTGAAGATGAAATCGTCGCTGCCACCCTGGTTTGCTCAGGTGGTGAAGTCTTAAAGAAATAGAATAAAAAGTTTTAAAGTTTTTAGCAATCAGTATCAGAAAGTAGAAAGACCATGCAAAGAAATATGCTCCGCGCCAAAATTCATCGCGCAACTGTAACCCAGTGTGACCTGCACTACGAAGGATCGTGCGGTATCGATGAAGATCTGCTCGACGCTGCCAACATCATCGAAAACGAACAGATAGAGCTGTATAACGTCAACAACGGTGAACGCTTCTCCACTTATGCCATCAAGGGCAAACGTGGCAGCGGTGAAATTTCACTCAATGGCGCTGCAGCCCGCCGCGTACAACTGGGCGATTTGATGATTATCTGTACCTATGCGGCGATGACAGAAGAAGAAGCAAAGGCGTATAAACCGAATGTTGTTTTCGTCAATGGCAAGAATCAGATCACCAGTATTAAAGAGTATAAATAACGTAGCCAGGGCAGGCAGTACTCAAAGTCTTGTTTGCCCATCCAGCGATTTGCATGTCTCAATCCAATTAAAGAGAGGACATCATGGAAGTTAGTCATACCCTTACCAATCTCATCATCTTCGTGCTGGCAATTTATGTCGGTTACCACGTGGTGTGGACAGTAACACCGGCCCTGCACACGCCTTTGATGGCGGTGACGAATGCCATTTCTGCCATCATCATCGTCGGTGCCATGCTGGCCGCCGGTCTGACCGAAGGCCTGCTGGCCCAGGTGATGGGCACGGCAGCCGTAGCACTGGCAGCAGTGAATGTATTCGGCGGTTTTCTGGTTACCCAGAGGATGCTGGAAATGTTCAAGAAAAAAGAACCTAAAGCCATTGCCCATGCTGACAAGGAGGGCAAATAATGAGCATGAATCTGGTAACGATGCTTTATCTGATCGCATCCGTTTGCTTTATCCAGGCCCTCAAAGGTTTGTCCCATCCTTCTACCGCACGTCGTGGTAACAGTTTTGGCATGATAGGCATGGCAATCGCAGTCGCGACCACCATTGCCTTGATCGTCAAGCTGAAAAACGAGAGCGCCGGTGCAGGTCTGGGCTATGGCCTGGTTGCCATTGGCGTCATCGTTGGTGGCGGCATAGGTGCAACTTTGGCCAAACGCGTAGAGATGACCAAGATGCCGGAACTGGTTGCTGCGATGCACTCATTGATCGGTCTGGCAGCGGTGTGTATCGCCGTAGCCGTTGTGTCTGAACCCTGGGTATTCAATATCGTCGCAAGAGACCAGCCTATCCCTTTTGGTAACCGTCTGGAATTGTTCATCGGTACTTTTGTCGGTGCGATTACTTTCTCTGGTTCCGTCATCGCTTTTGGTAAATTGTCGGGCAAGTACAAGTTCCGTTTGTTCCAGGGCGCGCCGGTCAGTTTTAGTGGCCAGCATCAGTTGAACCTGGTATTGGCAATTGCCATGCTGGGTTGCGGTATTGCCTTTTGCGTCACGCAAAGCTGGACACCGTTCATCATCATGACGGCCCTGGCTTTTGTGCTGGGCGTACTCATCATCATCCCTATCGGTGGTGCTGATATGCCGGTGGTGGTGTCGATGCTGAACAGTTATTCTGGCTGGGCGGCTGCAGGTATTGGCTTTTCGCTGAATAACTCCATGTTGATCATTGCTGGTTCGCTGGTGGGTTCATCCGGTGCCATCCTGTCTTACATCATGTGCAAGGCGATGAACCGTTCTTTCTTCAATGTGATACTGGGTGGTTTTGGTGGCGAAGCTGCCGCCGCTGCTACTGGCGATCAGGCCCAGCGTACGGTCAAGTCCGGCTCTGCTGATGACGTGGCTTTCTTGCTCGGCAATGCCGAGACTGTCATCATCGTTCCTGGCTACGGCCTGGCGGTAGCACGTGCCCAGCATGCCCTGAAAGAACTGACAGAAAAACTGACGCACAAAGGTATTACCGTCAAGTATGCAATTCACCCTGTGGCAGGGCGCATGCCTGGTCATATGAATGTCTTGCTGGCAGAAGCAGAAGTGCCTTACGACCAGGTATTCGAGATGGAAGACATCAACAGCGAATTTGGCCAGGCTGACGTTGTGCTGGTATTGGGTGCGAATGACGTGGTTAATCCTGCGGCAAAAGACCCCAAATCACCGATTGCTGGCATGCCTATCCTGGAAGCCTATAAAGCCAAGACCGTTATCGTCAACAAGCGCTCCATGGCTTCTGGCTATGCAGGTCTGGACAATGAATTGTTCTACATGGATAAAACCATGATGGTGTTTGGCGATGCCAAGAAAGTCATTGAAGATATGGTGAAGGCTGTTGAGTAATTAGCTGAACCAAGCTGAGTTGTAAAAAATGCCCGGTAGCGATATTCACTCCCGGGCATTTTGTTTTAGTCTGGATTAAGGTTTATCTGTCTTGCGATGGTTCAGTTGATACAGCAAAGGCAGCACCAGCAAGGTCAGCAAGGTGGATGACAGTATGCCACCTATCACCACCGTCGCCAGTGGCCGCTGCACCTCAGCTCCTGTACCTGTCGCCAGCGCCATGGGGATGAAGCCCAGCGATGCTACCAGCGCCGTCATCAATACCGGGCGCAGGCGTGTCAATGCACCTTGCTGGATTGCGCTGTCCAGCGGCATTCCTTCTTCACGCAGGCTGCGTATATAGGCAATCATCACCAGGCCATTCAATACCGCAACACCAGACAGGGCGATAAAGCCTACGCCTGCTGAAATCGACAAGGGTATGTCGCGCAACCACAGGGCGACTATGCCACCAGTCAGGGCAAACGGTACACCCGTAAATACCAGCAAGCCGTCCCTGATATTGCCAAACATGGCGAACAACAGCATGAAGACCAGTAGCAAAGCTGCGGGGACGACGATTTGCAGGCGCTGTGATGCAGATTGCAATTGCTCGAAAGTGCCGCCCCAGGTGGTCCAGTAAGCCGTCGGGACTTTGACTTTTTGTGCCAGCTGATCCTGTGCTTCTTTTACAAAAGAGCCTATGTCGCGGCCACGCACATTGGCAGTGACGACGACGCGGCGCTTGCCATCTTCACGGCTGATCTGGTTGGGGCCGGGTGCCATGTCTATGCTTGCCAGGTCAGCCAGGGTAATGAAACTGGCCGCTCCATTTTGTACATTCGGCAGACGAATCGGCAGGCGCTTGATGGCGTCGATATCGCTGCGCACATTTTCTGGCAGTCGTACAACGATATCAAACCGGCGGTCACCCTGGAACAGAGTGCCAGATTCCTTGCCACCTATCGCTGCAGAAATCACATCTTGCACATCGCTGATATTCAAACCCAGCCTGGCCGCTTTCTCGCGGTTGATGTTGATGCTCAGCATAGGCAGGCCGGTGGTTTGCTCCAGCTTGACATCGGCAGCACCGGGCATTTTTTCCAGCACTCTGGCAATCTGCTCCCCAGTGCGGTTCATGATTTCCATGTCGTCACCAAACACTTTGATCGCCACGTCGCTGCGCACGCCAGAGATCAGTTCATTGAAGCGCATCTGTATGGGCTGGGTAAATTCATAATTATTGCCCGGTACTTTTTCCACGGCTTCCTGTATGGCTGCTACCAGATCATCCTTGCTGCGCGTTGGGTCTGGCCATTGCGCTTGCGGCTTGAGCATGATGAAGGTATCGGCCACATTCGGTGGCATCGGGTCAGTGGCAATTTCTGCCGTACCCAGCTTACCAAAGACTTTGTCCACCTCGGGGAAAGTGCGTATCACATGTTCCAGTTCTATCTGCATTTGCAAAGCCTGGCTCAGGCTGGTGCCGGGTATGCGCATGGCGTGCAGGGCGATATCACCTTCATTCAGGCTGGGGACAAATTCACTGCCCATGCGGCTGGCCAGCAAACCACTCAGGGCAAGCACCACCACGACGATGCTCAAGACCAGTGCCTTGCTTTGCAGGGCAAAATCCAGCATGGGTTGATAGATTTGTCTGGCCCATAGCATCAGACGATTTTCTTTTTCGTTAACGTGTTCACCGATGAACAGGGCGACAGCCGCAGGGATGAAAGTCATTGACAAGACCATCGCGGCAATCAGGGCAGCAACCACGGTAAACGCCATGGGGTGAAACATCTTGCCTTCTACCCCGGTCAGCGCAAAGATGGGCAGGTAAACCACCATGATGATCAACTGGCCAAACAGCAAGGGGCGGCGGGCTTCTCTGGCGGCGGCGAACACTTCCTGCAGGCGTTCACTGCGGTTCAGCGTGCGTCCGGTAGCCGCTTGTGCATGAGCCAGCCTGCGCACGCAATTCTCGACGATGACCACCGCACCATCGATAATGATGCCAAAATCGAGTGCGCCCAGGCTCATGAGATTGGCACTGACCTTGTTGCCCACCATGCCGGTAAACGTGAACAGCATCGCCAGCGGTATCACCATGGCGGTGATGATGGCTGCACGGATATTCCCCAAAAACAAAAAGAGGATGGCAATCACCAGTACGGCACCTTCGAGCAGGTTTTTCTTTACCGTATTGATGGCCTTATCGACCAGCACAGTACGGTCATATACGGTGCTGGCGACAATGCCAGGCGGCAGGCTGCGGTTGATCTCAGCCAGTTTTTTTGCCACATCCTGCGATACCTTGCGGCTGTTTTCACCGATCAGCATGAACACCGTGCCGAGTACGACTTCATGGCCATTTTCAGTCGCCGCACCAGTACGCAATTCACGGCCTATGCTGACTTCGGCGATATCGTTGATGCGGACAGGAATATTTTTCTGGGTGCTGACGACCACATTGCGTATGTCATCCATGGAAGCCAGTTGCCCCGGTGCCCTGACGAGATATTGTTCGCCACGTCTTTCTATATAACCAGCGCCGACATTGCCATTATTTTTTTCCAGTGCAGTGACGACGTCTTGCCAGCTCAGTCCATGTGCCACCAGTTTTTCTGGCGATGGTGCAACCAGGAATTCCTTGGCATAACCACCTATGGTATTGATCTCGGTCACGCCTGCGACATTGCGCAATTGTGGCTTGACTATCCAGTCCTGTATTTCACGCAGGTCGGTAGCCGTGTAGGGCTGACCATCCGCCTTGAGTGCGCCTTCCTTGCTCTCGACTGTCCACATGACAATCTCACCCAGACCCGTGGAGATAGGCCCCATGCCAGGTTCTATGCCTGCTGGCAGTTTGCCCTTGGCTTCCTGTATGCGTTCATTGACGAGCTGGCGGGCAAAGTAAATGTCAGTACCATCCTTGAAGATGATGGTCACTTGCGACAAGCCATAACGTGACAATGAACGCGTCTGTTGCAGGTTAGGCAGGCCTGCCATCACGGTTTCTATGGGAAAGCTGATGCGTTGCTCAGCCTCCAGTGGTGAGTAGCCAGGGGCAGCGGTATTGACCTGTACCTGGACATTGGTGATGTCCGGCACGGCATCAATCGGCAGGCGCTGGTAACTGAAGATGCCCAGTGCCGCCAGCGCCAGTGTAAGCATGATGACCAGCCAGCGTTGCGCTATCGAAAATTGTATAATTTTTTCAAACATGATGTGCGCTCCTGCTCTTAGTGCTCATGACTGGCGGCAGCTTTGCCGAGCTCAGCCTTGATCAGGAAACTGTTCTTGGCAACATAGGCTGTACCAGCCTGCAAGCCCTTGCGTATTTCTGTGTACTTGCCATCGCTGCGTCCCAGTTCCACCGGCCTGGCTTCCAGCTGATCGCCATAGCTGGCAAACACCGTGGCTTGTTCATCAATGATTTGTATGGCTTCATTGACTATCGCAACCGGTACTTCCACTTCGGCTGACAGCAGGGCTACATTCACAGTCAGGCCGGGATACCATGCCCCCTTGGTATTGGGCAGCAGCAAGCGTGCTTTGGCTGTGCGGGTTTGTTCCCCCATGACTGCACCTACATAGCTGAGCTTGCCTTCTGCCGTTGCATCAAAGGCGTTGGCGCTGACTTTGGCGCTCTGGCCTGTCCTGACATTGTTGAGGTCTTTGGCAGGTATCGCGATTTCCACCCAGACACTGCTGAGATCGGCTACCGTAAAGATGGCAACATCATCCTTGAGTGACTGCCCCATGCTGATGTGTTTCTCGGTCACTGTGCCTGCGATGGGTGAACGGATTTCATAGCGGTTCAGGTTGCCCTTTGTAGCCATGCCAGCACCCAGGGAAGCCAGTTTTTGTTGCGCACTTTGCAGGGTGATGTCGGCTTCCTGCATGGCATTGCGGGCTTGCAGATAATCCTGTTCAGCCGAGATTTTTTCTTCCCAGAGTTTTTTCTCTCGCTCAAAATTACTGCGTGCCAGTGCATGGCGTTTTTGGGTTGCCAGCACTTCAGTACGCAAGTCCACCAATGCCTCGCTGGATATCACCGCCAGAAGTTGTCCTTTGCTGACCTTGTCACCTGCATTCACCGCCACGCTTTCTACGACACCTGCGAGGCGCGGCACAATTTGCAGCATGCGGTCTTCATTCAGTTTCACTTCACCCAGTAAATTCAGATTGCTTTGCAGTTTCACTGCGCCTGCTATTTCTGTCTCTACGCCATTTTGCTTGCGCTTCAAGGCATTCATGCTGACGCGGCCCTCTATCTGCTCATAATTGAACTGATAGCTCTTGCCCGCATGCTGCGCTGTGATACTGGCTTTGAAGGAATGCGGTTCTTCGACAATGGCATCGCTTTTCAGATAATTTTTTTCTGTGCTGAACTTGAAGTTTTGTACTGCCCCGCCCAGACGTTCAAGATTGATGCTGACGTTGTTTGCTGCAGGTGGCAGTGGCTTGCCGTCCAGGTAGGCATACAGGCGAAATTCTGGTGCCGTATTTTGTTCGAAAATAGTCACTTCCAGTGCATAACCATCCTTGCTGAACAGCTTGCCACCATGCGGGCCTTTGGCCGTTTCATTGTTTTCATCGTGATGTTCTTTGTCGGCATGTTCAGCCTGTTCTGCATGGCTGCCATGATCATCAGTTTTTTTTGATTTTCCTGCGCCCAGTATCAGCGCAGCCAATATTGCACCTATGAGGATGACGATGATGACTGGCACGGCAGTTTTTTTATTGATATTCAGTTTCATACAAAATCCTAAAATGAAGAGGTGGCGGTGAACAGGCTGAATTCACTGTCACCTATGTAAGCCTCGATATCCGCCGCAGCACGCTGGGCTTCTGACAGGCTGCGCAAGTATTGCGCCCTTGCTTGCAGCAATGAACGCTGGGCGTCCAGCACATCCATGAAATTGAATTTGCCGTATTCAAAGCCCTTGATGGCAAGCTCATATGCCTGTTGTGCACCGGGCAGCATTTCTTTTTTCAGCATCTCCGCTTCTTCTCTGGCCAGGCTCAGGCGTTGATGGGCTTGCAGCAATTCGCCATGCAGGCGGTTTTCTGTGGCCGTCAATTCATCCCTGGCCTTGTCTGCGCGACTCAGTGCTTCTTGCAAATTACCCTGGTTGCGGTCAAACAGATTCAGCGGGATGCTGATGCCGACGATGGCCTGGTTGCGGCCAGTTTGCTGCTCGCGCTTGTTGCCTATGCTTAAAGTCAGGTCCGGTATTTGCCTGCTTTTTTCCAGTGCTGACATGGCCTGGCGTTTGTCCACTTCCAGTTGCGCGCGTTGCATCAATGGTGAACGGGACAGGGCTTGTGTCAGTTTTCGCATGTCGGGCAAGGCGGGCAAGGTATGAAATTCAGCTTGCAATTGCTGCTCAGCAGCCAGTTTGTTGCCCATGGCTGTAGCCAGACGCTGCCTGGCCATCAGCAATTCACTATTGGCTTGCGCCAGTTCCACACGCACACCAGATTCTGCGATGCCTGCCCTGGTGGCTTCCAGTGGCGGGATTTTCCCCAGGCTGACCTGGCGGCTGGCAGCATGGCTGGCGCGTTGAGCCAGTTCCAGTGAAGCAGTGGCCAGACGCTGGCGTTCTTGTGCAATCAGCACAGCAAAGAAATGTGTGGTGACGGCAGCCCTGATCTCGGCTGATTTGATCGCAAGTTCATTCAATGCAAGGCTGCGGCCACGCTCGGCGACGCTGATGCGTGCACCGCGTTTGCCACCCAGTTCCAGTGGCTGGTTGATTTGTATGGTGGTGCTACGACTGTCTTGCCTGGCATCCTCCATGAGTACAGACAGTTCAGGGTTGGGCATAACGTCAGCCTGGCGCAATGCACCCTCGCTGGCTTGCACTTCACGCCTGGCAGCAGCGATGTCGGGGTTATTGGCAAGCGCCTGTGCTATTGCCATGGGCAAGGTCATTACGCCAGCGTTGGTCAAAGGCGATGAGTTTTTTACTGATGTTTGTGCCTGTGCTGATGCTGGAAACAGCATAGTGCACAGTAGTACAGCCACTACAGCGAGTGGCAAGAATAATTTTTGCATGGCATTCTCCTGAAAAACGAAAAGGAAGAATCCAGCAAGTAGCTGTCAAGTTTCTAGCTTGTTAAATACTTCACGTTGCACGTATAAAAATACGTGACGAAAAAAAAGCAATGAAATGAATATAGACAGATGCCTCGCCGGACTTAGGCGAAGGCCATCCATTTGGGACGTTCAGGTTGCGCAAGGAAAGGCGCAGGAGTCTGCTGCGATGCCGCAGTGAGTTGATAAGTGGTCAGCGTCGATTCTGTCAGCGGCAGATTGGATGAATCCGCACCCAGTGGACTATGTGCGCACGACGCACAGTCTGGGTGGGAAGCTGCTTTTTTTGCTGCTGATTTGTCTGCAAATTTATCAGCATGATTGTCACCATCCCTGGCTTCATGCTCATGCGGATGATGCCCAAAGTGTTGCGCAGTCTTGTCCGTCTCATGCATGCAATACGCACTCGCCACCGACCAGCTTAGCTGGAGAGTGAAGGCGACGATGATCATAAGGATGAACTTTTTAAGCATGGTGTGAATTATAAACCCTAAAGCTTGTTGTCACTATTTCAGACGGCGAACCAGACGCAAACCGTTAAAAATCACCAGCAGGCTTGCACCCATATCAGCAAATACCGCCATCCATAAAGTCGCTATGCCCATGACTGCCATGACGAGGAAGGCCAGCTTGATACCCAGTGCCAGTGCGATATTCTGTTTCAGTATAGCCGCAGTGCGCTGGCTCAGGCGGATGAATTGCGGGATCTTGCGTAAGTCATCATCCATGAGGGCAACGTCAGCCGTTTCCAGCGCCGTGTCCGTACCTGCCGCACCCATGGCAAAGCCTATACTGGATTTGGCCAGCGCTGGCGCATCATTGATGCCGTCACCGACCATGCCGACCGTGCCGTGACTGGTCAGCTCGTCATTGATGGCGGCCAGTTTGTCTTCCGGCAGCAGATTGCCTCGCGCATCATCAATGCCCACGTTTTTTGCGATGGCTTTTGCCGTCATTTCATTATCGCCGGTCAGCATGACAGTGCGTATGCCCAGCGCATGCAGTTCTGCAATCGCCTGACGGCTGCTTTCACGCACAGTGTCTGCCACGGCTATTGCCGCCAATGCCTTTTCTTCATTCGCAATGATGACCGCTGTCTTGCCTTCCGCTTCCAGCGCGAACAATGCTGCCTCGGTAGCCGGGCTGCAAATGTTGAGTTCTTCTATCAGACGATGATTGCCAAGGTAATACCATTTGCCCGCTATCTGGCCTTTAACGCCACGGCCTGCAATGGCCTCAAAGTTAACAACCTCCAATGCGCTGCTGCCTTGCATTGTCGAATAGGCAGTCACTGCGCCCGACACCGGATGGTCAGAGCGGCCTGCCAGGCTGGCTGCCAGTTGCAATGCAATGGCCTCTTCACCATTGAGTAGTTTGACATCAGTGACAACAGGTTTGCCCTGGGTGATGGTGCCGGTTTTATCGAGCGCCAGTGACTTCAGCTTGCGGCCTTCCTCCAGATACACGCCACCTTTGATAAGTATGCCCGCCTTGGCCGCTGCAGCCAGCCCGCTGACTACAGTCACAGGGGTAGAGACAACCAGCGCACATGGGCAGGCAATCACCAGCAAGACCAGCGCCTTGTATATCCACACCATCCAAGGCAGGCCCAGCAACAGGGGAGGGAAGAGCATGACGCCGAGTGCCAGTACAAACACAATGGGTGTGTATACCTTGGCAAAGCTATCGACAAAGCGTTGTGTAGGCGCACGGCTGCCTTGCGCTTCTTCAACAGCGTGGATGATGCGCGACAGGGTGGAGTCAGTTTGCGCAGCGGTCACGCGGTATTCAAAAGAACCAGTTTCATTGATGGTGCCAGCAAACAGCTTGTCGCCGATAGTTTTGGCAACCGGTATGCTCTCGCCCGTGATGGGGGCCTGGTTGACTGAGGATTGGCCCTTGCTGAGTTCGCCATCGAGCGGGATGCGTTCACCCGGAGCAACCCTTACCGTAGCGCCTATGGCGATGTTTTTTGCTGCGACATCCTGCCAGCTACCATCTGCCTGCAAGACACGGGCTGTCTCTGGCGTCATTGCCATCAGGCCGCGTATGGCATTGCGGGCGCGGTCCAGCGACATTGCTTCTATGGCTTCTGACAGGCTGAACAAGACCATGACCATGGCAGCTTCTGGCCATTGCCCTATGATCAGCGCACCGGTGACGGCGATCGTCATCAGGGCATTGATGTTCAGGTTCAGGTTCTTCAGCGCTATCCAGCCCTTTTTATAGGTACTGGTGCCACTGAGCAGTATCGCCAGGGCAGATAAGAGCATAACGGGCCAGGCTTTTTCTGCGCCGCTGATGTAGGCATAGGTTTCGGCAAGTACTGCAGCTACGCCGGCAGCACCCAGCAACCACCATTTGTGTGCAGGGTTTGCTGGCGGTATTGCGCTTGCATCCTCATTGTCTTTGCCATCTCCGCTTAACAGCACGGCCTGCATGCCGATCGAAGTTAGTACAGCTTGTATCTTTGCCTGGTCTTCCAGCGTATGGCTGACCGTCAGTTTGCGTTGCATGAGATTGAAATCAAGCTGTGCTATGCCGGGCATGGGGCTCAGCTTATTGCGTATCAAGCCTTCTTCCGTCGGGCAATCCATGTTTTCTATGGAATACACCACGGTCGATGTACCGGCAGGTGAGGCTATAGGCTTTTCATTCTCCGGCGCCACTTTGACCTCACCGTGGTCGCAACAGCTATGCGCATGCTTGTGCGCTGATTCATGCTTGTGTTCATCGCCATGTTCATGAGTGTGTCCATGGCTATGTCCATGGCCATGCCCTGAATGATCGTGTTGATGCTGATGCGCCATGCTGACTCCGGAAAAGAGGTATAGTGAGCATTAGACACCCTGTAGCAGGTATAGAGTCAAGCATTAGTGGACTGTAACAGTGAAAATCGGAGTGCCTGCCATGTGCGCGACGATCATGGCTGCGTTGCAAATACTCGCGATAGCCCCGCTATCGCTGTGTTTTGCGTCTTGCCCTGATGCGCCGGGCACATGTCCTTCACTCTCGATTCCACTGTTACAGTCCACTAGATTTAAATTGATGGAGGCACACAAATGGAATTGAAAATTGGCGAATTGGCAAAACGCTCCGGTTGCCTGGTAGAAACCATACGCTACTATGAAAAAGAGGGCTTGTTGCCACAAGCCAGCCGCTCGCAGGGCAATTTCCGCCTGTATGGTGAAATGCATGCAGAGCGCCTGCAATTCATACGGCATTGCCGTTCTCTGGATATGACATTGGATGAAATACGCCAGCTATTGCAGTTCCGCGATGCGCCTGAGGATAATTGTTCAGAAGTAAATGCCTTGCTCGACAAACATATAGAACATGTCGCGCTCCGCATCAGGGAGTTGAAGGGACTGGAGTCACAGTTAAAGTCCCTACGCAAGTTATGCACCAGCGCGCAGGCAACAAAAGATTGCGGTATTTTGCAGAATCTGGGTACGGCGGAAGAGCATCCGGTGCGTAATCTGGGTAGCCACGGTAGTGGCTGTCATTGATGGCTACAAAGCCTTTGAAGATTGAACAGGTCATCAGCAAAAAACGGCCGATGACCTGATATTCCTTACATTCTCGCTTACATCCTGACCAGCGTTGATTTGCCAAACAGGCTTTCGATCAAATCGACTGCCAGTACCGCAGTCTGGTTGCGCACATCGAGCGCAGGGTTTAGCTCTACCACATCCAGCGATGCCATCAGGCCGGTGTCGGCAATCATTTCCATGCACAACTGTGCTTCGCGGTAGCTGGGGCCACCTAGCACTGCCGTGCCTACACCAGGGGCGATGCCTGGGTCCAGGCAGTCAAGGTCAAAGCTCACGTGCAAATGGGTATTGCTGTCCAGATTGGCCAGCACGGAAGACATGACATTGCGCATGCCGTATTCATCGATGTAGCGCATGTCGAATACCTGCATGCCCATTTCATGAATGAACTTGCGCTCGCCATCATCGACACTGCGTATGCCTATCAGGCGTATGTCGGTAGGTTGTATGGCAGGAGTCTGGCCGCTATAGTTGATCAACTCCTTCGGACCATGACCCATCAGGCAGGCGACAGGCATGCCGTGGATATTGCCGGTAGGGCTGATGGTCGAAAGATTGCTGTCGGCATGGGCATCAAACCATAAGACGCGCAATTTTTTGCCAACGCGGCGGCAGTGTGCCGCCACCGCGCTGATGGAGCCTATTGCCAGGCAATGATCACCACCGAGCATCATGGGCATGTGGCCATCTTGCAAGGCCTTATCAACGGCGTCATACACGGCCTGGTTCCAGTCTATCGCCTCTTTCAGGTGGCGCAGGCCATTCACTGGTTGTTCCCAGGGATTGGCCGGACCATGCAAATTGCCATGGTCAATGACTTTCAGGCCGCGTGCCGTCAAAGCCTCGTTCAGGCCTGCGACACGTAATGCGTCAGGCCCCATGCCCGCGCCTCTGACGCTTGCGCCTACATCGGTAGGCGCTCCAATTAAGGAAATGGTTTTCATTCGTTTCTAGTGTAATGCCCTGTCGGATAGACTTCAGGCGTTTATTGGTACTGCACATTCTGTATTGCTACGGGCAGGGCTGGCAACATTTGTGCTTGTTGCTGCCATTCCCATACCAAACAGGTCTTTCGGGTTCATCATTTCAGGTATCAGGTCCAGTACCGGTGAATTGGCCTGCATGACATATTTTTCCAGATAACGCATGGCAGAAAAATCTTCCAGCGCAAATCCTACAGAATCAAATACCGTGACTTGCTCGGCATGGCTGCGACCTGTGGCATTACCTGCCAGGATAGTCCACAACTCGGTTACCTTGAAGTCCGCCGGCATTTGCTGCAATTCACCTTCTATGCGGGATTGCGGTTCATATTCCACCACCACATGCGCGTTATTCAAAATATCTGCATGCAATTCTGTCTTGCCTGGGCAATCACCACCTACGCCATTTATGTGCATGCCGGGTTCTATCATGTCCGGGGTCAGTATGATGGCATTGGTTTTGTCTGCTGTCACCGTGGTTACGATGTCCGCGCCCTTGACTGCCTCGGCAGTGGAGTTGGCACGTATCACCCTTAATTCTGGATACATACGCAAATTATGAATTAATTTGTCGGTTGCTGCAGGGTCTATGTCATATACGCGCAACTCTTTGATGCCCAGCATGGCATGAAAAGCCACTGCCTGGAACTCACTTTGTGCACCATTGCCTATCAGTGCCATGACACGGCTGTCTGGCCTCGCCATGTAAGTCGCTGCCAGCGCCGAGGTGGCGGCGGTGCGTATGGCGGTTGTCAGTGTCAGTTCTGACAGCAGGCGGGGGTAGCCGGTATTCACATCAGCCAGTACGCCAAAGGCAGTTACCGTCAGCAAACCAGCCTGGGTGTTTTTTGGGTGACCATTGACGTATTTGAATGAGTACTGGCTACCGTCAGAGATAGGCATCAGTTCTATGACACCCACGTCGGAGTGATTTGCCACGCGTGCCGATTTGTCGAATGACTGCCAGCGCAAATAATCTTCCTTGATCATGCCAGCCAGACGCGCAATGGCATCTTCCAGCCTGGTCTTCTTCAAGTGGTTTTGCAGTTCTTTTGTGCCGATGAAGGTCACCATGATGTTCTCCGTGTTTACCGTATTTACAGTATTTATGTATAAGGACTTGCGGGAACACATTTCAGAGGCTATTGCGAAATCACCCTGGTTTTCCTGATGTTGCGAGACTTCCATTCACTCTTTCAAAGAAGAGTGATGTTTTTGAAAATCCACCAGACCCATTTCGCATCAGGCTCTTGCGCACCTGTTGTGCTATGTATTCTGTTTACCATTGTAGCCAGCCGGGAAAAGAAATAGATTGCTAAATAAGATGTAAATTTCATGTAAATAGAAATTAAGTTTCATATATTAATAATTAGTGTGTTTTAATTTCTCATTTAATGAAAATGACAAAATATCCTGAAAATCAGGGTAGAGCCGGGGGATGAATATGGATGTATATGATCGAAGTATCTTGCGACATTTGCAACAAGATGGACGCATGAGCAATTTAAGCCTGGCCGAACGCATACATCTGTCGGCACCGCAGACCCTGCGCAGGGTCAGGACGCTGGAGGAGAAGGGCGTGATACGCGCCTATGTCGCGCAGGTTGCACCTGAGGCTTTGGGTCTCGGTGTCATGGCATTCGTGAACCTGTCTCTGGACAGGGAGCAATTTCGCAATGTGCGCGAGGTAGAGCGGCAGTTGAAGGCTTTTCCTGAAATCATAGAATGCCACACCATCTCAGGTGACTTTGATTACATTCTCAAGGTCGTTGCCAGCGATTTGAAAAGCCTCTCACAGTTTCTGACCGATACCCTGATGCAGGTACCGGGCGTAGCCTCTTTACGCTCGATGATCTGCATGGAAGAAATCAAGCCAGTCAGCGGCTTGCCTATAGACTGATGAGCTAGCCTATCGCTGCTTGCGCAGATTGCGATAACGTTCTGCCCTGCTGGCGATAGTGGAAATCAGTTTTTCCGGGTCTATGGGTTTGCCCAGGAAATCATCTGCCCCGGTTTCTATTGCCGTCATTTGTTTTTGTACTTCAGTGGATAAAAAGACGATGGGGATATCGATATAGCGATTGTTTTGCCTGATGATTTGCGCCATCTCCAGTCCATTGCAGACGGGCATGTTCAAGTCTGTCAGTACCAGTTCAGGCTTGAATTTTTTCAGTGATTCAAGAATTTCACTGGGGTCGTTGATGGCTTTCACATGCATGCCAGCGCTGCTGAGTATGGCATCATAATAGGCGGCCAGCATTTCATCGTCATCAACAACAAGTATGCGATAGGCCAGCACTTCATTCCTGGCGATTTTTTCATCTATTTTGGCACTCAATGCTTCGATATCAAGAGGCTTGAGAAAGTAACCCGCTGCGCCTTCCCTGACAGCCGCCAGGCGCTGTGTAAAATCGTCCATCTCTGAAATATAAATGATGGGGAAGTTGCTGATGACGCGGTTAGCAATTTTCTTACGGGTCGCCATTCCGGCAGGACTATCCACATCCACGACCAGGGCCTGCGGCATCCTGACCATGATGGCGGATTGCAACTCATCCGCCTCGGTAAAGCAAAGCACCTCATGCTGATATAGTTCCAGTGTTGCTGCCAGTTGCTGCCCTGCATCAATGTCAGGAAAGTATAGATATACCAGGCTGCGGTAGTCTGCCTGATTCAGCTCTTCAAAGCTTTCTTCTTCGTTGATTTTTTCAGACTCAGGGAGGTCATTATTCATGATGTTCGCTAATCAATTCTGGTGGAGGGGCATTTCACAGGCGGGCAATGTCGCCCCATAAATGACGCATGGTAAATTTGACCGAGACCTGGTCGCGGTGCAAGACTTCACGTATCGCCATCAGCGGCTTTTGCGTGTCGCGCTTTAGCGGTATTGACAGTGGTGTGCCGCGCGGCCCCAGCAGTGCATGCACATAAGGTGTAGTGGTGGTCTCGCCTTTACCTGTTACCACGGCAATTTCTCCGCTTTCCAGTCTGACGAAAGTACCTATGGGGTAGGTACCCAGTTCCTTGATAAAGACTGTCACCAGCATGGGATCTATCTTGGATTTACCCTCTACCAGTATGTCGCGTAATGCCGCATTCGGCAGCATGGACTTGCGGTAGCTGCGTGCGCATACCCTGGCACAGTAACGGTCGGCGAGGGAAATGATCTTGGCATTTTGCGGGATATCCGCACCGGTTTTACCCTTGGGATAGCCACTGCCATCTTCGCTTTCATGATGATGCAAAACCCAGGAAAGCCAGTCTTCATTGTCTATGCCTGCGGCCCGCAGCATGGCAGCACCGGCTTCAGGATGCTGCGAAATCAATTCCTGCTCTGCCGCATTCAGAGTTTCGCTTTTCTCTTGCAGTTTCTCTTGTTGCCTCAGCATGGCGACATTCATGGTCAGTGCAGCGGCAGCCAGCAAGAGCATTTCGTCTGCAGGTTTTTTGAGAGTACGGGCAATCAGCAGGGATACTATGGCAGTATCTACAGAATGCCGTGGGCCATAGTTATCGTCCTGATTCAGCAAGATGCAGCCGAGTGCGACGTCCGGTGCCATGAAGACTGCTGCGCCCATTTTTTTGGTCAGGGAGATAAGCTGGGTTTGTACATCGGCTTCGGTATTGAGGTTGTAAACCAGCCTGCGCAATTCTGTGCGTACTGTATTGATGGTGCGTACAACGGAAGGGGCTTCAGTAGCTTTCTCGGCCACTTTGCCATCTCGCAAACCACCCTCGGACTTGCCGGTATCTGCGAACAGGCCGCGTTCTGCCAGAGCTGATACCTGACCCGCATGGGTGACAATAAAGCCCTTGCGCAACAGCAGGCTACCATCATTCCCATAGACGTCCCAGGGCAAGGCCTGGCCTATGACGATGTCAGACATTCCTATGCGTCTGGTTGACATGCACACCTCGGACGGTGAATGATGCGGGGAATGAAGCTTGCCGGAGTACCTTGAACACGCATTTATCCTAGCAGAATTCTTTGTCCGTGCCTGTTATCAAATGTCAAGAATGGATGAATCCGTTGCTGCTTTGCAGCGCGGTACTTGTGCTTGTGCAGTGCACAGCAAACTTGTGACGCTTGGGAAGACCGCCGCGCTCTTGGGGGCCTTACTTATACCGTGCGTTTCGCACCCGCCAGGGCACAACCAAAAAATACAAAGGTGGCAGCACCTATTTTATTCATGTAGGAACCGCCTTTTTCTGATGTCAGCCAGGTTTTGGCGCGACCGGCAAAAATCGCATAGCTGCTATGAATGATGACGATCAGTCCGCTATAAGTCATGACCAGCACGGCAAACTGCAGGCCATAACTCATGGCCGGGTCTATGAATTGCGGGAATACAGACAGGAAAAAGAATATCGCCTTGGGGTTGGTCATCTGCAAAGACA
Source organism: Undibacterium sp. TC9W (assembly GCF_049339865.1). NCBI lineage: Bacteria > Pseudomonadati > Pseudomonadota > Betaproteobacteria > Burkholderiales > Oxalobacteraceae > Undibacterium > Undibacterium sp. TC9W. The sequence continues at coordinate 93,865 of NZ_JBMPPJ010000018.1, read as the reverse complement.
GGCCTTCCAGGAAGCGCTTTTTGAAGCTGGCTTCATGGGCATCGCCTTCAGTGAAACGAAAGGCTGGTGCACGCCAAAGCTTGACGCCGAGGAAAATCAGGTATCCAGCTCCCAGCAACTTGAGTACGGTAAATGCGGTAGCCGATGCGGCCAGCACGACACCGACGCTGGTGGCAGAAATTGCGGCCACAATCAAAGCACCAAAGGAGATACCCAGAATGCCACCAAAAGTGCCGCGCATGCCATAGCGTAAGGCATTTGTCAGTGTCATGACTACACCAGGACCAGGGCTGAACACGGTGGCTGCTGCCATCAGCAGGAATAATGGATACAGTTTCATTGCGGCCCTCCCTCGTTATGTCGTGGCATAAATTGTACTCCTGAATATTTAAGCGAAAGGAATACAGATTTGGTCAACCATGGAGTAACAGATGTGCACTTTGATCCTTAGTCAAAGGTGAAATTTATCGAAAAGATAATTTCCCTTATGTTGGATGAAGGGGGGTAAGTGACCTGCAATTACTTCCAGCGCAAGGCCCTCTACCCACCCTTTATACGACCAGGCTTAGTTCACGCTAACAAAGACTGGATTGGAATAGAACCACAGACTGGCGTAGTTACGGTCATTGATCTGGTTGTGGCGCGTCGGGTTGTCAGTGGTCGTGATTTTGGCATCGGCCAATGGTTCACCATTTTCTGTCATGTCTGCGACGTTGATGGCGAGGTTGGTGCCACGCAGGCGCAGGTACTGATTTTTCTGCACAAGCATCTGATACTTGATGACACTGTAACCCTCAGCGTCTGTTTTCCAGTCGGCGCTGGTGAAGCGTTTCAAGACCTTGGTGCTGGGGTTGGTCGCTACATTGTAAGCGCTGGAATCCGGTGCCGCCTTGCTGCCAACATCACCCACGATCAAATCCACATGATCCACCTTCGGTGCCTTGTTGCCGGATACGCCACTACCAGCCGGAAATTCATAGTTATTCCTGGCCGGGCTCTTGAAACGTATGGTGACTTCAACCGTGTTACCGTTTGCTACCTTCAGCTCTTGCCCCATGTTTTTGACATCGTTTGCATTGCTGACATTGCTGACCGTGAATTCCATGGCATTGATGAGATCACCAAAGACACTGAACATCCTTCCCGACTGCAGGCTCTTGATCAATTCATTGACGCCCGCTTTTTTGTCGTTCATCCACACATAGTTTTTTGCATATTCGCCAGGGAAGTAACCGCTGCTATTACCGGCATCATCGATTTTGAAATGTGAATCAGAATCAGCGATATTCCAGATACGTCGACCTTCACCAAGCAAGGCGTCCCAGACACCACCAACCTGGGCCACGATGGCGTCAACGCCACCATAAACCCGATTTGGCTTGTTGGCATCGACATAGCTTGAGGTATATCCGCCGCGATCTGGTTCCATCTGGTTGCCTACCATGCCTTCTATTGAGAACATGATGTTGGGTGCCATGTCATTCATCGTGCGGAAATCAGCAATGGTGTATTTGCCGGGATTGCGCGAAGGATGGTTGATGGTGATAAAACTGGTATCGGGATAATTTTTCTTTAACCACGAAATGGCCTGCAAGGCATCTGTTGCTGTGCTATTGAAGCGCTGCGGATATTTTGTTTTCCATTTGCTGACGTCCGCAGTATCAAATTTGCTGTCTTCCAATGTGGTAAACAGGTATTGGAATTCCTTGGACGCAGATGGGGATGACACAAATTTACCATCTACTACATCAAAAATGCTGACGCCTAAATGATCGTGGGTGGGCATATCCCATTCGAAACCTGAGAAAATGGTTTTGTCTGCATAGCGACCAGATGCCTGCAAGGCTTTGATCCTGGGGATTTCATAGGATTCCATGCCATACGCGAATGGTACCGGGTTTGTCAGGGAAGTACCGTTATTGTCATATTTTGAGGAGCGCAGGTGGTTCGTAATAGCCGTCCAGTCCAACCCATAGCTGGTAAATGCTTTATCTAGCACCGTATCCAATGTTTGTGTTGTGCGGGCGTCGTCGGACTGTATGGTGTGTACATGCAAGTCACCGGTTGTCCATCCAGCAGATGAAGTAGCAGGGAGGTCAGGTTTTTGTGCTTGGGCGGTACTATCAGACGAGCTACCGCAGCCATGCAGCAAAATGACCGTGGATGGAATAACAAAAGAAATAACAATCAAACTCAAATAGCGGGGACGCATTGGAAATCCTTTTCTCTGGAGCGTATATGAGAGAATTGTAGGAATTGACTGTGACGCTGTAATTACAATCGATTTCATCAATGAGAAACCATCGTAATATGTCGAATGAGTTTTGAGATATACGCACATGATCGGCGCGTCATGAGCGAAAAAACGAGTTATGCCCGCAATGGAGCTGAGCATTTAATTTGTGAAGAACACTTGAGCCCGCAGGACTTTACGCGGTTCTCAATGAAAAACGAGTCGCGTGTTCAGGTGAAAACCGGCGACAACGACTCGTCAAGGCTGGGTTTAATGTGCCTTGGCGAAGCGCAGGGCAAATTTCTTGAAATGACGGTAGCTGGCACCCAGGTCTTGCAAAGAGTCTATAGACTCGGTGATGGATGCGCCTTGCTCGCTGAAATTGCTTTTGAATTCTTCAAATGCAGCTTCAAGCACAGCAGCCAGTTGGTGATTGTACAAGCGTCCAAAATTCAGATGGCGTCTTTTGATGCGCATTTTCATGGTGTTTCCTTTCAGTTGAAGGGCGGATTATAGAGTAAACCTGGTGAGGCAGGTATTTACTGTGTTTGTTCAAAAATAACAGATCAGTAATTTACTTGATTCTTTGTTTCTCAAGCTTGCGCGCCAGCGTACGCCTGTGCATGCCCAGCCTGCGTGCTGTTTCAGAAATATTAAAGTCAGTCTCAGCCAGTACTTCGTGGATTCTTTCCCACTCCAGGTTCTTGATGGACGTAGAGCGATTGGTAATTTCTACCTCTGCCGTGCCAGCGATATGCCCGAAGGCTGCTTCGATATCATCGGTGTTGGACGGTTTGGACAAATATTGGCATGCGCCCAGTTTGACTGCCTCCACTGCAGTCGCAATGCTCGCAAATCCTGTCAGCACGACGATCAGCATGTCAGGATTGTGCTGGTGCAAAAGCTGTACGCAGGCCAGGCCAGATGAATGGCCATTGAGCTTCAGATCCACCACGGCGTAAGCGGGACTATGTTCTGATAATAATTTTTCAGCATCATCCTTGCTGCTTGCGTGCAGCACGGTATAGCCGCGCCGCTCAAACGAGCGGCCCAGTGTGCGGGCAAAAGCAGTATCGTCTTCGATAATGAGTAACAGACGACTTTCTGGCATAGTGAAACAATTCCTGAAGTTAACGCTGTATTTCGTTGAGGTGGAGCAGAGCGGCCATTCAAACTATTCCAGCTCTTGTGACATTGTAAAGTCTTTATTGATTTTCTTACCGGAGCAAATCTGCTTAATCTGAGGTTCCTAAAGCATGATCGCCGCAAGCGGGAGATTCAATTGTACGATGGCACCGCCATCTTCGCGGTTGGATGCCGTGAAATGACCACCCAGTTTGCGCGCCACATTGACGACGAAAAATAATCCCAGCCCGCTGCCTGGGCGGCCCTTGGTCGATTGATATGGTTCCCCTATGCGTGACAGGATGGCCGGGTCGAAACCAGGCCCACGATCAACGACCGTAAATATCAGTGCATCACCCTCACGCCTGGCCTCCATGCTCATCCAGTCAGGTGAAGCTTCCAGCGCATTATCGAGCACATTACAGACCATTTGCTTCAAGGCAGTATCAAAGACGATGGGGATATCCTCCTGAATTTGATTGTCGAAACCAAATGAGACGATAGGGCGGGTCGAGATAAATTCCTTGGTCAGATCATTCAAAAAAGTATTGATGGTGGTTTTGAGGGCAGATTCACCGCGTGCTTCCCCGGCAGATAGCAGGATGCCGCTGACTATGCTTTTACAGCGCTGCAACTGCGTTTCCATTTCGCTGATTTCTTCCAGCAATTCAGGGTTTTTCTTGAATTCTGGCATGCGTCTCCAGTCACCAAGGATGACTGACAGCGTTGCCAATGGTGTACCCAGTTCATGCGCTGCCCCAGAGGCCAGCAGGCCCATGCGCACGATGTGGTCTTCTTCTACTGCACGCTGGTGCAGGTCTGCCAGTTGAACATCCCGCGCATGCAGGTTGCGGCCTATGCGGGTGATAAAGAAAACCAGCAGGGCAGCATTGAGCATGAAGCAAATAATGAAGCCAGCGATATACAAGCGCGACAAGCCGCCTGTTTCACTGGATGGCAGAGGCAAAGGTTCAGAAAACAGCGATAGTCCGGCCAGGCAGGCACTGGTGATGATGACGATGATCCAGGTGGACCAGGCTTCCAGCAAGACCGCACTTAAAATCACTTGCAGCAGATACAGAAAAGCAAAGGGATTCGACGTGCCGCCGCCAAAATATAGCTGTGCCGTCAGGCTGAATACGTCAATCAGCAAAGCAAAAACCAGTTCGCCATTGGTTACATACACGCGCTCATGCCAGCGTAAATGGCTGGCAATATTAAAACCTATCAGACAGATCAGCACGGCCAGCATTTTAACCAGAGGCAACTGTATGCCAAAGCCAAACATGACGATCAATATGGTTGATAACTGACCAAACACGGCAAGCCAGCGCAGTTGTATAAGCTGCAACATGTTCTTGTGACCTGCCGAGTTTTCGTACTCTATCGCAATGGCAGACTGTTTTTCTGGTGTTTTTGTTGCGGTTTTTGCCACTATGCCTTGCCCGATGCTATGAGGAAGTATTTTTCTTATCATGCTTGCCATGTCCCGTTATTGTGCTTTTTAGTGCATGCTAACAGAACATGGGCTCTATGTTAAATTTGCAACTCCAGCCTGGTCTATGCGGTATTCCCTGTCTTGACGGCCTGGGCACTTTTTTTATCCCGCATGACATATGCCCAGGCTGCTGCCGTCATGGCTGCCAGCGAGAACCAGACTACGGCGTAAATTAAATGGTTGTTGTGAAAATGAATCACGGTCAAGCCGGCGACAGGGGTGTTGGCCGATACTTCATTTTGCTGAGTGCCGGGCTTATTGCTGGCCGGGCTTGCATCGGCGTCGATAAAGAAAGGGGCAGGCCTGGTCAAGCCAGTTGCAGCAGCGATGGCGTTCACATCGCGTGAATACCAGCGATTACCAGCGGGATCATTTTTCCTTAAAAACCCTCCAGCTGGTTCTGTGATGCGCAACAGGCCGGTGACCTGTATAGAGCTGGTGCCGGATGTGGGGAGGCGATCTTTTTCTGGTGACGTCCGGTAAGTCGTGGCCATTTTTTCCGGGATAAAACCACGGTTGATCAGTATCGTAGCGCCATCTGCTGTCGCCAGTGGCGTCATGACCCAAAAGCCGCCGCCCAATTCTGTCGTGGCTTGCGCCAGTATGGTTTTCTCATACAGAAAAACGCCACTGACCTGCACATGGCGGTACTCATCCGCACTTGCATTGATGTGTGGCCATAGTGAAAAGCCGGGAATGGGGACTGGCTCTGCGTGTACGCGCTGTTCAACCCGCTCTATCAAATCGAGCTTCCATTGAAGGCGCAGTACCTGCCATGTACCCAGTGAAATGAAGCCTGCAAAGATGACTGCCATGCAGGCCGTGAAGCTCAGTCTGAATAAGCGGGAGTGACGGGGAGATGAGGGAGGCTGACCTGTCTGTGGTGTCAGGTCAGCCACTTTCCCGGCAACTCCTTGTTCCTGCTTTTTCATTGCATGGATGGCATGGACTTCATATTGTCCGCAGCAGGTTTGGACATGGGGGCGGCATTGATCGATTGCGGTTTTGTTTCTGTTTCATGCATCATGCCGGGCATCATATTGTGATTCAGATGATACATGACCCATAGCGATCCGCTCATCATGATAAATACCAGCATGCCGGTGAACAGCAGAGCCAGCATGGTCCAGCCGCCCTCTGATTTGCTATTCATGTGCAGGAAATACACCATGTGCACGACGATCTGTATTGCTGCAAATACCAGCAGGACCATGCCAGTGGTGCTCGACTTGTTCATGACTTTGCCCATGACCAGCCAGAAGGGTATCGCAGTCAAAATCACCGCCAGGATAAACCCGGTGGCGTATTCTTTCAGACTGCCATGGTTGGCGTGAGTATGTCCATGATGATCATGATGATCATGCGCCGTATGTTCTTGGTGTGCGCTCATGGCAAGACTCCCATCAAATAAACAAAGGTAAATACACCGATCCAGATCACGTCCAGGAAATGCCAGAACATCGACAGGCACATCAGTCTCCTGCCATTTTCAGGCGTGAGGCCATGACGGCCTATCTGGAACATCAGGGTAATCAGCCAGATAATGCCAAAAGTAACGTGCAGGCCGTGCGTACCAACCAGGGCAAAGAAAGAGGTCAGAAAGCCGCTGCGTTGCGGGCCTGCACCTTCGTGTATCAGGTGGGCAAATTCATACAGTTCCAGGCTGATAAAGCCGGCACCCAGCAAACCGGTAATGGCCAGCCAGATCAAGGTGGCTTTAACACGCTTGCGCTGCATTTCCAGCATGGCAAAGCCATACGTGATGGAAGATAACAGCAGCAGGGATGTATTGACGGCGACCAGCGGCAAGTCAAACAGTTCTGCACCTGTAGGTCCACCTGCATAATTGCGGCCCAGTACTGCATAGGTAGCAAACAGACAGGCGAAGATCAGGCAATCGCTCATCAGGTAAAGCCAGAAGCCGAGCAGGGTGCCGTTTTCCGGATGGTGTTCCTTGACATAGAAATCGCTGCTGGCAAAAGTGCTAGCCTGCGAAGTTGCACTGGTATTCAAGTTCGTGCCCTCGTTAGGGATAGTTGCAGTATTAGACATGGGCGGCACCTGCCAGACGGCTACGTTCTTCTTCTGTGCGGATAACATCAGCAACAGGGATGTAGTAATCTCGCTTGTAATTAAAGGTGTGAACGATGATGGCAGCCATCATGGCGACAAAACCCAGCACCGCTGGCAACCACATCTGCCAGATCAGGGCGAAGCCACAGGCTGCGCTCAGCAAGGCGATGACGAAGCCAGCCCCGGTATTTTTAGGCATATGGATAGGTACGAAACCATCTGTAGGCCTTTGGTATTGCTTGCTCTTCATATCAGCCCAGGCATCGTTGTCATACACTTTTGGTGTAAAGGCAAAGTTATAAGGTGCAGGTGGTGAGGATGTTGACCATTCCAGCGTACGGCCACCCCATGGGTCACCAGTGAAGTCACGCAGCGATGCACGATTCTTGAAACTGACATACAACTGTATGATGAAGGACGCAATACCCAGTGCAATCAGGACGGCACCGAAAGCAGCGATCTGGAACCAGATTTGCAGGGATGGGTCTTCAAAATGGCTCAGGCGACGGGTCACGCCCATCAGGCCCAGTACATACAAAGGCATGAAGGCGAAATAGAAACCGATAGTCCAGAACCAGAAGCAGCATTTGCCCCAGAAGTCATCAAGCTTGTAGCCAAAAGCTTTAGGGAACCAGTAGTTGATACCAGCGAACATGCCAAACAGCACGCCACCGATAATGACGTTATGGAAATGCGCGATCAGGAACAGGCTGTTGTGCAAAACGAAATCGGCAGGTGGTACCGCCAGCAAGACACCTGTCATGCCACCAATAACGAAAGTGATCATGAAACCTATAGTCCACAGCATCGGCAATTCAAAACGGATACGGCCACGGTACATCGTGAACAGCCAGTTGAATATCTTCGCCCCGGTAGGGATAGAGATAATCATGGTCGTGATACCGAAGAAGGAATTGACACTCGCTCCCGACCCCATCGTGAAGAAGTGATGCAGCCATACCAGGTAAGACAAGATCGTGATCACCACGATCGCATACACCATCGAAGTATAACCAAACAAACGCTTGCTGCAGAAGGTAGAGACGATTTCAGAGAACACACCAAACGCAGGCAGGACGAGGATATAAACCTCAGGGTGACCCCAGATCCAGATCAGGTTCACATACATCATGGAGTTGCCACCCAGATCATTGGTGAAGAAATTGGTGCCAAACATACGATCGAGTGACAACATGCCCAGTACCGCAGTCAGCACAGGGAAGGCTGCAACGATGAGTACGTTGGTGCACAGCGCAGTCCAGGTAAACACCGGCATCTTCATCATCGTCATGCCAGGCGCGCGCATTTTGATGATGGTGGCGATCAGATTAATCCCCGACAGCAGAGTACCGACACCAGCGATCTGCAATGACCAGATATAGTAATCAACCCCGACATCCGGGCTGGACATGATGCCGGACAGCGGCGGATATGCGAGCCAGCCAGTGCGGGCAAATTCACCAACGAACAGGGACACCATGACCAGGCCACCGCCAAATGCGGTCATCCAGAAACTAAAATTGTTCAGGAAAGGGAAGGCAACGTCGCGTGCACCGATTTGCAGTGGTACCACATAGTTCATCAAGCCTGTGACCAGAGGCATGGCCACGAAGAAAATCATGATCACGCCGTGTGCTGTAAATATCTGGTCATAGTGATGCGGTGGCAGGAAACCTGCCGTATCACCAAAGGCAATTGCCTGCTGCAAGCGCATCATGAGGGCGTCAGCAAAGCCGCGCAGCAACATGACAATGGCAAAAATCACATACATGATGCCTATCTTTTTGTGGTCGATACTGGTGAACCAGTCGCGCCACAACATGCCCCACAGGCGGAAGTAGGTCAGCGCTCCAAGCAGCGCAATGCCACCAAGTGCGACACCTGCGAAGGTTGCCAGCAAAATAGGTTCGTGAAAGGGAATCGCATCCCAGGAGAGACGGCCCAGGATGAGCTTGGTCAAATCAATATGATCTTGCATCATTTACTTCCAATGATAAGAGGGAGCACTTCGGGGAACGCTTTGGAGGACGCTTCTGGGGATGCTTTACAAATGTCAGCGTCCAGATAAGCCAACAAGCGTGCTGTGCGAGCGGCGTTATCCTGTTCCAGGCGCTGCGTGAACAAATTGCTGAAATCCATTTTCGCATCAGATGCGGCATAGGCTCTGGCATTTGCCTTTGCGTCGCTCATCATCATCTTGTCCATGCAGACTTCACCTGTGGCAACGCAGCGATTCAAAATGGCATGATACAAATCCGCATCAACACTGGCGTAATGACGCACCGGCTCGCGCTCACTCGGTTTTTCCAGCTTCAGATAAGTCGCGCGGTCCAGCGTCTGCGTCTTGGCTTTGGCCGCCTGCACCCACTGTTCAAAATTCTGCGTACTCATGCCATGAAACTTGAAGCGCATGTCAGAGAAACCTGCTCCGCTATAGTTGGCTGAAAAGCCATCAAATTCACCCGGCTTGTTAATCACTGCATTGAGCGTCGTCTGCATGCCTGGCATGGCGTAGATCTGACCAGCCAGTGCAGGGATGAAGAAGGAATTCATGACATTCGATGCGGTAATCTTGAAGCGCACAGGCACATCTACTGGTGCAGCCAGCTCATTGACCGTGGCAATACCAAGGTCAGGGTAAATAAACAGCCATTTCCAGTCCAGGGCCACTACTTCAACGTTGAGTACCTTGGCGTCAGCAGGAAGAGGGCGGTTTTCGTCCAGGCGTGACAGCTTGCGGTAAGGGTCCAGCGTATGCGTACTGATCCATGTGATCAGGCCCAGGGCGATGATGATCAGCAGCGGCGCACCCCAGATCACGAGTTCAAGCTGGGTGGAATGATCCCAGTCAGGTTCATACTTAGCTGAGGTGTTATTTTTTCTGTAACGCCAGGCAAACAGTATGGTCAAACAGATCACCGGTACGATGATCAGTAACATCAACAGGGTAGATACCCATATCAGATGGCTTTGTTGAGCGGCGATATCACCTGAGGAATTCATTACCACTGTGTTGCAACCCGCCAACAAAATTGCAGAAAAAACAGCAAATCCGCGTCGTGCAAATGAGGGAATCATATTGAGATAGGTCAATGATTATAGAAATTTGTGCTAATGTACCTTTACAAAAAGGCCTTGGCGATTGGACGTTTTGTCCTAGTTTTCAAATAAGCATCAGAAATGAAGATCGCACAGCAGCCAGACTATAAATTTTGAGACAATTTGAGGGACCATCATGGCCAGCATCAGCACCAATGAAAATGAACTGCCCTCCAGCTCCATGGCAGATACTGCAATCAGGAATGTCAAAAACAGTCATTCCGATCATTCCTCCATTGCACCCGGCGAAATCGCCATCGGCGTCGTCATAGGACGGGCCTCGGAATATTTTGACTTTTTTGTCTATGCACTGGCTTCAGTGCTGGTTTTTCCCCAGGTTTTCTTTCCATTTGAACAAAGACTGGAAGGCACACTGTATGCCTTCGTGATCTTTTCATTTGCTTTTCTGGCACGTCCGTTTGGCACAGTAGCTTTTATGGAAATCCAGAAGCGAATCGGACGTGAAGCCAAGCTCACCATTGCTCTGGTTTTATTGGGTGTATCTACTGCTGGCATTGCGTTCCTGCCAACCTATTCGCATCTGGGTGTAACTTCCATCGTCTTGTTGTCCTTGTTACGCATAGGGCAGGGGCTGGCGCTGGGTGGCTCCTGGGATGGTCTGCCTTCCTTGCTGGCCTTGAACGCACCCGAAAACAAGCGTGGCTGGTATGCCATGCTGGGACAACTGGGCGCACCGGTAGGCTTCATGATCGCAGCGGGCCTGTTTGCCTACATGGTTGCCAATCTGTCGACTGAAGACTTTTTGGAATGGGGTTGGCGTTATCCATTCTATGTCGCATTTGCAATCAATGTGGTTGCCCTGTTTGCCCGCCTGCGCCTGGTTTCTACCAATGAATACAAGCATTTGCTGGACGAGCGCGAGCTGGAGCCCACCAATATCATTGAAATGACCCGTTCACAAGGTCGTAACCTGCTCATAGGTGCGCTCGCAGCCCTGGCCAGTTACGCACTGTTCCATCTTGTTACCGTGTTCCCCTTGTCCTGGATCACGATTTATTCCAAGCGTTCGCTCAGCGAGTTTTTGGAAATTCAGATGGTAGGTGCAGTGTTGATGATGCTGGGTATCGTTATTTCTGGCCTGATTGCCGACCGTATTGGCCGTCGCAAAATGTTGTTTGCTCTGGCATTGATGATAGCCGTGCTGAGTGGCTTCGTTCCTGCCTTGATGGACGGTGGTGAACTTGGGCAGGATATTTTTATTTTGCTAGGCTTTGGCGTACTGGGATTGTCGTATGGGCAGGCATCAGGTGCTGTGACTTCCAATTTTTCTCCCAAATACCGTTACACCGGTGCTGCCCTGACATCTGACCTGGCCTGGCTGGTAGGGGCTGGCTTTGCACCACTGGTGGCGCTGGGGCTGTCGTCCCATTTCGGGCTGGAATATGTCAGTCTCTATTTGTTGTCCGGCGCGGCCTGCTCGGTAGCAGCGCTGAGCTTGAACCGCGCACTGGAAATCAGGAATTAATTGATGACTGAGCGCACCGTGGTGTGCGCTCAGCGCCAGCCAAACATCATCTGCTCTGCCAGCACACGCTTTGCTGGCTTGATCATATCCAGCGCCCCCAATCCCAGCCCCAGCAAGCTCTGGCTGAATGAACCGTCGGGGCTGCTGGCAAATACGCGGGCCATGCTGTCGGTGATGCGTATCGTCAGCTTCCTGTCGGTCTCACGCTCCCTGATATAAGCCTGCAAGGCTGTTGCCGGATCACTGGCAGAATTTCCATGCAGATGCCTGCTCAGTGTGCGTGCCAATACCATGCTGTCACGCAAGCCCAGGTTCAGGCCCTGCCCTGCGACCGGGTGCAGGGTTTGCGCGGCATTACCGATGGCGACAGTGCGTGCAGTCGCATGTGCCTGGGCGTTCAAGCCCAGCGGGTAAGACAGACGTGCCGAGGTTTTGATGAAGTTGCCCAGACGGTGACCAAAGGCGTTTTGCAGGGCTTGTTTGAAACCCTGTTCATCCAGTGCCAGCAATTGTGCTGCCTGCTCGGGACGCACACACCAGACCAGGGCATAGCCATCTTCTTGCGGCAACAGGGCCAGCGGGCCCTGTTCGGTGAAGCGTTCAAAAGCGCGTCCTGCTATCTGGGCATCAGTATTCACATGGGCGATGATGGCAGTTTGCTGATAATCATGGCGCTGGCTGCGCTGTTCCTGGTCGCCAAAAGTCCCGCCTTCTGCCTGTATCACGATGCTGGCGCTGACATGGCTAGTTTCTCCCGTGTCTGCATGGCTTAGTGTCAGGCGTACATGGTCAGCAGCTTCTTCGATATTGCTGACACTTACCGGCCTCTGTATGCGTATGCCACTTTTGTTGATGGCTGCCTGCAGTGGCCGTATGATGTCGCCATAGCGGGCTACATAACCCAGGTCTGGCACTGCATAGTCAGCCGCCCGCATCAGACTGCGGCCAAAATGGCCGCGGCGTGAAACATGGATTTCCTGTATCGCTGTGGCCCTGACCGGCCATGCACCAGCCGCCTGCATGATTTGCCTGCTGCCATAGGAAATGGCAATGGAGCGTGCATCCTGTTCTGCCTGTTCGCTAGTCTTGGCATCGTAGAGAGCAATGCGCTCAGCCGCATAACCCTGCTGTTGCAATAACAAGGCCAGAGCCTGGCCAGCAGGGCCTGCGCCACAAATCGCTATATCGACATCATTGATGGTGTGAGTCATTTAATTCAGCACTTTCAGCGCGCACGCATTTCTGCTTCAATTTCAGCCACCGTTTTTGGTGTGTCACGGCTCAGATTCAAATGCCCGTCTGCCGTGATCAGGATATCGTCTTCTATGCGTATCCCTGTGTTCCAGTATTCTTCCGGCACGCCTTCTGCAGGGCGCACATAGATACCTGGCTCTATGGTGATGACCATGCCAGGCTGCAGTTGGCGATACGCCCGGGTATCGCCAGTTTTCAGTGCTTCTCGATAGTCACCAACATCATGCACATCCAGACCCAGCCAGTGGCCGGTACCATGCATGTAGAACTGACGGAAGGCGGCACTGGCAATCGCATCGTCAAGACTGCCGACCTTGTTCTTGTCCAGCAAGCCAGTATCGAGCATGCCCTGAGTCAGCACGCGTACTGCTGCATGGTGACCATCCATATACACAGAACCTGGTCGTGCATATTCCAGCGCGGCCTGCTGTGACGCCAGCACGATTTCATACAGGCGTTTTTGTGCAGGGCTGAACTTGCCATTGGCAGGGAAGGTGCGGGTGATATCGGATGCATAGCTGTCAAATTCGCAGCCGGCGTCAATCAATACCAGATCACCATCTTTGATCTCCGCCTGATTGCTCTGGTAATGCAAAATGCAGGCATTCGCACCGGTAGCAACGATGGAACCATAGGCCGGTGCCTGCGCACCATTACGGCGAAATTCATACAACAGCTCTGCTTCCAGTTCATATTCAAATTTGCCGGGTTTGGTGCTGCGCATGGCACGCGCGTGGGCCGCGGCAGAGATGCTGGCGGCGCGTTGCATCAGGGCGATCTCTGTCGCATCCTTGAACAGGCGCATTTCATCGATGAGTGCGCGCACATCCACCGTAATGTACGGGACCTTGATACCGCTGCGGCTCTTGTCGCGCACGGCTTGCAGGCTTTGCTGTACCTGGCTGTCGATATGCGGTTCTTGTGCCGCGCTGTAAAACACAGCATGTGCATCACTGAGGAATTCTGGCAATTTTTCTGCCAGGCTGGCGATCGGGTAGGCAGCATCAAAGCCAAATTCTTTGGCGGCTGCCTCTGGCCCAAAACGAAAGCCATCCCAGATTTCACGTTCAGGATTTTTTTCGCGGCAAAACAGAATTGATTGCTGTTTGTCCGCAGTGGCGACCAGCACGACCATCGCTTCAGGTTCAGTGAAACCGGATAGATAATAAAAATAACTGTCGTGGCGGAAGGGAAAGTGATTGTCGTTATTACGTATCCATTCACGGGCAGTTGGTATGACTGCCACACCACCACCTTGCGCCTGCATCTGCGCCATCAGTTGTTGGCGACGTGCAGAATATGCAGAATAGTCAGTGGTGTTGATGCTCATGCTTATCCTTTGAAATTCAATGGTGCGTTCAGCGCTTCCAGTTGATCTGGTGTGCCCAGATTATGCCATTCGCCGCGGTACAGCTCGCCGCCTATGCGGCCTGCATCTATGTATTCGCGCAGCAAAGGGCCGAGCTTGGCATGGTCACCCGGACGTATCGACGCAAACATTTCAGGGCGATACACGCCAATATTGCCAAAGGTGTGGCGCGGCGTGCCTTCATTCGACAAACTCATCAGTGTCAGGGCAAAGTCACCAGTCGGATGGAAGCTGGGGTTTTTCACCATATACAACCAGGCAATATCGCGTTTGTCTGCAGGATGTGGATTACCCCAGGGGTCATTTTCTTCCAGGGTATTGAGGCATTCTGCAAAATTGAAATGGGGAATATAGATATCACCGGATACCACGATGAACGGATCATCGCCCAGCAAGTGCAGGGCCTTGGCTATGCCGCCTGCGGTTTCCAGCGCCTGTTCTTCGGCTGAGTATTGTATCTTTGCCCCAAAGCGTGAACCGTCACCGAGAGCATCTTCTATCATGTGGCCGAGGTGGGCATGATTGATGACCATTTCGGTGATACCTGCTTTGACCAGGTTCAGGATATGCCAGACTATCAACGGCCTGCCGCGCACCTTCAACAAAGGCTTGGGGCAGGCATCGGTTAATGGACGCATACGTTCGCCGCGCCCGGCGGCAAGTAACATGGCTTTCATGAGTTTTATTACTCCGCCTTAGAAGGTGTATCCAACTTGCGGCGCATTGTCTTCCAGTTCATCCAGCAGGCGCAACAGCGGGATCAGTTCCTTGTAGCGATGCGAAGTCTTGCGCACATATTCCATGACAGTCGGGATATCCGCGATGTAATGGTGCTTGCCATCTCGGTGTGACAGACGGGCGAAAATGCCGAGGATTTTGAGGTGGCGCTGCAAGCCCATCCATTCAAAATCGCGGTAGAAGCTGTCGATGTCCGGTGCCACTGGCAAGCCTGCACGGCGGGCTTTTTCCCAGTAACGTATGGCCCAGTCGAGCACGATTTCTTCATCCCACTGTACATAGGCGTCGCGCAACAGCGACACGAGATCGTAAGTGATGGGGCCATACACGGCATCCTGGAAATCGATGATGCCAGGATTGCCCTTGTCCATCCACATCAGGTTGCGGGAATGATAGTCGCGGTGCACATACACTTGCGGCTGTGCCAGGGCACTGGCCAGCAAGTGATCAAATACCTTGTCCAGCGTCGCGGTTTGCGAATCAGTCAGGGTGACACCCAGGTGCTTGCCTACATACCACTCCTTGAAAATATTCAATTCACGCAGCAGGAAGGGGCGGTCATATTCAGGCAGGACATCGGCCTGGCTCTGCGCCTGAAACAGTATCAGGCTGTCTATCGCATCCAGATATAGCTTGTGGGCATTGTCGCTGTTCAAGATCTGGCCATAGGTGTGCATGCCCATATCGGTGACCAGCATGAAACCCTGCTCCAGATCGTGTGCCAGTACTTCAGGCACCGTCAGGTTGATACTTTTCAAGAGATTCGCCATCTTGATAAAGGCTGCGGTATTCTCGGTCGCGGGCGGTGCATCGACGGCGATCAGGCTGCTACCATCTTCAGTGTCAATTCTATAATATTGGCGGAAGCTGGCATCGGCAGATGCTGCACGCATGCTGGCCAGCTTCATGGCATGTCCATTTACGCTGGCAAGCCAGTTTTGCAGCGCTTGCTTGCGTTGTTCTTTTTCGGGGGAGATCGCTGCAGATGCTGCAGAATTCCCTGGGATTGCTGTAGAAGACATGTATAAATAGTAATGGAAGTTAGTTTGTCTGCATACTTCAAGTGGTTTTGCCAGCATTTAACCTATAATAGGCGACTGATTTCTGGCATATTGTCTGTATGACATCGTCCAGCATTGTTGGCAAAACGCTTATTGACCACTGAATTCATGCGCAGGAAACCCGTATTATCTCACTCACCGCTGTTGTTTCCTACTATCCCGGCAATTCTGGTGTCGGTTTTGGTGCCCGCCTACTTTTCTCAGGCGATGGCTCAGAACGTCATCACAGCCAAGCCGGATGAAGTTCAGGCTCCAAATCAGCAGGCAACCCCTATACAGTCACCACTGCAAACTCAGCCCGACGACAAATCGTCCAAAGAGTCTTTGCCCAGCCAGAAGCAATTGGAAAAGCTGAGCGAAAAGCAAAAGCAGGATGACAAAAATGCACCTGTGACTGTCCGGGCCGGTAATTTCTCTGGCAGGCCAGAGCGCTATATCAAGTTTGAGCATGATGTAGAAGTCGTCAAAGGTGGCACCCGCATCAATGCAGATGAGGCGATGTACCGCAATCTCGAAGACGAAGTTGAAGCCAGTGGTAAAGTACGCATGACACGTTACGGCGACTGCTATAAGGGAGATGCCTTGCGCATGCAGCTTGATGCCAGTTCCGGCTATGTCGCCAATCCCATCTATAAACTCTTGCGCAATAATGCCCAGGGACACGCTGCACGCATCGATTTTCAGGACGAAGAACGTTCCCTGATCACGCGCGGCACCTACAGTACATGCGAAGGCCTGGACCCTGACTGGTATCTGCAATCAGATACCCTGAGTCTTGATACAGGCCTCGACAAAGGTGTGGCTGGCAAGTCGGTGTTGTATTTCAAGGGTGTGCCCATCCTGGCGACACCTTCATTGACCTTCCCTTTGTCAGGGGCACGTCACTCTGGTTTGCTGCCACCGATACTGGGTGCATCATCCAAGGGTGGCCCTGAAATCACACTGCCTTATTATTTTAATATTGCACCTAACCGCGATTTGACGCTCTACCCCAAAATGATCGCCAGGCGCGGCCTGCAACTCGGGGTAGAGGGGCGTTATCTGGGGGAGACCTATGCCGGTGAAACCAGTGTCGAAGGTTTGCTCAATGACCGCGTCACAGGTACTAACCGTTATGCGGTGGCATCGATACATCAGCAAAAATTATTGCCGCAACTGGAATTGTCCTGGAATATTAATTCAGCCTCGGATGATGATTATCCTACCGACTTTTCACGTACGATTACCAAGACAGCGCAGCGCTTGTTATTGCGCGAAGCCAATCTGACGTATTACGGTTCTTTCTGGAATCTGTCACTCAGGACGTCGAATTACCAGGTTTTGCAGGATCTGACAGCGCCGATAGCGCGCCCGTATGACAGGCTGCCGCAATTGCAATTGCATGCCGAGCAACACGATATTGCCGGGCTGGACTGGTCCATGGACAGCATATTGACACGCTTCTGGCACCCAACCATGGTGCGTGGTGACAGGGCGGTGTTCAACCCCCAGATTTCTCTGCCTCTGGTGCAGGCTGGTGGTTTTGTCATCCCGAAAATCTCTTTCCATGCGACCAACTACCATCTGGTGAATCCTGAACCAGGCAAGGAAGCCGATTTCCATCGCGTAGTACCAACTTTCTCGGTGGATAGCGGGCTGGTGTTTGAACGCAAGACCGAGATGTTTGGCAAGGCACTGACCCAGACGCTGGAGCCCAGGCTGTTTTATGTGAATACCCCTTACCGCGATCAGTCGCGCATGCCTAACTTTGACAGCGCGGTCGCCGACTTTAATTTCGCCCAGATTTTCAGTGAAAACCGTTTTACCGGTCAGGACAGGATAGGTGACTCCAACCAGATTACTGCTGCCCTGATTTCCCGCTTTATCGAAGGCAATGGGGATGAAAGCCTGAAACTGGCGATAGGTCAGCGTTTCTATTTCAATACGCAAAAAGTCACGCTTGATAATACTGTCAGCCCCAGCCGTTCAGATTTGCTGCTGGCGGCAACTGGTAAACTATCATCGACATTGAGCGGTGAAATGGCCTTGCAACTGAGCCAGACAGACAGGCAGTCAGTACGTGCCAACTACGGCGTGCACTGGCAGCCTTCACCGAAAAAAGTACTGAACCTCGAATACCGTTATCAGCGTAACAGTCTGGAACAGGTCGATGTCTCAGCTCAATGGCCAGTGGCAGACCGCTGGTACATGGTAGGCAGGAGCAATTACTCCATGATGGACAAGAAGATGGTGGATGGTTTGCTGGGCTTTGAATACAAGGCTGACTGCTGGTCATTGCGCTTCCTGGCACAAAGGTTTGCCACCAATAGCGTTAACAATACGTCCGGCTTTTCCATACAACTGGAGTTGAATGGCCTGGCCAGGTTGGGTTTTGGTGCCAACCCGATTGATGCTTTGAAAAAGAATATTTCAGGTTACCAGTCTGGCAGTGAGCGCTAGCTTGTTGCTGTAGATAAATAATTTGCTGTACTAACAATACATATGCTGTATATGCTCTGCTCGGCAGTTTATGAAACCGGAGCGAACGTGTATATTGCAACTTTTGCCCGCTTTGATGCTCTGACGGGAATGGCTTAACAGGATTTTGGACCGATATGCGACCTTTATTGCAAATGAAACAAAGTAACTTATTCACAGTACTGGCAGTGTCTGCTGGCCTGCTCATCAGCTCGACAGCCTGGTCGCAAGTCAAACTCAGCCCTATTGCGGTTCCCAAGACGCAAAACAGCAAGGCGCAAAAGGTTAACAGCATCGTTGTTGTGGTCAATGATGAAGTGATTACCCGGCAAGAACTGGATGCCCGCATGCTCGAAATAGAGATGCAGCTCAAAAAGCAGGGCACACCTTTGCCAGACCGTGCCGTTCTGCAAAAGCAATTGCTGGAACGCATGATCACTGACCGCGCCCAAATGCAGCTTGCCAAAGAAAACGGCATGCGTGTAGATGATGTCATGCTCGACCGCACCATGTTGCGTCTGGCTGAGCAAAACAAGATGACTTTGCCTGAGTTCCGTAACCAGATCGAACGTGAAGGTACTTCGTATGCGAAGTTCCGTGAACAGATTCGTGACGATATCCTCATGCAGCGCATACGTGAGCGCGAAGTAGATAGCAAGATACAAGTGTCTGAAACCGAGATCGATAACTACCTGGCAGCAGAAGCCAACAACAAGGCGGCCGCCAAGCAGGAATTGAATCTGGCCCACATCCTGATCAGCATTCCTGAAAAAGCCTCTGCCGAACAAATCGCCGCACGCCGTGCCCGCGCTGACGAAGTCTTGAAAAAATTGCGTGAAGGCGCAGACTTTGGCAAGACCGCCGTCACTTACTCAGACAGTTCAGAAGCCTTGAAAGGCGGCGACATAGGCTGGCGCGAGCAAGACCGTTTGCCGCAATTGTTTGTCGATGCCATCAGCAAGGTCAAGGTGGGGGAATTCTCTGATATCGTACGCAGCCCGAATGGTTTCCATATCGTCAAAGTCAATGGCAAGCGAGCCATGAATGACACCAAGGCTGCCGCTGCCGAGCAGCAAAGCCATGTGCGCCACATTCTCATCAAGGTCAGCCAGATCGTGACTGCGGATGAAGCACGCAAGAAACTGCAGGAATTCAAGCGCAAGATAGAAGCCAAGGAAGCCACTTTTGAAGACCTGGCCAAGACCCACTCCGCAGATGGTTCTGCCTCCAAAGGTGGTGACCTGGGCTGGTTGTACCCTGGTTCTACTTTGCCTGAGTTTGAGCAAGCCATGGACAAACTGGCGATCAATCAGATCAGTGAACCTGTCACCACGCAATTTGGTGTGCACCTGATCCAGGTGACAGAGCGCAAGGCCGATGAATTATCGAAAGACAGGCAACGTATCGCCGCCCGTCAGGCTGTGCGCGAGCGTAAGTCAGATGAAGCGCTGCAAGACTGGCTGCGTGAAATCCGTGACCGTGCCTACGTTGATTTCCGCCTGGAAGAAAAATAATGCCACAGCCCAGTTTGCCGGTCATCGCGGTAACCGTAGGCGAACCGGCTGGCATAGGGCCTGAAATTGCGATACGGGCTGCCTGGCAGTTAAGACATGAAGTCAGGTCAGTATTGATAGGCGACGCTGCCTATTTGTCCATGCTGGCAGCCGAGCTTGATCCCGCCATCAGCATGATGGGGGTATCCCTGCAAGCCTTGCGGCATCAGGGCTTGCCTGCCTCTGGCAATGAACGCCTGACCATCATCGATTGCCCTCTGAGTGCGTTTGTCATTGCCGGCCAGCTGGACCCGCGCAATGGCCGTGCTGTCTTGCATACCCTGGATGTGTCTATTGAAAGCGTGCAACGCAAATGGTGTGAAGCCGTAGTCACTGCCCCTTTGCAAAAAAGCACCATCAATGACGCCGGTGTAGCTTTTAGCGGTCATACCGAATATTTCGCCGAGAAAACCTATACTGGCCGCGTTGTCATGATGCTGGCCAGTGAAGCCAATGACCACCTGCCGCAAGCCCTGCGGGTGGCGCTGGCAACTACGCATTTGCCACTTCGTAAAGTTGCTGATGCCATACAGTTTGATGATCTGTGGAAGACCCTGGAAATCATCCATGCCGACTTGCGCAGCAAATTTGGCATAGAAAACCCACGCATCCTGGTGGCTGGCCTGAACCCGCATGCGGGTGAAAACGGTTATCTGGGTATGGAAGAAATTGAAGTCATCACACCCGTCATCAAAAAAGCGCAAGCAGCTGGCATGCAGGTCAGCGGCCCTTATCCAGCGGATACCCTGTTCCAGCAAAAATACCTGGAGCAGGCTGACTGCATACTGGCGATGTATCATGACCAGGGTTTGCCAGTACTCAAGCATGCGAGTTTTGGACTGGGTGTGAATATCACCCTCGGTCTGCCGCTGATACGTACTTCGGTTGATCATGGCACCGCCCTTGATCTGGCGGCCAAGGGCACGGGGCATGCTGATATTAGCAGCATGCTGGTGGCGATACGAGTTGCAGCCAGCATGGTCAACAAGCAAGAAAAGTAAATACGCAAAAAAGTAAGCAAAAAATAAGCAAGAAAAATATGAAACATATCCCTCGTAAACGTTTTGGCCAGAATTTCCTGACCGATGAACTGGTCTTGAGCAATATCACGCGCGTCATCAACCCGCGCCCTGGACAAACCATGGTCGAGATAGGCCCGGGCCTGGCCGCCATGACGCGCCAGTTGCTTGATGGCCTGACGCAATTGCATGTGGTTGAACTGGACCGCGATCTGGTCGCCCGCCTGAAGAAAAACTTTTCGCCAGAAAAACTCATCATCCACGAGGGTGATGCCCTGCAATTTGACTTTGCCTCCATCCCTGTGCCTGAAGGTCAGAAGCTGCGCGTGGTGGGCAACCTGCCTTACAACATCTCCAGCCCCTTGCTGTTTCACCTGGCCGAGATAGCACCGCTGGTCGAAGACCAGCATTTCATGTTGCAAAAAGAAGTGGTCGAGCGCATGGTTGCGGAGCCAGGCAGCAAGACTTATGGCCGCCTGTCCGTCATGCTGCAGGTACGCTACCACATGGAATTGATGTTCATCGTACCTCCTGAGGCATTTGATCCACCGCCACGGGTAGAGTCTGCCATCGTGCGCATGATACCCAAGCCGGGTACCCTGCCTTGCGATATCAAAAAACTCGAAGAAGTCGTCACCAAGGCATTTTCACAAAGACGCAAGGTAGTTCGCAATTGCGTCGCCGGTTTATTGTCAGAAGCAGATTTGATTGCTTGTGGTGTCGATCCGCAACTGCGCCCTGAGACCATCGCGCTGGAAGCTTATGTTGCCATGGCCAATTTGCTGAGTGCACGCCCGGCCTGATCCTGCTTGAGGTGTAGCGGGTTGGAGGCTTACAGAAGCCCGCTTTTACGCCAGGCTTTTCTGCGGTCTATCAGGATTTTCAATTGTTTTTGGGATTTGCTGACTGAATAATGCATGGACTGTAGTAGCGTTGCGGGATTGAATGGTTTGACAATAAAGCCATTTGCCCCCGCCTTGATCGCCTTGACCACAGTCTCTTTATTATTACTGCCGGTGACCATCAGCACTACGGTGTCGGGCGAGATTTTCTTGATATGTTCGAGAATTTCCAGGCCGCTGATGTCCGGCATCATGACGTCCAGACACACTACTTCAGGTATGGTTTTCTCCAGCCATTCCAGCGCGGCCACGCCGCTGGACGCTTCACCAATGACATTGAACGCCTCGCTATTGAGGATATGGCGAAGCATGGAACGACTGATGTCATTGTCATCCACGATAAAGATGCCTATGTCTTGTCTGTCTAACATGTTCATCCGTTTCCTCTGCAAATTCACATTGCATTAATTTTTGTTTACGATAAATCCAGTTTTGGATTTTGTCTGCAAAAATTTAAATGAGTGCTAATTTTAGCAATAATAAGCTTGCAGCATGCATAATTGTCTGGCCTATAATCTGAGGCATGAGGATGACGAATTACTTGAAAGACTGACAAAACATGAATATAACTCACACACCGGAGTGGCAAGCCCTGCTGGCACATCAACAAAGGCTGGAACAACAGCATTTGCGCGAATTGTTTGCCGCCGACAGTGAAAGGTTCAGGCATTTTTCGGTTGAGCTTGATGGCTTGCTGGTGGATTATTCCAAGCAGCGCATAGACCAGCCAGCACTGGATAGCCTGATGGCCCTGGCACGCCTTTCCAAAGTGGAAAGCTGGCGTGACCGCATGTTTGCCGGTGAGAAAATCAATATCAGTGAAGACCGCGCGGTCTTGCACACTGCCTTGCGGCATACAGATTTCACGCCCTTCCCGAATGAGGCAGAGGATGTCATGCCCAAGGTCAGGGCAGTGCGCAAGCAAATGCGTGACATTGTCGAACGGGTACGCAGTGGCTTGTGGCGTGGTTTCAAGGGAGATGCGATACAGACAGTGGTGAATATAGGCATAGGCGGCTCTGACCTGGGACCGAAGCTGGCGACGCGTGCCTTGTCGGCCTTCCAGCATCCTGGGCTGACGTTTTACTATGTCTCAAATCTGGACAGTGCCCATCTGGCACCCTTGCTGGAAAAGCTGGACCCGCGCACGACCCTCTTCATTGTCGCTTCCAAGACTTTCACGACGCAGGAAACCAGCATCAATGCCCAGACTGCACGTACCTGGTTGATGGCAGCCGCAATGGAGGAGTGGGCCGTCAGCAAACATTTTATTGCGGTTACTTCCAGCCCAGGCAAGGCGCATGAATTTGGCATACCAGATGAGAATATCCTGGAAATCTGGGATTGGGTAGGCGGGCGTTATTCGCTGTGGTCTGCTGTCGGCCTGTCTGTTGCGCTGGCGATAGGCATGAATGGTTTTGAGCGCCTGCTGGCCGGGGCTGAAACCATGGACAAGCATTTCTGCAATGCACCGCTAGAAAAGAATTTGCCAGTCTTGCTGGCCCTGATCTCGATCTGGAATACTAACTTCCTCGGTGCTGAGACCACAGCCATCCTGCCGTATAACGAATCGATACGCCACTTACCCGCCTTCTTGCAGCAACTGGAGATGGAATCGAATGGCAAGACCGTCAGCCGCGATGGCGAAGCCCTGACTTGCCGCGCCAACCCCATCGTCTGGGGTGAGATAGGGGTAAATGGTCAGCATGCCTTCTTCCAGCTCCTGCACCAAGGTGGCTGGCTGATACCCTGTGATTTTGTGGTGGCGGCATCCAGTGATTATCCTTTGCCAGGTCACCAGGCACCTTTGCTGGCAAATTGCCTGGCCCAGAGCGCAGCCCTGGCTTTTGGCAAGACTGAGACACAGGCGCGTGAAGAGTTGTCACAGGCAGGCCTTAGCGATGCCAATATCGCCAGGCTCTTGCCACACAAGGTATTTGCCGGTAACCAGCCATCTACCACCATACTCATGCCCAGCCTTGATCCTTTCCAGCTCGGCATGTTGCTGGCGCTGTATGAGCACAAGGTCTTTGTTCAGGGGGTGATCTGGGGCATCAATTCCTTTGATCAATGGGGCGTGGAACTGGGCAAGCAACTGGCTAACCGCCTGTTGCCAGCAATTTTGGGTAATCAGGACTATGACTCGCATCTGGACACATCGACCAGCGGTTTGATTGCGTACTTCCGCAGGCATGGTCACGTTTGAGTATGTATAGTGATTGAAAGAAATAGTTAAAATTTCTCGAAAGCATGTTGGCAAAGTTGACGCAAAGAATCTTGCTTGATATAAAGCAAGCTCTTAAATCAATTCAGAATGCATCTATGTGGACAGGAATTTTTGGCGTTGTCTCGGTCGTCATCGTCGTCAGCATGGTTATATTGATACGTGCCATGAATAAGGAAGCGCGCCGCGCTGATCATCAGAATTGAAATAAAAAACGCAGACCTTGGTCTGCGTTTTTTTTATGGGTAGTCTGATTACCAGCTGCCTGTATTCGGCATCGAAGCCCAGGGCTCAGCCGGTGCCAGTGGTTCACCCTGTTGCAGCAACTCTATCGAAATATTGTCTGGTGAACGCACAAAAGCCATGTGACCATCCCGTGGCGGGCGGTTGATCGTGACACCGTGATCAGCGAGGCGCTGGCAAAGTTCATAGATGTTCTCTACATGGTAAGCCAGATGGCCAAAATTGCGGCCACCAGTATATTCTTCCGGGTCCCAGTTATAAGTCAGCTCTACCTGAGCATCATGGTCGCCAGGTGCGGCCAGATACACCAGGGTGAAACGGCCTTTGGGATATTCTTTCTGGTGTACCAGTTCCAGCCCCAGTGCATCACGGTAAAACCGCAGGGACGCCTCAAGATCGGTGACGCGCACCATGGTGTGCAGATATTTCATGTTTGCTTTCGAAAAAATCCTGCCTGAGCATGCTTGCCGAGCTTGCCAAGCGTACTCAGAGCAGTACAGAGGATAGACAGGATTTTAGCTGATTTTGCAAAAAACTATTTTATGCAGACTATGCGGACCTGCTTCATGTCTGTTAATCCGGAAAGAACTTTTTCTATACCGTCCATTTTCAGGGTCAGCATGCCATCTGCCAGTGCAGCAGTCAGTAACTCAGAGACGCGGGCATGGTCCTGTATGAGTTTTTTGACCATGTCATTTGCCACCATCAGTTCATGCAAACCTAGCCTGCCTTTATAACCTTTTGAGCAATGCTCGCATCCCACAGCCTTGTATAAAGTGAATTTGCCAGCCTTGTCGGCATATTGGCTTTGCCAGGTGGTAAATACTTTTTTCTTGGCTTCTATGGGGTTTTTGATGAAGTTCTCGGTATTCAGCAATTCCTGGCAATACTCGTCCAGCAGCTCCATCATTTCTTCTTTGGCTGGATGATAGACTTCCTTGCACTTGCCACACAGGCGCTTGGTCAGGCGCTGCGCCAGGATGCCTAGCAAGGCGTCGGCAAAATTGAATGGGTCCATACCCATGTCCAGCAAACGGACGATGGATTCTGGCGCGCTATTGGTGTGCAGGGTAGCAAATACCAGATGGCCGGTCAGTGAAGCTTCCAGGCCGATGGAAACAGTTTCCTTGTCGCGCATTTCACCGACCATGATGATGTCAGGATCAGCTCGCAAAAAAGCCCGCATGACAGTGGCAAAGTCCATGCCCGCCTTGCGGTTGACCTGTACCTGGCGCAAGCCTTTCTGTGTGATTTCTACCGGGTCTTCGGCTGTCCAGATCTTGGTTTCTGGCGTGTTCAGGTGACTCAGCACTGAATGCAGCGTTGTCGTCTTGCCTGAACCGGTAGGGCCGCAAACAAAGAACAGGCCATAGGGTTTGCTGACCACATTTTTCAGGCGCTCAAGGTTGTAGGGCAATACCCCCAGCTTATCGATAGGGATAGGCTCACCGGCAGCCAGAATACGCATGACAACATCTTCCATGCCGCCAGAAGACGGGATGGTGGCAACGCGTAATTCTATGTCGTACGGGCCATATTTCTTGAACTTGATCTTGCCATCCTGCGGCTTGCGGCGCTCAGAAATATCCAGGTCACACATGATCTTGATACGCGCCAGCAGGGCGCTGCGGTAGCTGGCCGGTATTTCAATATACGGTGACAGCGAACCATCCTTGCGAAAGCGTATCAGGGTTTTTTCCTTGCCTGGCCGCGGTTCTATATGGATGTCTGAAGCGCCTTGCTGATAAGCGTCGATGATGATCTTGTTGATCAGTTTGACGAGCTCATTCTCCACTGCGGCAGATACTTCAACTGCAGCTTGTCCACCGTTTTCTTCGTCATCATCATCAAGGCCGGACAGCAGTTCATCGACTGAGCTGCCATCAGAAACAGTACCAAAGAACTGGTCAATGGTTTGCAGGAATTCTTTCCTGGTGGTGACCCGGTAATTGATCTTGGAAGTCGCAAACACATGGTTGACGACATGGGTGGTATTGGTATGTTCGGGATCTATCGCCAGCACGGTCAGGCCGTTCTGGTCTTCCATGATGGGCAACCAGGAGTTCTGTTCCACATACTGGCGCTTGAGCTTCTTGACCAGATCGACAGGGATGATACGCTCAGCCTTATAGGGCTCATAAGCGACGCGGAAGTATTTGGATAATGCCTGCCCAAGACTGGCTATAGGGATTTTAAAATCTTCTGCCAATACTTCTTCCAGATCCAGCAGGCTGCGCCTGGCTGCCCTGACAGCGAGCTCCATTTCTTGCGCAGATAAAACCGCTTCCGACACCAGAAAATCAAATTTGGTACGCGGCGTATTGGTTGGCAGTACCTTGCTTTTTTGGGTAAACGCCACCGCCAGGGTTTCACACAAGGCTTGCACACCTTCGGCGGCAATGGCATTGAATGCATCGCCCAGTTTGTGATTAATGAATTGCACCACGCCCAGCAATTCGTGGCTTTGTGCTTCGAGGATAGGGGCCACCAGCATCTGCTTGGTACGGTAACCGGTGCGCTGATCGACCGCGCTCTGGAACTTCAGGGTAGGCGAATGTGAGCGCAGTTCATTTTCATCATACACGTCGCGCAGGCTGAGCATGGTCTTGGTCAGTGCAACGTGACCAGCGATACTCTGGTCAGAAATGGACAGGCGCAAGTCTTTGAAAGAATTCAGGCCGGTCTTGATCTTGGAAATCAGGGTGACCTTGTCCTGGGCCACGACATAAATGGTCAGGCGGTCACATTCAAACAGATTGCAGATGTCAGGTGAGACATCCAGCATGATCTGGTCCAAAGCATCGGCCCCATGTATCTTGTTGGTCAGGGTTTGCAGGCGTTTAAAGAATTGCAGCCTGTGATCCAGACCTTCCTTGGAAGCATTTGCGGCTTGAGCAGTTACAACCATTCGTTTTCCTTTATTACACGTTCCGCGCCATTAAGCACGATGTAAAGCCAGAAGCTAATTATCAGCTTTAATATGATGCGCATTGCAAGATACTGCAAATTATTATTCTCTTAAGTCAATTTTTACAAAAATGTATCACGGAAGTCGAATGTCTGACCACAAAGTCAACTCTTTATAGCGTAAAGCGACAAATTAGCCTATCTTCAGGGGAGGAATGATGCAGACGGTATTCTTGTCTTCAAAGAAAGTGTTAAGCTTGCCTGGAGGCCGATAGGCAGGTAATGCCGGTCTCGGATAACAAAGCCCTGGTTGGACAGGGGCACACTATTTTTTGTCTTTATGAACTTACAAATTCTCGGCTGTGCAGGTGGAATAGGCGACAATGAACCCTACACCACCAGCTTATTGATAGACGATGACGTCTTGCTGGATGCAGGCACTGGTTTGTCGCGGCTCAGCATAGAACAACTGATAGCGATAGATCATGTGTTTATCAGCCATAGTCATCTCGATCATGTGGCTGGCCTGGCACTGCTGATGGACGCCGTGTTTGGCAAAAGGAGCAAGCCTGTCACCGTGCATGCCACGCCTGAGGTCTTGCATGCCCTGAAAACCCATATCTTCAACTGGAGTATCTGGCCAGATTTCAGCACTTTGCCAAATGTGGATAATCCGTCCATGCAATATCAGGAAATGCAGCCCGGCACAACTTTGATGCTGGGAGAACGTACGATTACTTCACATGCAGTAGACCATGTTCCCGGTTCGGTTGCGTACTGGGTGCGTGCCGCCGGAAAAGGGTTTTTGTTTACCGGGGATATGGCCAGTACGCCTGCTCTGTGGACAAACCTGGGCGGACAGGCTGGCCTGGATATGGTCATTGTCGATTGTTCTTTTCCTGATGCAGAAGCTGAGCTAGCCCTGCTTTCCAAGCATTTTTGTCCCGCTGCTCTGGCCAAAGACATCTCAGTTGTACCTGCGGGTGTCGTGTTTTATATCTATCACCTGAAACCGGGGCAAGAAGCACAAATCATGGCAGAACTGGAGCAAAATAAGGACAGGAATTTTAAAGCGTTAAAAATTACTGACCATTTCAGTTTTTGAAATATAGACGCTGGCTTCATGCATTGTTCATAGGGCGGAAATAATGAAGCATCAGTATGAGCGCACAAGCTTAGCAAGAATTTGGATACGATCTGGAGAAAGTGATTATGACTGCACTAAGCAGTAGCGAAATTGCACAACGCCTGGAAAAACTGACGGAATTAAGCCTGGAGCTGAGCAATAATCACGACACGCCATTGTTGCTGGAAAACATACTACGCTCGGCGAAAAGCATTACCTACGCCGATGGTGGTACCTTATACCGCACCAGTAAAGACAAGCAAAGTCTGTGCTTCAATATTTCCCTCAATGACACCCTTAACATGTATCAGGGTGGAGTAAAAGGGCATACGGTAGATATACCCGACATTCCCCTGATTGATGCAAATGGCAACCGGAATTTGAATGCCGTGGCAGCCTATGCCGCCAACTATAAAATCTCGGTGAATATCCAGGATGTGTATACCGTAGGCGTGTTCAATTTTTCTGGTACCCGTAATTTTGACCAGCAATTCAATTACAAGACCAAATCCCTGTTGACCGTACCCATGCACGATCATGAAGGGGAGTTGATCGGTGTTTTGCAGCTCATTAATGCCAAAGACCCGGAAACCGGGGAACTCTGTTCCTTTACCGAAACCGATCAGCGCTTTATCGAAGCACTGGCATCACAGGCGGCGATTGCGCTGACTAACCAGCAACTGATCTCGCAACTGGAAAACCTGTTCGTTTCGCTGGTTCACCTCATCAATATCGGTATTGATGAAAAATCTCCTCACACAGGCAGGCATTGCCAGCATGTCCCGGAATTGACGATGTTGCTGGCAAATGCCGTGCATGAAACCCGCGAAGGGCCGCTGGCACATTTTTCCATGACGGATAAAGACCGCAAGGAATTGTGGATGGCCGGCATTCTGCATGACTGCGGCAAGATTTCCACCCCTGTGCATGTAGTAGAAAAATCCACGAAGCTGGAAACCATATTTGACCGCATACACTTGCTCGATACCCGTTTTGAAGTCTTGAAGCGCGATGCAGAAATCAAGGTGTTGAAAAGTAAATGTGCCCTGTACCAGGCCAGCGTCAATAATGAAAACCTGATCGCTGAGCTGGAGCAAGGTTTGCAGACGGAGCTGGCTAAAATCGATGACGCCAGGAATTTTTTACGCAAACTGAATATAGGCTCAGAGAGAACCAGCCCCGAAGACTTGCAGCGTGTGACCGATATCGCAGCATGGCAATTTGTCGATGCTAACGGTGCACCGCAAGCCTTCCTGAATGCGGATGAAGTTGAAAACCTGTCCGTGCGCGCAGGCACCCTGAATGCGCAAGAGCGCGCCATTATCAATAACCATATTTCTACCACCATCAAGATGCTGGAAGCCTTGCCCTGGCCCAAGCATTTGCAGAACGTGCCTGAATATGCCGGTGGCCACCATGAACGTATGGATGGCAAAGGTTATCCACGCGGCTTGCGTGGTGAACAAATGTCAGTGCAGGCCAAGATCATGGCAATAGCTGATATCTTTGAAGCACTGACCGCCAAAGACCGACCCTACAAAGATGGCAAGACTCTGACCGAGTCACTGCACATCCTTGGCAGCTTTGCCCTGAATGGCCATATTGACCCGGACTTGTTCAATATCTTCGTCAAGAAAAAAGTTTATCTGACTTATGCTGAACGCTTCATGGACAAGAGTCAGATTGATGATGTTGATTTGAGCAAGGTACCTGGTTACCGTACTTGAGTGTCATATCAGACTTCCTGTTGCTTATGTTGAAAGACATCGGGTAGCAGGAAGATTTTCCAGCATAAGCACTACCTTAAACTGAGTTTGTGGAGGAAAGCTTGCAGAAGCACATCAACAAACTGACACGCTGGGGCATCTGCTTGCTGCTGATCGTCATGGCTGCCTTGCAGGCAAATGGTAATTTGCCGACCACCCTCATAGAAAAAGTCGATTACTTTATCTATGACCTGCGCATGAGGTGGGAACCTACCACGTTCAACCCCGACATTGTCATCGTCAATATCGATGAAAAAAGTTTGCAGGAGGTAGGACAATGGCCCTGGAACAGGGGAGTCGTCGCTGATCTGATAGAAAGGCTGACCGACGATTACCATGTCAAGGCAGTGGGGCTGGATATCGTATTTTCAGAACCGGACAGCAGCACCGGCATACAGGTACTGGAAGGTCTGGCGCAAAAAGAGTTAAAGGAAAATGCTGGCTTTGTAGCGCAAATGCCCGCACTCAGAAAAGAACTCGATTTTGACGACAAACTGGCCAGAACCTTGGCTGGGCGCCCTGTGGTTTTGGGTTATGTGTTTTCAAATACTCCGAACGACAGTTCAAAAGGCTTGCTGCCAACGCCCGCCTTTGTCGATGCCGATCTCGGCGAGCGCAGTTTTGAGTCTGCCATCTACACCAAGTACACCGCCAATTTGCCGGAGCTGCAAAAAGCAGCGATTGCGGGTGGGTTTTTTAATCCTTCACCGGATGCTGATGGGGTGATACGGGGTATTCCATTGCTGGCAAAACATGGTGCTGGCTACTATGAAGCACTGTCATTGGCAACAGCACGTATCGCGCTGAATGCCAGCAAAGTCAAACCAGTGTTTTTGCAAGCTGATGGCATCAATTCTCAAAGTTTTTTGAATAATTATGGTTCGATAGAAGCGATCAAACTTAACTCCACACCCAACAAGCGCATCCCTGTAGAGCCATTGCTAACTGCACTGATCCACTATAAAAGCAAGGGTGGGCCAAATGGTGGCGGGTTTGCCTATGTGTCAGCCTCGGATGTGCTCAAAAAACGCCTGGCTGTTGATAAGCTTAAAGAGAAAATCATCTTGATAGGCACGACAGCAGCGGGGCTCAAGGACTTGCGCACCGCGCCGCTTGGACTGGATTACCCAGGCGTGGAAATGCATGCCAATGTGATTGCCTCGATACTGGATGGTGATGTAAAGCAGCGCTCTGACAGCACGCGTGGCTTTGAAGTCATACAGGTATGCCTGATCGGTTTATTGCTCACTTTTGCACTGTCGCGTTTCAAGGCGCTGGCAGCCGTGCTCTGCACCACGGCAATGCTAATACTGGTGATTGCCTTCAACTACTGGATGTATCAGTCCTTCAACCTCGTCCAGCCACTGGCAACAGTGCTGTTATTGATCGCTGCGCTGTTCGTGTTCAATATCACCTGGGGCTATCTGGTCGAATCCAGAAAATTGCGCGGCGTGGTCAGGCGTTTCGGTGAATATGTAGCGCCGGAACTGGTTGCCGTCATGGCAGAAGAACCTGACAGCTACACCATGGAAGGTGAAATTCGTGAGCTGACTGTGATGTTCTCTGATGTGCGCGGTTTCACAACTATTTCCGAAAGCCTGAGTGCCGCGGATTTGCGAGAATATATCAATATCTACCTGACCGCGATGTCAGAAGAAATACGCGGTAATCGCGGCACGCTCGATAAATACATAGGTGACTGCGTCATGGCTTTCTGGGGCGCACCGGTGCGTCTCGAAGACCATGCAAGGCTGGCCGTTGCCAGTGCGCTAAAAATGCAATCCATCGCGCAAGGCCTGAGTGCAGACTTTGTCAAACGTGGCTGGCCTGCCTTGAAGATAGGAGTGGGCTTGAACACAGGTGAAGTGCGCGTAGGTGACATGGGTTCCAAGATCAGGCTCGCCTATACTGTCATGGGCGATGCAGTGAACCTGTCTTCACGCCTGGAAGGTATTACCAAGGTATATGGTGTCGGTGTCGTGGTTGGTGAAGCGACAAAAAATGCGGCGGCAGAATTTGCCTATCGTGAGCTGGACAGGGTCAGGGTCAAAGGCAAGACCAGGCCCATCTCGATTTTTGAACCGGTTGCCATCGCAACGGATATAGACGATGTTCAGTCTGCCTTGCTGGAACTATGGCATCAGGCACTCGATGATTTTCGCGCGCAGCAGTGGGATGTTGCCGAAAAATCTTTCCGCTCATATCTGGAAGTCCGTGCAGAAGACCTGGCAGCCCAGGTCTTTCTGGAGCGTATCGCCCACTACCGGCAGAACCCATTGCCTGCCGACTGGGACGGGGTAGCGACCTTTGTCAGCAAGTTCAGTGAATAAAAATGGCAACGGTTATTTGGCTTTTACCCGCAACAGGTAGTAACTGATGACTCCAAGAACGATGCCCCAGCAGGCAGAACCCAGACCCAGCAAACTGATATTCGATGCAGTAATAATAAAGGTGATCAGCGCAGCTTCACGTTCTGTTGTTTCCTGCATCGCATTCACCAGACCATTTTGTATTGCCCCCAGCAGTGCCAGACCGGCCACCGTGGTCACCAGTGCATGAGGCAAATGCAGGAACAGGGCAGTCAGGGAACCGGCAAAACTGCCTATCAATAAATAAAAGCCACCACAGGCAACACCGGCCACCCAGCGTTTTTCTGGCTGCTGGTGTGCTTCTGGCCCTGTGCAAATTGCTGCAGTGATCGCCGCTAGGTTCACGCCATGTGAGCCAAAAGGTGCCAGCAAGATACTGACAAAACCGGTGGCGCTGACCAGCTTGCTGGTCGGTGCCTGTTCGTAACCTGCAGCGCGCATGACAGCTACGCCCGGTACTTGCTGGCCAGTCAGGCATAGCAGTGCCAATGGCAAGCCAAGGCTGATGATGGCGCTCAAAGAAAATTCAGGCGCAGTCCACACGGGCATCGTCAAACCCAGTTGTACAGCAATAGACTGACCCTGATTGGAATCACCCCAGCCCAGGACACTCCAGAGCACGACACCGCTGAGCAAGGTCAGGACGATGGCATAGCGTGCGCTACGGCGTTTGAATATCAGGTAAGCCGCGAACATGGCTGTCACCAGCCAGGGCGCGCCACCAACCTCACTACGGGCATTTGCAAATACATCAACCCCAAAGCGGAACAGGATACCCGCCAGCATGGCTGCACACAGGCTTTTGGGTATTTTTGCCATGAGTTTTTCAAAGATGCCGGTAATGCCTATCAGCCATATCGCCGCCGCCGCAACCAGGTAGGCACCTATGGCCTGGTGATAAGGCACCGTCGCCAGGCCCGTCACCAACAAGGCTGCACCCGGAGTATTCCAGGCACAGATCACAGGTATCTTGTGCCGCCAGCTCATCCATACTCCTACCAGACCAGATCCTATCGAGATAGCCCATATCCATGAACTGGTTTGCGCTGTTGTCAGTTTTGCGCTTTGTGCTGCCTGTAATATCAACAGCATGGGGCCAGCATAAGAGATCAGGACGGCGATCAGGCCAGCCAGTACCGCAGGAAAAAAATCTGCCGCCGTAGCGGCAAAACCCGGCTTGATGGCATTTGCCGGGGTAAGGAGAGGGGGAGAGTGTGGTGTATTCATACATCTAGTCTAGTTCAGTGCAGGCCAGCGTTTACTTACAGTATCAGTCTGTCTTATGCTATACAGATTCATATTCAGGGTATCTGTTATGCAGCACAGTTACAGGCAACTGGCAGACGCCATTGGTGCAGACATCCGGGCCAGCCGCTATCAGGTAGGTGAGCGCCTGCCATCTGTGCGCCTGATTGCAGAGACGCAGCATGTCAGTGTTTCTACCGCGATACGCTGTTACCGTTACCTTGAAAGCCAGGGCCTGGTCGAGGCGCGCAACAAGTCTGGCATCTATGTCGCTGACTGGAAATCTAGGCAAACGACAAGTACCGTGGCGCAGAAAAAAAACAGCCAGGCGGCACCGGCAGTTGAGTACGACAAACTGATGTCCTTGCAGCACAGAATGACGGAATTGTATTCGCTGACGGCACAACCCCTGCATCTGGGCCTGCATCTGGCCAGTGCTGCGCCAGAATGGTATCCCTGCGAAGCCCTGGCCAAAATCGCCCAGCGCCTGCTGCGGCAAGACCCCATGGTGATCGGTGTTTATCCCGGCGGTACGGGTTTGCCAGCCTTGAAAACCAGCCTCATACACTGGTTAAAAAATGCAGGCATGGATTTGCAGTCCAGTGATTTGCTCATCACCAATGGCAGCACAGAAGCCCTGAGCGTGGCACTGCGCGCAGTTGCCCAGCCAGGTGATGCCGTTATCGTTGAATCGCCAGTCTATTTTGGCTTGTTGCAAATGCTGGAAAACCTCGGCATCAAGGCCATAGAAATTCCTTGCGTGCCAGGCCAGGGCATCAGCATGGAAGCGCTTGAATATGCGCTCGAACATCAGGGTACGGTACGTGCCATCGTCGCCATGCCGAATTTCCAGAATCCCCTCGGTTGCGCCATGCCGGATAAAAACAAGAAGCGCCTGTTACGCCTGGTTGAACAATATGACCTGGCCTTGATAGAAGATGATGTCTTCGGCGACCTTTCGCATCAACAGGAAAGGCCGCAAGCCATCAAGGCCTGGGACAAGCAGGGCAGGGTCATCTATTGCGGCTCTTGCAGCAAAAGCCTGGCCCCGGCATTTCGTATAGGCTGGATAGCAGGCGGACGTTATCAGGCCAGGATCAATTCATTGAAGCTGAGCGCATCCCTGATCACACCTTTGTTTGAGCAGGCGGTACTGGCTGAGTTTATACAATCGGGTGCCTTGCCATCCCACTTGCGTAAGTTGCGCGAGCGTCTGGCTGCCAATATCCCGCTGGCGACTGCAGCCATAGCGCGTTATTTTCCCTTGGGTACACAAGTCATCAGTCCTGCTGGAGGCTGGTGGTTATGGCTGGAATTGCCTGAGCATGTAGATAGTTTGGCTTTGCTGCGTCAGGCAGTAGCAAAGGGTATAGCGTTTACGCCCGGCAGCCTGTTTTCTGGTTCAGGCAAATACGCCAATTATCTGCGCATGAATATAGGTCGGCCATGGGGGCGAGAGATGGAACAGGGTATTAAAACCCTGGGCAGGCTGGTTTCAGAAATGTAGATGAAATAGGGCTTATTTTTTAAGCCGGTCAAATAAATCTTTGGCTATCTTGTCTGCATTTTGCTCTTCTGTTTGCTTTTCAGTTTTATTTTCAGATGGTTGCTGACGTTTGGCAAATCTGGACAAGATGCCCGCTTTTCTCGTGCGGATTTTCAGTAAAACAAAAGGGATGATGCGCCACGCAACCACACCGTCCAAAGGCTTCACCGGGATTAAATTGAAGGCGATGATGATCAGATTTGTTTTAGTCAGGACATCGAACACCGGAGACAATTGAAACATCCACATGGGCGAGAAATAGAACAGCAGATATTGCGCTACAACAGCCAATATAAGGAGCAACAACTGCCCAAGCACGCCGCCCCAGGCAATTAAAATATCCTCTGATTCATAATAAGGCGTCTCATGCGAGCATTCACCATGCATCAGGAATAGTTTGATGGCGTAAACTTTGGTGCCTGTATATCTTGCAGCAATCGCATGACCAAATTCATGAAAGAGCAGGATAGTGACGAATGCCAGGAAGCCAGGGAGTAGCCAGACCAGCTTCATTCCCTGTATCAAAACCCAGGGAAACCAAAGCAGGATAGTCCAATGTGCGTAAACTGGTATTTTTTTCCAGTGCGCGAGCTTCCAATAACCTGAATCCATATATATGGCTTGTCTGTATTGATCAATACTCTATTTTACAAGAGCCCGGCAGCGAGCAAGGCCTTATCCCATTCCGGCACAGGCTGATACTCTTCCACCAGAAAATCAATCAGCGCCCGCACCTTGGGGCTGACCTTGCGGGTAGCTGGGTAAAGTGCGGTGAAGTCATTCAAGGGCAAGTTCCAGTCTGGCAAAACTGTGACCAGAGTGCCTTCGATCAAATCACGCCATGCAAGAAAAGTCGTGTCATAGACTATCCCCAGCCCGCGCAGGGCGGCCTGGTGCAAGACCTTGCCATTGTTGGAGGCAAAGCCGGGTGTGATATCCACTGCCAGGGTTTCGCCATTGCGCTCAAAATGCCAGGTATTGCCCTGAGTAAGGTGGCTGAAATGCAGGCAGCGATGCTGGTTCAATTCTGTCGGATGTGCTGGCATGCCATTCTTTGCCAGATATTCAGGGCTGGCACATAGCAGGCCGCGACAGGGCGCCAGCTTGCGCGCATGCAAGCCGGGGCTGTCGGGTATACCACCGACCCGTATGCTGAGGTCAAAGCCATGCTTGAACGGGTCCAGCAGTTTGTCATCGACATGCAAAGTCGGCTGCAGCATGGGGTGGAGCAGAGTAAAGCGAGCCAGTGCATCGGCCAGCCAATCGCTGCCAAAGCTATTTGGCGCCTGTATGCGTATGCCTCCGGCCAGCTCATTGCCCGCCTGACTGACCACCAGCCGCGCCTGCCGCGCCTGCTCCACGCTGGCGCTACAAGGCTCCAGGTAGGCCTGACCAAGCTCGGTCAGGCTGACTTCTCGGGTCGATCTGTGCAGCAGCCGTGCGCCAAGTTCAGCTTCAAGTTGCATGATGTGCTTGCTGACCATGGCACGGCTGATGCCCAGGTGGCGTCCGGCTGCGCTAAAACTGCGCTGCCTTGCCACTTCGACGAAGATTTCCATTGCTTTTAGTTGGTCCATGAAAGCCATTGTCTATAGATTGAATACAATCTGTCAATCATTGTGGGTATTGTGCGCAACAAATGAAATTCGCTACACTTGATGCAGATCAAGCAAAAGTGTCAAGATAGGTGATTGTCTTTTGCTTCCCCCGCATTCACAGCCAGGAGTCAGCATGCTCAACGCACAACAAATCCAGCAATTTCAGCAAGACGGCTACGTCATCGTCCCCAATTTCAAGAATGCCGATGAAATCGCTGCCTTGCGTGAGCGTGCAGCCAAAATCGTTGATGAATTTGATCCGGCATCCTCCAAATCCATCTTCACGACCAAGGAGCAAGAGAAGAAGGTAGATCATTACTTCCTGAATTCGGCCAATAACATCAGTTGTTTTTTTGAAGAAGAAGCCTTTGATGAACAAGGCAATCTGCGCCAGGCCAAGTCCCTGTCCATCAACAAGATCGGTCATGCCATTCATGATCTTGACCCGGTCTTCAGTGCATTTTCCCGTGGCACTGCACTGGCGAAAGTAGCAGAGCAACTGGGCTTGCAGCAGCCACAGATTTACCAGTCCATGTATATCTTCAAGCAACCTGGCATAGGTGGTGAAGTGCGCTGGCACCAGGACGCAACTTATTTTGAAACTGATCCTGTCAGTGTCACTACCTTCTGGTTCGCACTCGAAGATGCAACACTGGAAAATGGCTGTATGTGGGCAGAACCGGGTGGTCATCGCACGCCCATGCGCGAACGTTTCGTGCGTGAAGGCGATCAGGTGCGGGTAGAAAAGCTCGACAGCTTGCCCTGGCCAGATGACAGCACAGCTATTCCACTGGAAGTCAAGGCGGGTAGTCTGGTGTGCTTCCATGGCCTGTTGCCACATTACAGCGCACCGAATCGCTCGGTAGTTTCACGCCATGCCTACACCCTGCATGTGACTGATGGAACGACCAATTATTCACCACAAAACTGGATACAGCGCGACGCCAGTTTCCCCGTCCGTGGTTTTGTTTGAGTAGCACATGATGAATTCTGAAGTATTGATTTTCGCCCCGCACTGGGGCAGTGCTCATCTGAGCCGTGAAGTTTTCATTGGCAAGGTGCTGGAAGCCGGGTTTGATGGCATAGAAATGTCTTTGTCGATGGACGGGGCAGAGCGTGATGCGTGGACGGCAGCGATTGCTGACGCAGGTCTGCAGCTGATCGCCCAGCAATGGGAAACTGTTTTTCACAGCGATTTTGCCGCGCACAAGCAAGCGCTGAATGACTTGCTACGCAATGCCTGCGACGCAAAACCCTTATTCGTGAACACCCATACCGGCAAGGACTTTTACACCCAGGCGCAAAACACTGAATTGCTGAATCTGGCTGACGAGATAGCTGCCGAAACCGGTATCGCCATCGTCCACGAAATCCATCGCAGCCGCTTCAGTGGCCATCCCATGTTGCTCTTACCCTATTTGGAGCAGCGCCCAAAATTGCAACTCAATGCAGACCTCTCACACTGGTGTTGTGCCTGTGAATCCCTGCTCGAAGACCAGGCGCATATACTGGAAAAAGTATTCCCGCATGTGCGCCACATCCATGCCCGCGTCGGCCATAGCCAGGGACCACAAGTCAATGACTTCCGCGCACCTGAACATGCTGCGGCCTTGCAACAGCATCTGTCCTGGTGGGACGCCATCATCAGCCAACAGTGTGCGTCAGGTAAACAGCAGATCACATTGACACCAGAGTTTGGACCATCACCTTACACGCAAAGCCTGCCTTACACAAATCAGGTCGTATCAGATGCCTGGGAATTGAATGTGGCGATGATGCAGTTATTGCGTTCGCGATATCAAAAATGAATTGAAGTTGTGGCAAGTATCTATCTGTGACATCATGCGTGCCTGATACTAATTGTGCATACCGCATCCGGCTCAAGAATATGATGAAAACTGTGTCAGAAACTTATGTCTTCACCTGGAAGAAGAATCAATATTCCTTGATACTATTGTTGCTGCTGGCTACGTTGTCCTTGGGCGTGTTCGCAGGACTTTTTTGGCTCAAATATTGGGACTTGGTAAAGCTTGGGGATTTCAAAAAAATACCCCTGCTATCACTTATTCCTTTGGCTGCTTTTCCGCCAGGCATTGCCTTGCATTTTGCGATTCAAAAGTTTTTTCGCTCGGCCAGATTAATTGTTGATAATTCTGGAGTGCGCTTGGAGCAATCGCCTGGCAATGGTTCGGCAATGCTTAAATTCCTCGAAAGAAAAATACTTTGGACTGATCTGAAGAGTGTCACTTATCTGTCGAGTTTTGAACTCATTCATCTGCGTCCAAAACCTTCAGCACAGCTAATGAGTATCAGAGTTAAAGAGTGGCAGTTGGAAAAGTCTGGTGTCAGGTTTCAAACCAGAAGCGCTGAGCCTGATTTAATAAGGCTTTTTCGTGAGCTGGAAGTTTTCGAATCTTTTTCCAAGGACAGTACTCTTGACGTGGCTAACTTTGATTTGATGAAGCACCCAGTCACCAAAAAATTGCTCATGCTAATGGGCTTCCTAGTGTTATACAGTTTACTGGACGTGATGTTGCAACATGAAGCTTATGCGTTTTTCAGGCCCGGGCCACATGAAATTGCAGGCTCGTCTGCCGCAGCCATTCTGGCTATCTTGCTGTTCAAGATACAGAGGCGTGACGATATCCCTCCTGGTATCATCGCAGCCATGGTAATGATGGTTGGGATGATATTTGGTGTTGCCAGTTATGTAGGAGGTGTTCGCCTTAATCAGCTTTTTGGTGGCCCCTTGCTCGAATCCAGATACCATCGCGATGCAAATTGCCTGAAATTACTGCCAGAAGATAAAAGTCTCCCACCCGTTGAGTATACCCATATGACCAAGGATTATTGGTGTAGCAGGGATCTGGCTGAAGTGCAGACCGTCAAGGTTCGCAAAGGCTTGTTCGGTTCCTACCAGTTCGATCTGAGGGAGCAGACTGAGGCAATTCGCGCATACAAGCAGAACAAGCAGGATCAATAGAAACCTTGAGGTTTATTACACCTCAATGACTGCCAGACATGAACCCTTGTGGTGCTGGCATTAAATGGGGCAATGCTTAACTGCTCCCGCTGCCACCTGGCAATTGGGCGTGCCGTAAGTCAGGCCTTGTATGAATGTGAGCCTCAATGAAGGACAGTATGCAAATTGTACCCATAAACCATGTTTTAACATGGAAGCGAAAGCAGCAGACCTGGATAGTGCATCTGCTCATGCTACTTCTGCTTCCTTTTACGGGAATTTTTTACTTGATGTATGTGGGCTTGTTGAAGCCAGCAACGCTCATCGATGTATTGAAGAATATTTCTCTTCCTCCGGCTTCTGTACTCCTCATTATCGGTTTAATAGCCTTCGAAAGTGTAACCGGAAAATTCTATCGCTCTGCCAACCTGCAGGTGGATGACCTGGGTGTGCGCTTGAAACTCTTGCCGGATAGTAGGTGGACTATCCTGCGTTTTCTTGAAAGAGATATCCCCTGGACTGAGCTCAAAGATGCAACTCTTGTCGAGCGCCTCAAAATTATCCAGTTCCGCCCGAAGTCTGGCCAGCTTCCCTTGAATATCAAAGCTCAAGAGTGGCAATTGCAAAATACAAATAGCGGCTTGAATGAGAACAATTCTGAACCTGATTTATTAAGAATCCTTCGTGATCTGAGTGTTTTCGAGAAGTATCCAAAGAATAGTCAGTTTGAGGACTCTGATTTCGACTTGACAAAGCACCCTGCAACAAAATTGGTATTGGCAGGCATAGCAATTTTAATCGCCTACAGTGTCGTGGACCGCATGTTGCAGCATGAAGAATATGCCTTCTTTAACTTCACATATTTGTTGCCGCATATTGTTTCTGGACTGATTGCCGCAGCCATGCTGGCAGGTTTAATGTTCAAGGCAAGCAAACGTCAATTAATACCGCTTTTTAACATCATAGGCCTGGCGATATTAAGTGGGATGGTGTTTGGTGTTGCCAGCTATGTAGGGGGTATTCGGATTAATCAGCTGGCTGGCGGCTCTTTAATCGAGGCCAGGTATCACCGTGATGCAAGCTGCCTCAATTTGCTGCCTGAAGACAAGAAGCTTCCCGTGATTGAATATCCTTATCATGCCAAGAACTACTGGTGCAGCAAAAATATTGATGAAGTCCTGACTGTAAAAGTTCGTCAAGGTCTGTTTGGTCTGTATCAGCTTGATCTTGGAGAGTGGAATCAGGCAATCGGTCACTTTAGGAAATCTTGATGCTGGTTGCGTTCCTTAGATGATTTAATCTTCAAAAGCAAACCGGAACTCGCCCGGTGGTAGCAACAATTTAAAGATAGCTTTGCCTGCTTGCGCGATCATGACATCAGCAGAAACGCGGTTCGCAGGTTCATGTTTGCGATAAGTATAGCCAACTATTTATTTTTCCATCTTCTTGTACATGACATCGGTACGCAAGACATATTTAATGCCAGCATCAATAGCAGTGCCCTGATGCGGTATCAAGTGAGGGAAAAGCAGCGCCATGCCGGGTTCAGGTTTGATGTCGGCAAAGCGGAATGCAGTATGGCCGCCTGCATAATCTGCATTCAGATAAATCAACAAGGTAAAGAAGCTGCTTTCGGTTTCTGATCTTTTGAAATTGAGATCATGATGCCATTTGAAATACTGGCCAGCTTCATAGCGATAAAAACGGAAGCGCTCATTCAGACCTGACAACTTCCAATCCTTTAATTGCGCCGGCAACACCATGCGGGCGCGTTCAAAAATCAAAGAGGCAAGCGTGGTGTCGTCGAAAATGATGCGGTCATTATTGCGTACCTGATCTTTCCCGCTTATCCCAGTTTTGACCTGTATAGCAGCTTTTTCATACTGCATCTGCTCGCTGCAAGTTATCATGCGCCTGCATTCTTCTTCAGTCAAAAAGCCTTTGATGCTATGCACGCCCGAGCCATGGTCATGCACTTCCATGCGACTGACCACCATTATGCCGCAGGTACATCTGTAGCTGCAGCCTTGCGGTACATGACATCCGTGCGCAAGACATATTTGACGCCGCTTTCGACAGGGGCACCCTGATGCAACATCATATGCGGGAAAACCAGCGCCATGCCTTTTTCTGGCTGTATGGTTTCCCAGCGAAAGGATGTGCTGCCGCCAGTGTAGTCACCATTCAGATAAATCAGCAGGGTCAAAAAGCTGACTTCATCTTCATTGCGGGCATAATTGCCATCTTTATGCCATTTGAAGTATTGACCTTCTTCATACCGGTAAAAGCGAAAGCGTTCATTCAGGCCCAGCAAAGTCCATTCCTTCAATTCTGCGGGAAGGAATAGTTTTGCCCTTTCAAAGATCGCTGCTGCCAGGATTTTGTCATCAAAGATGACGCGGTCATTATTGCGCACATCTTTATACATGCGCATGCCTGTGCCAGTCTGTATCATGGCTTCTTCATAGCCCATTTGTTCACTGGTAAAGATCATGCGTTCGCATTCTTCTTCAGTGATAAAGTTTTTGATGCCAAATACGCCTGCACCGTAGTTATTGAGTTCCATATCGTTCTCGGTTTTGTGTCGTCCTGACTGTAATATAAGATACTTTGTTGTAAATTTCAACTAAGTTAGTTTTAAATATTTACGAACTTAGTGACGGATTTGTACTAAATCCAGCTATCGCTTACAATGGCAGTATTGAATACTCAGGGGTAAAAGCATGGCGACTGCTAAACAAAGCGAAAAAGAATTTCTGCTCAATTACAATATCCATGACTATGATGTGCCTTTGACGAGTGTGGATCTGGTGATTTTCACGATCAGAGACCAGGCTCTGCAAGTCTTGCTGGTCAAACGCGGTGACCATCCCTGCAAGGGGCAGTGGAGTTTGCCAGGCGGTTTTATTGATGTTCACAATGATATCGACCTGGACGGTGCAGCCCTGCGTAAGCTCAAGGAAAAGACAGGAGTGGAAGCACCTTATCTTGAGCAATTGCAGGGTTTTGGCAGCCGCAACCGTGATCCGCGTGGCTGGTCCACTACCTTTGCTTACTTTGCCCTGATCTCCTCTGACCGCATCACGCTCAGTCACGGCGGCAATGCTGATGCGGTACGCTGGTGCCCGGTTGAGTCGGATGAGGGCTTGCCCAAGCTGGCCTTTGATCATGCGCAGATACTGGATGTGGCAGTCCAGCGCCTGCGCAACAAGGTGGAATACACTTCCCTGCCAGCACATTTATTGCCAGAAGAATTCACACTGTCTGAATTGCAGCGCGTGTATCAGATTTTGCTGGGGCGTCTGGTGGATAAGAGCGCGTTTCGCAAGCGCATCCGGGAAGGTG
The DNA here is from genome assembly GCF_049339865.1 of Undibacterium sp. TC9W. Taxonomy (NCBI): domain Bacteria; kingdom Pseudomonadati; phylum Pseudomonadota; class Betaproteobacteria; order Burkholderiales; family Oxalobacteraceae; genus Undibacterium; species Undibacterium sp. TC9W. The sequence continues at coordinate 50,667 of NZ_JBMPPJ010000018.1, read as the reverse complement.
ACTTCCTCGAAGAGTTGCCGGGCAAGTGGCGCTTGGGTAGCAATCGTCCTGCGCAATTGTATGGCTTACGCAAAGGGCAGGGTACGGTTTATTTCAATCGCCTCATGACGGGTGAAGTCGGGGTCAAATAGCTTTTCCTCGATCTTTAGCTTGGGGCATTTTGAGTTAATGCCTCAAGCCAACATCGTCAAGTTTTGTCAAAAGTGCACATCTGCGAGCATCTGAACTTGACGAAAATTCAATATTATCAAATAATCATCCTGCATTCCTGATTTTCATGTTTGCCGGACACGCCTTGCTGCGCGCGTCCGGCAAATGTCCGCATCAACAATGCGCACCAGCTAAAGCTATCAAGTGCGCATTCAGTACAAAAAGGGAGACAGTTTATGAGCAAAGATCAAGACCCCATTCCGCCATGTTTTGACCAGGCCAATCAGGCACCTGAGCGCCTGACCGAGATGTTTGTCGGGATAGCGCAAGAAAATCGCATCAAACTGGGCCAGCGTCCGGCAGAGCGTGCGGTGTTCCGCAAATTACATGGAGTTGCCAGTGCCAGGTTGGTCATGGAAAAGAAAATACCGGCCAAACTCAAGGTCGGTGTTTTTGCCCACGACAGCCTGGATGCCTGGGTGAGATTTTCAAGCGACACCACGCCAACTTCGCCTGACTTGTATTCGACCCTGGGCATAGGCATCAAACTGTTTGGCGTGCCTGGCCCCAAGGCGCTTGGTGATGATGGTGACACGGCTGATTTCATCATGCAAAACTTTCCAATTTTCTTTGTCGATAATGCCAAGGAGATGGTGGAGTTTACTTATGCCGGTGTGGTTGCACAGGATTATCCCGGTTACCTGAAAAAACATCCCAAGACAAAAAAAATACTGGACCAGATGGAAAAGGTCGAGGGCAGTACCCTGACTACGACTTACTGGGCCATTCTGCCTTTCCATGCAGGGAAAAATGACTATGTCAAATACCGCCTGGAGCCAGTGACACCGTCAGAGAATGTGCCGAATGATGAACGCGATTATCTGGCAGTCGATATGTGCAATCGCCTGGCCAAGCGTGAGTATCAATTCCGTTTCATGGTACAACTGCGTACCAATCCCAAGACCATGCCGCTGGATGAGGCAACGGTGGAATGGCCGGAATCTGAAAGCCCTTTCATCCATGTCGCAACGTTGATCTTGCCGCAGCAAGATATCAGCGTGCGTGGTCAGTCTGAATATGGACAGGGCCTGGCCTTCAATATCTGGCGCGTGCCGCCTGTGCAAGCGCCCGTAGGTTCTATCGCTGAGGCGCGCAAAGTCGTGTATGCAGCAGGTGCAGATGCCAGACATGAGGCCAATGGTCAGAGTTTGCAAGACCCACTTGCGCCACGCTCCCCAACAGCGGGCTGCCCCTTTCACGCAGTAGCGCAGGCAAAAGCAGAACCCGTAGTCAAAGATACCTGCATCGTCAAGGCTGTAATTTACCCCTCCATAGGCGTTGCGCGTGTAGGCAGCAGTGAGAAGGAATGGTTTTTGGGGCCTGAAGTGCCTTACCCAAAACCAGAGGACCCAGGCTATTATCGCGATGCCCACAAAAAACTCAAGCGCCAGGGCGCCAGGTTCCGCGTATATGGCGTGAATGCCAAGGGCGAGATCGTCAAGGAGCTCAATGCCGATAATGCCAAGGTGGAGTGGCAGGTACAATTGGCCAATACCAAGTCAGCCTGGTATGGTTTTCAACTGGCGCTGGATATTCCTGAAGCAGCATCTGCACCTCCCACCACCTTGCGTAATGCTGTCGTCACCGATAGGGATATGCTGTCAATCACGCCCAAGCAAAGAAAAGTCAGCGGCAAAAAAGCCAAGCCTCAGCGCTTCGATGATGGCAAGTTCATGGGCGAGCCTGTGTATTTGGGGGAGGCTTTTACAGATAAGCAAGGTCGTCTGATTGTGCTGGGTGGTCATGGCGTTTCCGCCTCCTATGACAACAGCCGCGCCATCACCTTTGCCAATAATGAAGGCTGGCATGACGATACTTCTGACGGTCCCATCAATGCCAAGGTCGTTTATGAAGGACTGGAGCTGATGGTGGAGCCAGCCTGGGTCGTCGTTGCACCACCCAATTATGCGCCGCAGAGAAAATCAGTGCGAACTATGTGGGACTTGATGCGCGACGTTGCCATCACCGCTGGTACTTTGCCCAAACCAAAGCGCCCCAGCTTCACCTTTGACATCCTGCCCCTGTTTGAACGTCTGAATGGTTTGCAGTGGGTGAATGCCGGTTTTTCGGCAGGCTTTGGCTGGAAGGGCGCTATCGATCTGACCAGTGCCGATGCGCTGTCGCGCCTGGCCAGCAACAACACAGCCTATGTAGAATTGCGCCGTACCATCGCCAACCAGTTCCGCAACTATGAAGTTGATGCCTGGTCACCCAAGCCCTGGCCATGGTTGTATGGCGATGCCATGGCGATACCCGCTGCGCAAACGCCAAGGCAAAATGCCTCGCTTACGGCAACCCAGCTGGCGATGCTGATGGAGTGGGCAGAAGGTAATTTTGTTGAAGACTATGATCCAGAGCGCAAACATGCGACAAGCATAGATGAAGTGCCATTAGAGCAGCAGGGCGATACTCTGACACAGGCAGCGCTGGACTTTTGCCTGGCTGATGCCTTCCATCCCGGTTGCGAAATGACCTGGCCAGTACGTGCCAGCACCATGTATATGGCACCTTTCCGCTTTGCCCATGCGCTCGATGGCTGGATTGCACCTGGCCTGGGTGAGATACTGACCAGCGATGGCGTCACTATACCTAATGGCCCCTTGTACGGCCAGCAGGCTGGCGGCATCACCCGCTGGATGGCTGTGCCATGGCAGACGGATACCGCAAGCTGCCGCTCTGGTTACGATAAGTCTTATGACCCGTATGTGCCAAGCTTCTGGCCAGCCCGCGTGCCTAACCAGGTCCTGACAAAGCAAAACTATGACGTCGTCATGGATGAGAAAAAGCCGCTAGGTGAAAGGCTGGCCGCATTTGCCAACCGTGCCTCGTGGATCAATCCATTGGGCAGCACCAGCTATACCGACCAGATCAATAATATGATCCATCACTTTGATCATCTCGGTGTGGTTGAAGTGCATCCTGGACTATCTGACCACGCACACTTCCCGGCTGAGTTTGAAGTCGAAGACCAGCACATACCTATCGCCAATATGCCGGCACCCAATACCAAGCATGCGCAACATGATGAGCATGCCATGGTAGGGGCGGCAGAAGTGGTGAATGCTGAATCTGTCGATATCATGACGATAGAAAAAGTACGCCGCTTCCCGCGGGGTTTGCATCGTTAAGTATGGCGATCTTGCAGATAGACGCCTTAGTACTGGGGGCCGGGCCTGCGGGCTCTGCCTTTGCTTTGAACCTGGCACCATTTCAAAAAGTAGTGATGCTTGAAGCTGCACCTCCAGCAGCTACGCGCATAGGTGAATCACTGCCAGCCGCGGCCGGTAAGCTGCTGGCTGACATGGGTTTGTATGATGCGTTTTTGCAGCAAGGTCATCAGCCTGCGCATTTAAATATCAGTCACTGGGGCAGCGATCAGGCAACCGAGCAAGATGCCATGCGCAATCTTGATGGTCACGGCTGGTATCTAGACCGTCACCACTTTGATTGCTGGCTGCAGGATGTCGCGCAAGAGCGTGGCGCAGCTTTACTGAGGCAAAGCAAGCTGCTGTCTTTTGCACCGGCAAAAAGCAATCCTGAATATTGGGATGCTGTCATCGCCGTGCAGGGCAAGTCTGTGCAGGTGGAGACCAAAATGCTGATCGATGCCAGTGGCAGAAAATCTCTACTGACACGACAACTGGGCATAGCCCGCAAAGCCACGGACAAACTGGTGTGCAGCTGGCTGGTGGGCAGGGACACCGAGAATACAGCAGGCTCCAGCCACATCAGTGCCGAGGGGGGCGGCTGGTGGTATAGCTCATCCCTGCCAGGTCAGGGTCGCATCGTGGCGTTTTACACCGATGCGGATTTGCCGGAAGCCTCTGCCTGCAATCATCAGCAAGGACTGTTGCAGCGTTTGCGCCAGAATACGCAATTGTCAGCATGTCTTGATGGATATGGTTTTGTACCAGGACAGCAGCATGGATATTGTGCTGCCCACACCGCAGTGCTGGAGCAGTTTGCCGGGTCCAACTGGCTGGCCGTTGGTGATGCTGCGCTGAGTTTTGACCCACTGTCTTCACAAGGTATTTTCAATGCCTTGTACACAGGCCTGGCCGCAGCAGAAGCGGTGTCGCATTATGATGCTGAGGCACAAGCTGCTCATGTGGCTGAGCTGGCTTCCATACAAGCGGCATATCTGCATCATTTGAAGATTTGGTACCAGCAGGAGCAACGCTGGACTGATCAACCGTTTTGGAAACGGCGGCTTGCTACTTGAATTTACTACCTCTGGTTTGTCAGGCCAGAGGCATTAGTTCAACACTTCATTAAACTACGTCAAACTGCATCGAGCGCAGACTGCAAATCCTGCCTTAAATCTTCCACATCTTCTATGCCTACCGACAGGCGTATGAATGAATCCGTGATACCCAGCTTGGCTCTTTGTTCTGCCGGGATCGTCGCATGCGTCATGATGGCCGGATGTTCTATCAGGCTTTCTACACCACCCAGGCTCTCAGCCAGGGCGAATACTTCGCAACGTTCGAGGAAGCGGCGCGCACCTGCCAGGTCAGTATCAAGTTCTATGGAAATGATGCCGCCAAAACCATCCATTTGCTGTTTGGCCAGCTCATGTTGCGGGTGACTTTCCAAACCTGGGTAATAAACCTTTTTGACCTTGGGCTGCTTTTCCAGCCAGTGTGCCAGGTCCAGGCCATTTGAATTGTGGCGTTCGACGCGAATGTTAAGCGTTTTGATGCCGCGCAAGGCGAGGAAGCTGTCGAAGGGGCTGGCGATCGCGCCAACCGAGTTTTGCAAAAAGCCCAGACGTTCGCGCCAGTCAGCCTGATGTGCTTCGCCGCCAACGATGGCAATACCACCGATGATGTCGGAGTGACCATTCAGGTATTTGGTCATGGAATGCACGACGATATCAAAACCCAGTTCCAGCGGACGTTGTACCTTGGGGCTGGCAAAAGTATTGTCAGCCACGGCGATGATATTGTGCTCGCGGCAAATCTTGGCAATCGCGCGCAGATCAGCCAGCTTCAGCATGGGGTTGGTTGGTGTTTCTACCCACAGCATCTTGGTGTCGGGGCGTATCGCGGCCAGCACTTCTTCTGGCTTGGTCATATCGACATAAGTGAATTGCAGGCCAGCGCTGCGTTTGCGCACGCGTTCAAACAGGCGGTAGCTGCCGCCATACATATCATCGCCGGCGATGATATGGGCGCCGCTATCGACAATTTCCAGCACGGTGGCAATCGCTGCCAGGCCGGAGGCAAAGGCAAATGCCTGCGCGCCGCCTTCGAGGTCAGCTACGGCGCGTTCCAGCGCCCAGCGGGTAGGATTGTGCGAGCGGCCATAATCGAGGCCCTTGTGTACGCCAGGGCTGTCCTGCACGAAGGTGGATGTCGCATAAATAGGCGGCATGATGGCACCGGTGACCGGGTCAGGGAACTGTCCGGCGTGGATAACACGCGTGCCAAAGGCTTGCGGGTGGGTAGGCTTCTTGTATTCGGGATAGCTCATGAAAGTGTCCTGCGCATATGGTTAAGGAGGTCAAAGCGGGTAATCAGGCCATAAAACTGCTTTTCCGGTTTATCGGCTGCAATGATAGCAACCAGGCCGCGGTCCAGCGTTGCGCGTAATGCAGCGATGCTGGCATCCGGTGCCAGGGTTTCTATCTGGCTGGTCATGGTGTCTTCTACGGCACTGCGGAACAGGCTGGCATCGGCAGATACTTTCAACAGCAGGTCTGATTCATCAATGATACCGATAATCGCGCCATCGCGTATGACAGGCAATTGCGAGATATCGGCACTCCGCATGCGGTTGAACGCCACCATCAGGGTGTCGTTTGCATTGACGCTGATGACACCGCCTTCATCGTAACGGCGGCTGATGATATCGCGCAGATCGTTATAGTTTTTACGCTTGAGCAAACCCTGGTCTGTCATCCAGTTGTCGTTATATACCTTGGACAGATAGCGTGTGCCGGTGTCGCAGACAAAGGTGACTACGCGCTTGGGTGTAGTCTGGGCGCGGCAATAGCGTAGGGCGGCGGCAAGCAGAGTACCTGTAGAAGAGCCTGCCAGTATGCCCTCAGCGCGCAGCAGTTCACGTGCTGTGCCAAAGCTCTCGGCATCGTCTATGGTATAGGCATGTTTGACAGAGCTGAGATCGGCAATGCCAGGGATAAAGTCTTCACCTATGCCTTCTACCGCCCAGGAGCCGCTGACTTCATTGACATTACCGGTCTCTACATACTCAGTCAGTATCGAACCTTTGGGGTCAGCCAGTACAAATTCCAGCCCTGGCTGGACCTTGTTGAAATAGCGTGTCAGGCCCGTCAATGTGCCGCCCGAACCTACGCCTACGACGATGGCATCGATTCTGTGGTCAGTCTGCGCCCAGATTTCTGGCCCTGTCGTGGTTTCATGTGCGAGCGGGTTGGCTGTGTTATTGAACTGGTCGGCAAAGTAGGAGCCTGGTATCTCTTTGGCCAAGCGTGCCGCATAGTCCTGGTAATACTCAGGGTGGCCCTTGCCGACATCAGAGCGGGTGATGTGGACTTCTGCACCCATGGCTTTCAAGTGCAGGATTTTTTCTGTGGACATTTTGTCCGGTACGACCAGCACCACGCGGTAACCCTTGGCGCGGGCCACCAGCGCCAGACCGAGGCCGGTATTACCAGCCGTTGCCTCGATTACGGTGCCGCCTGCCTGCAAGCGGCCTTCGCGTTCTGCGGTTTCTATCATCGACCTGCCTATGCGGTCCTTGATGGAGCCGCCAGGGTTTTGTGATTCCAGTTTGAGGAATAATTCACATGGCCCTGTGTCAAAGCGGGTAACCTTGACCATAGGCGTATTGCCAATCAACGCAAGTACTGCGGGATCAGTTTGTTTTGTCATCTTAGTGTGCTCCTGGGTGCAAACAATAGGGGTGCAACAGGTTTAGCATTTGTTTATGAGGCAGCTATGCTAGCTATTTCATCTCCTGAGGCTAAGGAATTTTTCCAACTAAGCATAGTTGGAAAATGATTTACTTGCATTTGGGTAAGGCTATTTTGAGGTCAAAGTGGCAAGTATGGGGATAGTATAGCCATAGTTTGGGAAATTGTTGGGGTATATGCGGTTTGCTTATATCGAGGCTTTGAGTATTTATGTTTGTGCGATGGGGGGACTGGTTGAGGCACTAAGGATTACTGTGGTTTTATGTTATTCGTCAAATCGCTCTGATTTGGAGTCGAAGAGCGTCTGGTTTCATTTGGCTGATTGAGCAGTGCATGACTGCAATCTATATAACGTCATTCCAGCGTGCTTTTGGCTGGAATCCAGTGGCGTTCGTAGTGTACCGAGAGGTCTATTAATTTCAGGTTTGAGGGATTTTATGGATTAGATTTTTAAAATCCGCATACGTAATTTGCGATTGCAGGCCGGTGGTAGACCGGCAGCTACACACCTTTTTGCTTCGCCAAAAAGGTGTGCCAAAAAGGCGACCCAGGCGTCGATTCCACTGCGCCGCTTGCAAGCGGCTTAGATGTTGTCAGCGCAAAGCATGCTTTGTGAAACCCTGCCAACATCCCCCTGAAGGGGGTTCCCGTTTGTGCAGTACAAAAAGTGGGAAGGCCCGAAACTCGCTACGGCCTTGCCCTTAGGAACATGCGCTTGCAAGCGCATGTCGTTACGCAGGCGCGCAGCATGCTGCACGAAACCCCTGCTATACCTCAAACAGCGGTCCTTCTTAATCCATTTTTGTACCGCACAAACGGCGTCAACACATGGGAACTGCAAACGTCAACAGCAACAGCAATGCGACCTTTATTTAAATTCTTGAATGCACGGCAAATCGTGCAATGTCAGATGAGTTCATCCGGTCTATCCACAGCCAAAAAAAATAAATGCCGCGCAAGGCGGCATTGAAAGTGGGGGACTTGTTACTTTAAAGCGTGAACGGTTGGGACGAGCCGCCTTTATTTTGTTGTGTGCTACTGATTCAGTTTTCTGTTTGCCCTTCTTTATGATGGAAGGGCGCAAACCAGCATACCGCAAAAGAGGGGATCGTTGCCAGCATGACGAAGATGAAATAATTTGTATATCCCAGTAATTGCTGCAAGTGGCCACTGATGACGCCGGTGACCATCATACACAGGCCCATGAGGCCGGTGCCGAAGGCGTAGTGTGTCGTCGTGTATTTACCGGGGGCTAACTGCTGCATCAGGTAGATCATGAAACCGACTGAGCCAAAGCCAAAGAAGAATTTTTCGACGGCAACGCCAGCGGTGATCAGCCACAGGCTTTCAGGCTGGAAGATGCTCATGATCAGAAAGCTGGCATTCGGGATATTCACGGCACAGCAGAGTATGAAAAGCGTCGGTTGCAAACCACGCTTGGCGACAAACCAGCCGCCTAGCAAGGAGCCGAGTAAAACGGCGATCAGGCCATACGTGCCATAGGTCAGGCCCAGCATTTCATTCGATAAACCCAGGCCACCTTTGCTGACAGGATCGACCATGAAGAAGGGGCCGATTTTTTCCAGGAAGCCTATGCTGAGACGGAACAGGAAGGCGAAAGCGATCATCAGCCAGACATCGCGTTTCTGGAAAAAGGTGACGAAAGAGTCGCGCAAGATGAACAGGGCTTCACCCACATTGGCAGGTGTGTTTTCTGCCTTCGCACCGTCTGGCATGGTGCGCAAATGCCAGGCTGCCATGAGCGCCATGACGCCAGCGACGATGAGGAAAATGATGCGCCAGGCATCCATCCAGTCTGCACCAAATACCTTGGGGTCATGATGGAAAAAATCGGTATGCAACTTGCCACTCAAATAAACCAGGCCACCTGCCGCCACGATGGGGCCTATATTCCAGCTCAGGCTCTGGATGCCGCAATACAGGGATTGTGCCTTGCTGTTCAGTGAGGTGACGTACACGCCGTCGGCCGCAATATCCTGGGTCGCTCCGAGGAAGGAAATGACCCAGAACAGGCTCATCAGTATCAGCATGTAGTTCGGCAGTGACATGACCAGGGCGACGCCGACAAAGCCGACGGCTATGATCAGTTGCGTGCAAATGACAAAGAATTTCTTGGTCTTGTACATTTCCACAAAAGAGGCAAACAGAGGCTTGATGGTATAGGCGAGAATCAGGTAACTCGCATATTCAGCGGCCTTGCCATTGTCCATGCCCATGTTCTTGAACATGATGGCGCTGACATTGGTCAGCATCATATAGGCCAGCGCCATCGTAAAGTAAGTGGTTGGCACCCAGTACAAGGGCGACCTTCTGACCGGATTTACCGGCGGAATATTGACTTCTGTCTCAGTAATCATGGGCTGCACGCTTCTTTACAAGTAGGCGGCATGCCTGCCGGTTTTCCTTCCCGCATAGCCCGTCATGGAGCGATGCATGAAATGATGCTCACTTGTTATCTGCCGGTACAGAATCCTCTTTGTGGAGGATATGACCAGTCATGAATGACAAATGAGTTGGCAGGCTGTCTCGTTAATAGTTTTAATTGGAATCGGTCATCATTTATGAAAACCTTTTCAAGCGCAGAATAACATGAATTTTTAAAACGGAGCATTGCATTCGCAAAAAAATATAAATGGATACAGAAAATCTTACCGGATTGATAGCTTGATTCCTATGGAGAACGTCTTGTTTACAGCGTCAGCCGGGCAATGGTGACTCAGGTATTTGAATTGAAATCGTGTTGTATTCTCAGCAGAGAAACAGGGGGTTACGAGTGAAATTGATTTCAGTGCAGACATTGGAGATATGCGGCATGCGGCATGACAAAATCTGCATTTTTAAAGCTGGTTCGCAATTTTTGTAGAGGGATGTATACAGTTTGTGAAAGTCTGGCGTTGACAGCCTACATATCCGGTGATAAATTCCCATTTGTGAAAACGTTTTCAATAATTTGTTCAAATAATCTTCATGTTGATTGTTTTGAGGTGTGAGCAGCGATTTTCGTTTCTACCTTGATTGATGATCAAAAAATCATTTTTTACGATAATTTGAAAACGGTTTCAGATAAATGCATGCTGCATTGACACCTGGGTTTAGGCCCGGTGTTTGCAAGAGGAGGGCTGGTAGCCAATTCCTGAACAATGAAGCATGACAACTTATAAGAACAGTATGCATGTTTGCCACGGGCAGCATGCAAATTTATCCAAAAAGAGACCATGACTAATCCATCAACGATGCCCGAGTTTTCCCCTGCTTTTACCTGGGGCGTTGCCACCAGTGCTTATCAGATAGAAGGGGCCGCAGCCACTGATGGCCGTGGCCCTTCCATCTGGGATACCTTTACCCATACGCCTGGAACTATCATTGACGGCAGCACCGGTGATGTCGCTTGTGACCATTACCATCGCTATGCTGAGGATGTAGGCATCATTGCTGGCTTGGGGCTCAAGGCTTACCGTTTTTCTGTGTCATGGTCGCGTGTGCAACCGCTGGGTTATGGTGACTGGAATGAAAAAGGCTTTGAATTTTATTCCCGCTTGCTGGATAAGCTGGAAGAGCAAGGCATTGCTGCCCATCTGACTTTGTATCACTGGGATTTGCCGCAGGGCTTGCAAGACCTTGGCGGTTGGCTCAATCGTGATACCTGCTTGCACTTTGCCGAATATGCGGCAGAAATCGCGCGCCGCTTTGGTCACCGCCTTGCCAGCATTGCTACTCATAATGAACCCTGGTGTACTGCCAATCTTGGTTATGGCAATGCCCAGTTTGCGCCCGGCGTGGCTGATACTGCACTATCGATACAGGTTTCGCATCATCTTTTGCTGTCGCATGGCTTGGCGCTGCAAGCCATGCGCGCCATCAATTGTCCGGCCAAACTGGGCATAGTCCTGAATCAGTGGCCAGCCATGCCAGCTACCGACTCAGCTGCGGACATTGCCCAGGCAGAATGGGAATATGCACGTTCTGTGCAATGGTTCATGGACCCGATCTTCAAAGGAACTTATCCACAAAAGGCGCTGGACCGCATGGATATGAGCAAGTTTCATGTGCATGCAGAAGACATGGATATCATTCGCCAGCCTCTGGATTTTCTTGGTGTGAATTATTATTTCCGTGCTTTTATCAGTACCGACAATCCACCCAAACAGCCTGAAGGCAAGCTCGGTTTCAGTGACATGGGCTGGGAAGTTTATCCTTCAGGCATGACAGATTTATTGTTGAAACTGCGCGCCGAATATCCGGCCTTGCCACCCATTTATATTACTGAAAATGGCATGGCAGTTGCTGACAAACTGGAAGATGGAAAAGTGCATGATGAGCAGCGCATCAAATACCTGCAATTACATTTCCAGGCCATGCATGATGCGATAGCTGCTGGCGTTGATGTGCAAGCTTATTTTTACTGGAGTTTGCTGGATAATTTTGAGTGGAATTCAGGTTATGCGAAGCGCTTTGGCTTGGTGTATCTGGATTACGCAACGCAGCAGCGCACCTTGAAAGACAGTGCATATTGGTATCGTGATTTTGTCCGCGCACAATTGCAGAAACAGCTGGTTGAAACTCCTGCTGCAGCCTGAGTCATGACGAGGTATTCCCGGCAGGATTGAATCCCTGTCGCAATATAGATTTTGCAAAGGCGCAAACTGCACCTTTGCAAGTCTGTTCTGCTACATTGCTTGTGTATTATTTATAAATCCCGCAACCTATCAAGACATCACCCACTCGTTCGATATAAGTTGATTTTGGCTCCATTTGCTTGGTCGTCGGATTAGGCCATTTGTAATCGACCCAGCCATGACCGGTTTTGCTGTTGGCAACATCGAGAAAACTTTTGACGATGGGCATGCCGTCCGCATCTTTCAATTCCAGTAAATTCTTGCCCACCATCTTCGCATTCGCACCATGGGCGCGGTTGATGCCGTCACCATTGGTGTTATACACAAAAACATATAAATCCTTGACGACAAATTGCCCGGTGGGATTATTGAACTCGGCATAGGCCTTGTCCTTGCCATTTTCTTTGAGGTAAGCAGCCGCTCTTTTTACCAGGGCCATTGCTTCATCAGCACTTCCCTTGTCTGCAGCAGCAGATATCTGGCTCATTGCCAGCATGGAAAAACCGACAAGCGCAAGCAAGGACTTAATAAATATTCTTCGCATCTTGATCTCCTGTTGTAAAAAAATACATGGCAAGGGGGAAGCTTTATGTTGCTGAGCCAAAATTCATTTTAATGACGAATTTACGTAATGCAATGTTTGTGATTTGCACTTGTGTTAAACAATGCTAAAACGTATGTTTTCGGGGTAGACAAAGAAAAAAAACCGGGCCACTTGCGTGGACCGGGGGGCATGTATTACCAGTTTGAATCTATGTACTTTTAGAAATCAATACCAACATTGACGCCAAAGGTGCGCGGAGGCAAGTACTGCGCCTGCCATGGACCATTGGCATTCATGGCACTGGTCTTGACTTTGTTGTCACCAACATTGCGCACAAAGAAGTCTGCATACCAGCTGGATTTGCCCGTGGATTGATAGCGCAGGCCCAAATCGGCGCGGGAATAGGCTTCCTGCTTGTCGCCATCACCATAATTGAAAACGCTGAGCCAGGTTTCAGTCTCGTAATGCAGGCTGATGCGTGGTGTCAGTGTGCCTTCACTCAGGTGGAAGGTGTGCTGATACAAAACCTGGGCGGAGAACTTCGGTGTATGTGGCATGGTATTACCCGATACATCAAGGCAATTGCTGATGCCAGGGATTTTGCAGGCTGGCAGGGAATAGTCATTCGAGCCGCCTATCAAACTTCCCAAAGTTGCCTTGGCGATGGCAATAGTGACCTGCAGCTTGTCATCCTTGCTCAGTTTTGCTGCCAGCTCGGATTCAAAACCATACACTTTGGCACCGTCAGCATTCGATGTTTGCAAGCCACGGGTGCCATCTGGGGCCGTCACTGGTGCGCTGAACTGGAAGTCCTTGAACTTGCCGTAGTACAGGGCATTATTCCATCTGACTGCACCACCCATCAACGTGCTCTTGGAACCGAGTTCGAAGTTGGTCAGGGTTTCAGGACCATAGGTTTTGCCGCCATCCTGCAAGCCACCAGATTTGTAGCCGGTGGAGATGCTGCCGTACACCATATTGTCTTTGTCTATGTCATGCGAGATGCGCAGCAGGCCAGTGACCTTGTTGCCGCTGTAGCTGCCATCGTTGAAAGAGTAGGGGGCAAAATTTGAATCGGCAGAGGCAGGATTGACATTTGGTGTGATCGCCGACTGGCTGAGTTCGGGTTTGCCTGAAAAACCGTAGCCACGCCCGCCAACATTGGTGCGTTTGTCCTGAGTATAGCGCAGACCACCAGTGATATGCGTGTCATTGCTGGCATTCCAGGTTGCCTGGCCAAAGGCTGCTGCTGTTTCGACTGTTTCTTTAGGCTGAATGAAAGAACCTTGCCAGCCTACCGTACCCTGGTAAGTACCATTCAGGATAGGGATATCGAAACGAATGTCATTGGTTTCAGAACCATAATACAAACCCAGTTGCCAGTCCACATCACGCGTACCTGTGGATTGCAGCTCCACTTCATGGCTGAAGTTTTTATAGTTGGACGAGACAGTATTGTTTGCCTGCATGCTGCCACCAGAGGTGAAGCTGGTTGGCGCATTGGCACCGCCATCCTGGTCAAAGCGGGACGAACCACTGAACTTGGAATAGCCACCTATGTAAGTCAGTTGCATGTCCTTGGCTACTGCGTATTCTATGCGGCCACGGATGGCATCGCTATCACGCTCTGTAAAGGGGGCTGTATCGATCAGGGCTGACCAGTGGCTTTGTCCGGCGCGCGGTGTTTGCAACAGGTTCATGGATGGCGTGCCACGGTCTATGAATTTCTCATAAGACAGATCGATCTTGGTGGCAGCGTTAGGTTTCCACAACATGCTGATACGGGCAGCAGTCTGGTCTTGGGCACCATATTTGGGACCATCCTGCACAAACAAGGCGTAGTTGATAGGCTGGAAGGGAACTACCGTGCCACCGTTTTTGAGGTACGTGGCAAACGCAGCTTTCTGACTATCGATGGATAGCATGGTGGGTGCCTGATAATCGACATAACCATCATGTTTTTCATGTGCATAGGCAAAACGCAAAGCCATTTCATTACTGACCGGGATATTGAATGCACCACGGGTGCCAAAGCGCTTGTAGCTGCCCAGGCCGCCTTCTACTGAGCCAGAACTTTCACCGATTTTTGGTTTGGCGGTTTGCATATTGACTGCGCCAACTGTGGCATTACGTCCCCACAAAGTACCTTGCGGGCCGCGCAATACTTCTATGCCTTCCAGGTCAAACAGCAGAGATGTTGCGCCTTCGGGGCGGGGGGCATAGATACCGTCGATAAACAGGGCAACTTCAGGATCGGCGTATTCAGTTTTGGCACTGTCGTTACCGATACCACGCATGGTCATGGTGATGACGCCATGATCACCCTGGCCGGTAGCCTGGAAGCCTGGCACCAGATTGACCACGTCCTGCACGTTTTGCACATGGGCATCTTCCAGTGCTGCGGCATTGATGGCGGTGATGGCAATCGGGGTTTTTTGCAGTGACGTGGCACGCTTGGTGCCTGTGACGATCACTTCAGAAATGGTCGTGCTTTCGCTATTTGCCTTGGCTTGGCTGGCGCTTGTTGGTGCTGGGGCAGGCGCTTGTGTTTGCGCGTGGGCAGCACCCATGCTGGTGATCAAGGTAATGATCGCCAGTTGTATAGGTGTGGTCGCGACTTTACGAGTCGCAAGATTGCGGATTTTCATATGTCTCCTGTTACAGGTTGGATTGGTTTTTTTGCTCTGATTAAACCATGACGTTTTTGAAAACGTTTTCTTATTGGTGTTTCTTTGATTTTCTTTTGAAACCGTTTTCATAATACATAAAACTTGAATTCTGTGTCAAACATAAAATGATAACGTTTTCAAAATGTTGTAATATGAGCCGGATTGAGGTGAAAACCACAGCGCAGTTTAATGCCCGGCCCCCGGATTTGTTGGCAATCGACAGGACATTATTGTCGGCTAAACAGCTGTTTTCATTGCGTTTTGCCTGCCACTGCCATCGTTATTACTTGACGACGGCGCATCGGAAATTGCTGTCGAAACACTTCGCACACCATGCTATTTACTCTGGACCTTCGCTCAACCTGAGGAGTTGCTCAAATGAAAACCGTAAAAAATGTATTGATCGTAGGAGGTGGAACAGCCGGCTGGCTGACTGCATGTTTCATGGCCAAACACCTGTCATCTTCCAAAGAGGTAGAGGGCATACAGATACGTCTGGTGGAGTCAAAAGACATAGGCATTATTGGTGTTGGTGAGGGCAGCTTTCCTTCGATACGCGGTACGCTGGCGGCAATAGGTATAGATGAGGCGCGCTTCATCAAGGAATGTCATGCCACATTCAAGCAGGGCATACGCTTTGATCACTGGGTCAGACCGGCTGGGAGCTCCGGTACCGATCATTATTTCCATCCCTTCAGTCACCCCAGCCAGCGTGGGCCAGAATTATTACCTTACTGGTTGAAGGGGCTGGCCGCGCGCGATGGTCAGCAACCAGCTTTCGCTGATGCAGTGACCATGCAGAAATGCATAGCAGATGCTTCGCGAGGGCCCAAGAGATTTGCCGACAAAGACTTTCTCGGGCCTATGAATTATGCCTATCATTTTGATGCCGGCCGTCTTGCTGCATTATTGTCTGAGCACGGGCAATCACTAGGGGTGAACCGGATACTGGGAACAGTAGAGCATGTGCAACTGGACGAACAAGGCGCGATTGCAGCCGTGCATACGCAAGATGGCCAGGTGCTGGCGGCAGATTTGTTTATAGACTGCACAGGCTTCAGCGCAGGTCTGATAGGCAAGACCCTGGGGTCGCCATTCAAGTCTTTGAGTGATGTGTTGTTTGTAGATAGGGCCCTGGCATTGCAAGTGCCTTATGCAAAGCCAGATGCGCCTATCCCTTCATATACCATCTCCAGTGCGCAGGAAGCAGGCTGGATATGGGACATAGGATTGCAGCAAAGGCGCGGCATAGGTTATGTGTTTTCCAGTCGTCATACGGACGAGGCCAGGGCAGAGCAAGTTTTGCGTCAACACATAGGCCCGGCGGCTGACGGCATGACGCCCAGGTTATTGAAGCTCAATGTCGGTTACCGTGAAACGCAGTGGATAAAAAACTGTGTGGCCATAGGCTTGTCGGGTGGTTTTATCGAGCCGCTGGAATCATCAGGCATAGGCCTGATAGAAACGGCAGCCTATTTGCTGACCTATCTGTTTCCATTCAATGGCGAGTTTGATGCGGTGGCGACCCAATTCAATCAGCATATGAAAGCGCGTTATGAACGCGTCGTTGATTTCGTCAAAATGCATTTCAGCCTGAGCCAAAGAAGCGATACTGCATTCTGGCGTGACAACAGGGATGCTGCCTCCATCCCTGAGAGTCTGCAGGAAAAACTGAAGATGTGGAGCTGCCGTCCGCCGCACCGCATGGACTTTATTGCGGACCTGGAAATGTATCCACCATCAAGCTGGCAGTTTGTTTTGTATGGGATGGAATTTCAGACCGATATGGCGAATAACAAATTCGTGTATCCGCAAGAACAGGAAGCTACTCAGGAATTCCAGATGATCGCCCAGATGGCGCAACGCGCCCTGGCTGATTTGCCAGACCATAGAAAACTGGTTGAGCACTTGTGCAGGGCGGCGTCTCCGCTCCCTTCAGTGCTGGCAAGGCATGTTTAAAAGCGATCAACGAAGTGGGCGCAATAATCTCGCGAATGTCGCGGTTGTGTTTGTTTGAGTACAGAGACACTGGATAGAAGGCAGAGCCACTGCGCACGCGCGAAAATCCATGTTATGCTAATTGTGAAAAGCTTTTCACTGAATTGTGAATGCAAGTTATCAATACTAAAATAAATAATTACCCTGCTTGGGAAGGCATTGCGTGGTCGAGAGAACAAAAAGTAAAAATGAGCCAGTCACCTTGTTGGATGTTGCGCGTGAGGCGGGTGTGTCGCCCAGCACGGTGTCGCGCATCCTGAATGGTACGGCCAAGGTCTCTGATGTCAAGCGCAAGGCAGTAGAAACTGCTATTGCAGAAATGAAGTTTGAGCCCAATCAGTTGGCGCAGGGACTGAAAAGTGGTCGGTCCATGACCATAGGCATAGTCGTGCAGGATATTTCCAGCCCCTTCTTTGATGAAACCCTGCATGGGGTCGATGATGGCTTGAAGGGTACCGGCTATGCATCGGTGATTGTTAGCGGACACTGGAATGCAGACGAAGAGGCTGCCCGCATCAAGCTTTTGCTGGCCCGTAAAGTGGATGGCATCATCCTGCTGTCTGGCCGTATCGCTGACAAAAAAGTGTTGGAATTTGCCCTGGATAAACCCATCGTCGCGACTGGCCGCAGCCTCAATAGCAAGACTGCGGTTGGTTTCAAGCTCGACAATGTCCATGGCGCTTATCTGGCAACCCGGCATTTGATCGAGCTGGGTCACCGGCGCATCGCTTTTGTTACTGGGCCGGCAAATAATACAGATGCTGCAGAGCGGCAAGAGGGCTATCAAAATGCTCTGAGTGAAGCCAATATTCCCTTTGAAAAGAACCTGGTGGCTGAGGGTAACTTCCATGAGGCAAGTGGCTTGCTGGCGATTAACCGTTTGCTGGAAACCCAGCAACAATTCAGCGCGGTGTTTGCGGCCAACGATCTTTCTGCTTATGGTGTCAGGCTCGGCCTGTACCGCAAGGGAATACGCGTGCCGGAAGACATCTCCCTGATAGGTTTCGATGACTTACCCAGTTCACTGTATACAACGCCACCGCTGACTACCATCCACCAGCCGTTGTATGACATGGGTTTGCTCGCGACCAAGACTCTGCTGGGTCTGATTGCGGGTAATGAAGTCGATACGACTTTGCCTGGTCTGGAACTGATCGCCAGGGAAACTACCAGACGGATGCGTTAAGGAGGGAGGCTGGACATATCTTTGCGCCTGTAAAACAGGTAAAAGATAAGTCAGCGTGCCTGCCTGGCCGTAAATAATGCACAGCCTTGCAGGGACAACAGACTGCAATCAAAACAATCAGAAATCAACCATGAATCCCGCACCAATTGATTTTTGCGAATGATTATAATCAATCAGGCTCTGGCCATATCCCGAGAACATTTGCAAATAAGCCTTTAGATTGGTCGTAATAGGCATGGCTAGGCTGGCTTGCAATGCACCATGGCCGGTATTGAAATTGCGGCGTGCGGTCAGCGAAAATTCGCGCCCGCCTTTTTCGCGATAGGTGGCATGTATGTCGCCATGCCCCATGTAATCAACGATATCGATATTGTCGTTATCTGACCTGGCGTTATCAAGACGACGCCAGAGTCTTGTGCTGAATGAGAAATTGCCGTGCTCAACTCCCAGCTCGGCATAGACGCGGTTCCAACTGCGCGATAAAGTCGAGGTCTGACCATTCGACTGATGTACCATGCCAAAATTAAGGTAGCGGATATTGAAATCACCGAGGCTTTTATTGATGGGGATCATTGCCATGACTTCTGGCTGGTAATTGGTCTCGCGGAAAGGGCTGGATGCACTGCGGTTATACGCCTGCCAAAAACTTTGCTGGGTGTAGGCCACCCACAGATCAACAGGCGAGTTACCCACTTCTTCAGCCAGTTTCATTTTCATGCTCAGTTGATAAGTCAATTCAACATGCTTGGATTTCACGCCTGCAGGGGTGAATTTCTTGAACGGTTCATCATTCGAGGCATTGCTGTAATTTCCCACCAGCAGATAATTATCATGATGAGGCCGAAACACGAATTTGCCGCGCTTGGATGCTTCATCGAGTTCCCAGCGTTGCACCATGCGCGACATTTCGGGTGCTGCTTCTGGTGGCTTTTCAGGTGCCACGGTCTCTTTCAAATCTTGCAGCGCTTCTGCCTTGGCAATTGGTTTGTCAGCCTCCACTGGGGTAGCTGCCTTGGCGAGAGCATCAAAGCAACTAAGGCGGACACTCGCATCGCCGAGTACGGAACAACGCAACATTTGCTGTTCCATCTCGTTAGCCTGTGCCTGGTTAAATAACGCAGGCGAAATGATGAATAAAGGTAATATTATTTTTTTGAGGTGGGCGGGCATAAGTACTTTAACTGTCAAGATGCGGGTAGGTAACACGTCGCGTGGTTAAGCTAACCAGTCGATGTGTTTGTTTTTTTTGCAAGGATATGCGGGCTTCATCAAGTCGTATGTTCGGTAGCGAACATAATTCTGGCTAATTGCTGACTGCATCGTTGACTCGCAAATTGACGGACTTTGTTTGTATTTTCTAAGGGGCGGCTGTTATATATCTGCAGCCTGTTCCAACATTCTTATGTTTGATCTACTCAATTTTGCATCCTGTCGCATGGCGATTGCAATAATCGAAGCAGCTTGGCAAAGTAGCTATAGATCAAAAGGGAATTGAGTTAAAGCAAAATTTCAAAGCCTGCTCATTTGCTTTACATGTGTAATGGCTTCTAATTATTGTTGCTTATTATTGTTGTTTATTGTGGTTGCTTAATATGCATCTCTGAATGCTTTCAACTTTGGACTTGTGATTTCTCAAAGCTTTATTCAAGACCTTATTGTTTGACTGTTGCTTGATATTTAAGAATTTATTGTTTCGTTCAAGACTTTATTTGGACCTGACAAGTGTTTATCTTGACGCTGAACGGGGGGCGGACTATATTACTGACTCAAAAGTAAGTTAATTTGAGTTGTTAATATTATGCTATGCCCTTTTAAGCCCAAGTGGGAGCGCCGCAAGGATGCCCGCCCGCAAGAATTACTCGCTGCTGCCCTCGATTTATTCGTAGAGCGCGGTTTCGCTGCAACACGTCTGGACGATGTGGCGCGCGCTGCCGGCGTCTCCAAGGGCACTTTGTACCTGTATTTTTCCAGTAAGGAAGAGTTGTTCAAGGCCGTGGTCAGGGAGAGCATAGTTCCTCTGATCGGTGAAGCAGAAGGTGTAATTGATCAGTTTGAAGGCAGTAGTGAAGAGTTGTTCCGCCTGATCATGGCAACCTGGTGGGGCAGCGTGGGGAATAACAAATTATCTGGCTTGCCGAAACTGATGATGGCAGAAGCAGGGAATTTCCCTGAGCTTGCCCGGTTTTACCAGGAAGAGGTCATAGACCGTGGCGAAAGCATGGTCGCCAAGATGTTAAAGCGCGGCATGGCTCGCGGGGATATACGGGACGTGAATCTGGAAATTGATTCCCGTCTTTTGATTGCTCCCATGATCATGATGATGATATGGAAACATTCTCAGGGCGTCTGCAAAGTAGATCCTGAGCAGCTTGATACTTATATAGAACACTATATAGAAATGGCTTTGTGTAGTTTGTTGAAAAAATAGATTTTTTCTTACTGGAGAGTATGCGCTGCTTGACCCTCACACTATGTCAGGCTCTAAAGTCAGGGTTTCTTACGACCTGGACAGTTGATTGACCGTCTTAGCCCCAGGTCCCTGAAACAATTACTTTTGGAAAACAATCATGTTAAAGCGCAAGATTTTCTGGATCATTGCTGTAGTGCTGTTACTGGCTGCAGGAATGATGGTAATGAAGAAAAAATCTCAGGGTAATGTTGTCCAGGCTTCGGCAGGTGCTGCAGCATTGGCTGGGCAGGCGGCTCCTTCAACACTGGAATTCTTGCCCGCCGACATCGTCGAAGTGGGTAATGCCGAAGTCAGAAAATTGCTGGCTTTGTCTGGCGCTCTGCGCGCCATCAACCAGGCTGCGGTCAAGGCCAAAGTAGCTGGTGATATTACCGAAGTGCTGGTGCGCGAAGGCGAGGCCGTGCAGGCTGGCCAAGTCCTGATCAAGATGGACAGCAGTGATTACCTGGCGCGGCAAGAGCAGGCCAAAGGGGCTTTGGCCGCTGCGCAAGGGCAGCTTGAAATTGCCCGCCTCGCACGCGACAATAACAAGGCCTTGCTGGAGAAAAGTTTCATTTCCAAAAATGCCTACGACAATACCAACAGCCAATATGCCATTGCCGTCGCCAATGTCGATAGCGCCAAAGCTGCATTGAATGTGGCGCAAAAAGCGCTGGCGGATACTGTCATACGCGCACCTATCTCAGGCATGATCAGCAACCGTATGGTGCAACCCGGTGAAAAGATTTCGCCGGATAACCGCTTGCTTGATGTCGTTGATTTACGCATGCTGGAAATGGAAGCACCGGTACCAACCCAGGATATTGCCAGCATCAAAATTGGTCAGGCCGTGCAACTCAAAATAGAAGGTGTGCAAACCGCTGTCGATGGCAAGGTAGTGCGTATCAACCCTGCCACGACAGCAGGCTCACGTTCCATCATGGCCTATGTGCAGGTCGCCAATCCCGACACCATTTTGCGCGCAGGTATGTTTGGCGAAGCGCAATTGGTAGTTGATAAAAAAACTGAAGTGCTGACCGTGCCTGACACGGCCATACAATATGAAGGCGAACAGGCTTTCGTCTATGCGATAGAAAATAATATCCTGCAACAAAAGCAGGTCAAGCTGGGCCTGCGTGGTGAAAGCCAGGGCAAGCCCGTGGTTGAGGTGCTGTCCGGCCTGGCACCGCAAGCCAGGATAGTCAAGGCAAACCTGGGTCGTTTGCGTGCGGGCGTGGCTGTGAAACTGATTACCACGATAGGCAAGGTGTAATCATGTGGTTCACACGTATCAGCATAGGCAATCCAGTGCTGGCGACCATGATGATGGTGGCTTTTGTTGTGCTGGGTTTGTTCTCTTACAAGCGTTTGCGGGTAGATCAGTTTCCCGATATTACTTTCCCGGTGGTGGTGATCCAGACTGATTATCCGGGGGCCGCGCCTGAGACCATAGAGTCGGACATCACCCGCAAGGTTGAAGAAACCGTCAATACCATCAACGGTATCAGTGCGCTGACTTCGCGTTCTTATGAAGGCACCTCTGTCGTCATCCTTGAATTTGACCTGACCGTTGATCCCGCACAGGCAGCGCAGGATGTGCGTGAAAAAGTCGCACTCATCAAGGCTGGCTTTCGCAAGGAAGTCAAAGAGCCAAGGGTGACGCGTTACGATCCTTCTGATAAACCTATCTTCTCGGTCTCGGTGACGAATGACGACAAGATCAAGAAACGTGATTTCCGTGAACTGACCACC
The DNA here is from genome assembly GCF_049339865.1 of Undibacterium sp. TC9W. NCBI lineage: Bacteria > Pseudomonadati > Pseudomonadota > Betaproteobacteria > Burkholderiales > Oxalobacteraceae > Undibacterium > Undibacterium sp. TC9W. The sequence continues at coordinate 28,324 of NZ_JBMPPJ010000018.1, read as the reverse complement.
ATCGGTGATCAACTGGTGAAAAAGCGTCTGGAAAACGTACGCGGTGTTGGCTCGGTAACCCTGGTCGGCGGCGTCAAGCGTGAGATCAAGATTTACCTGAAACCGGGTGAAATGGAATCGCTGGGTCTGGGTGTCGATCAGGTCATCAATGCCCTGCGCAATGAAAACCAGGAATTACCTACCGGTGCCATCCGTGCACTCGATAATGAAAAAGTCGTGCAGATACAGGGGCGCATCAAGAACCCGCAAGACTTTGCCCGCATCATCGTGGCCCGCCGTGGTGGCCAGCCAGTCATGCTGTCGCAAGTCGCCAGTGTGGTGGATGGTCAGGAAGAGCAAGAGAGTTTGGCCCTGTATAACGGCCAGCGCACGGTGGCATTGGATATTTTGAAGGCACAGGGACAAAACACCATAGAGGTCGCCGATGGCCTGACTGCTGCCTTGAAGGCGCTGGAACCGCAATTGCAGGCGCAATATCCGGGTGTCAAAGTACAAGTCATCAAGGATGGTTCGCGCCAGATACGTGTGGGTGTAGAGAATGTACGCCGCACCCTGATAGAAGGTGCTGCACTGACCATTTTGATTGTTTTCCTGTTCCTCAATTCATGGCGCTCTACTGTCATTACGGGCCTGACCTTGCCAGTGGCCTTGATAGGCACCTTCCTGTTCATGGACATGTTTGGCTTCACCATCAATATGATTACTCTGATGGCCTTGTCGCTGTGCGTGGGTTTGCTGATTGATGATGCGATTGTGGTGCGTGAAAACATCGTGCGGCATGCTGGCATGAAGGTCAATGGCAAGTTCAAGGATCACCACACGGCAGCGCTGGAAGGTACGGCAGAGATAGGCCTGGCGGTTTTGGCGACGACTTTTTCCATCGTGGCCGTATTCTTGCCAGTCGGTTTCATGGGGGGCATTATCGGTCGCTTCTTCCACCAGTTTGGCATTACCGTTACTGCCGCTGTTTTGATTTCCATGTTTGTGTCTTTCACGCTGGACCCGATGCTGTCATCGATCTGGCCAGACCCGGATGCACATGGTCATCCTACGGTAGATGAAAACGGCAAATCCATTCGCAAGGGCTGGTATGCGAATAGCATAGGCCGTGTGCTGGAACAGTTTGAACGTGGCGTGCAATGGTTTTCGCGCGGTTATCAAGTGATGTTGCGCTGGTCGCTCAAGCACCGCATCAAGACTTTGCTGATCGCCGCACTAACTTTTTTCCTCGGTCTGGCAATTCCGGGTACAGGCTTGATAGGTTCAGAATTTGTACCGCAGGCTGATTATTCCGAAACAGGTGTCAACTACTACACACCTGTGGGCTCATCGCTGGAGCTGACCGAGACCAAGGTGCATCAGGTAGAGGCCGTCGTGAAGGAGTTCCCTGAAGTGCTGGATACCTATAGCACGGTGAATACTGGTTCGGCACAGGGCAAGAATTATGTGACCACCTTTATACGTCTTGTTCCTCGCAAGGACAGGGCCAGAACTACCAGCCAGATGTCAGTGCCGCTACGCACCCGTTTAAGCCAGATTGCTGGTATCACGGTCACGCATATCGGTGCGCTGGACGGTGTAGGTGGTGATAACAAGAATCTGCGTTTCAGTCTGCAAGGCAGTGATCTGGTTGAACTGGCGAAATTGTCGGAGCAGGTACAGGACAAACTGCGTGCAATACCTGGCCTGGTCGATCTGGATTCCAGCCTGAAGGCGCAAAAGCCAACTATCTCGGTGCAACCGCGCCGTGATATTGCAGCAGATCTGGGTGTAGGTGTGGCCCAGATAGGTGGTGCCTTGCGGCCTTTGCTGGCAGGTGAAATTGCCACGACCTGGCGTGCGCCGGATGATGAAAACTATGATGTCACCGTGCGCCTGTCACCGAATGACAGGAATAATGCCGAAGACCTGTCACGTCTGATGCTCAGCAGCACACAGACCAATGCAGACGGCTCACCAAAAATGGTGCCCTTGCGCCAGGTGGCAGACATTAAGCCATCAACAGGCGCCAACCAGATCAACCGCCGTGACCTGAACCGCGAAGTGGAGTTGTCTGCCAATGTGGTGGGCCGTTCTGCAGGTGAAGTCAGTGCTGAAGTCAAAAAAGTGCTGGATGGCATGCAATGGCAACCCGGTTACCGCTACAAGATGGGCGGTGCCACCAAGAACATGACTGAATCCTTCGGCTATGCCTTGTCAGCGCTGGCTTTGGCGGTGATTTTCATCTACATGATCCTGGCATCACAATTTGCCAGTTTCTTGCAGCCGATTGCCATCATGTCGGCTTTGCCCATGACTTTGATCGGTGTTTTCCTGGCTTTGATGTTCTTCCGCTCTACGTTGAACATGTTTTCCATCATCGGTTTCATCATGTTGATGGGATTAGTTACCAAAAATGCGATTTTGCTGGTAGATTTTGCTAATCAGGCAAGAAAAGATGGCATGAACCGCATGGAAGCCTTGCTGGAAGCGGCCCACGTACGTCTGCGCCCCATCCTGATGACGACGCTGGCGATGGTATTTGGCATGGTGCCACTGGCATTTGCCCTGTCTGAAGGGTCTGAGCAGCGTGCGCCGATGGGACAGGCTGTGATAGGCGGGATTGTCACTTCGTCATTACTGACTTTGGTGGTTGTACCGGTGATTTATACCTATCTGGATGATTTGGGGCTGTGGATTACGCAAAAATGGCGCGGTAATCGTCAAACTGCCCAAGTGCTTTGATAAAATGCCGTTTCCATCAATTTTGCAATCGAGTATAGAAATGAATATCGAAAAAGCACGCTTCAACATGATAGAACAACAAATCCGCCCTTGGGATGTGTTGAGCCAGGAAGTACTTGATATGCTGATTGTGGTTAAACGCGAAGAGTATTTCCCGGCAGAACAAAAAAGCCTGGCGTTTTTTGATACCGAGTTGCCTTTGCCGGACGGCAGCAAGGCCATGACGCCAAAGCTGGAAGCTCGCATTTTGCAAGAGCTGGTGTTGAAGAAGCAGGAAAACGTTTTGCTGGTCGGCGCGGGTACAGGTTATCTGGCCGCATTACTGGCTTACTCTGCTCGTCACGTGACTGTGCTGGAATCATCCAAAGTCTTGCATGCACTGGCGACCAGTAATTTGCACCGCAATCATGTCAGCAATGTTGATGTGGTTCTGGCTGATGCTTTCAGCGATAAAAATACGGGTGGTTACGATGCTATCGTCATCGCCGGCGGTCTGGAAGAACTGCCTGAACATCTGCAACAGCAATTGAATGTGGGTGGCCGTTTGCTGGCTTTCATAGGGCAACTGCCAGCATTGACAGCGCAATTATTCACGCGTACTTCAGCAACTGCAGTGAGCAAGAAAAGCTTGTTTGAAACGGTGGTAGAGCCTGCTGCAGGTGCCAAACCAGTTTCGCATTTCAGCCTGTAATCCTGAAAAGAAAACAGGAGACATGGCATGCAAAACATTACTGCAACAGAGCTGGCTCAATGGTTAAACGATAGTAGTAGAAAAGCCCCGGTTTTACTCGATGTACGGGAACCTTGGGAGCATGAGACTTGTCATATCCCCGGTGTGCAACTGATGCCCATGCAGACAGTGCCAGCCCGTTTTCAAGAGCTGGAACCGGACGATGTGATTGTCTGCATCTGCCATCACGGCGGGCGCAGTATGCAGGTAGCAAATTTTTTAGAGCGTCAGGGTTTCACCCAAACAATTAATCTGACTGGTGGTGTGCATGCATGGGCACAACAAGTCGATACGGGTATGCCCACTTATTAATTTACTTTTTTTCGGAGCCTTACATGCGTAATCCTATTCTTGCCACACTGCTGGCCTCAGCTTTCCTGACCTTGAATGCAAATGCAACTGATTTGCTGCAAATTTACAAGGATGCTCTGGCAAATGATGCGCAGTATGCAAGTGCCCGTGCCAGCCTGACTGCGGCACAGGAAAAACCTGTGCAAGGCCGCGCAGGTCTGTTACCCGGTATCGCTCTGAAAGGCAGTGACGGTAAAGCACGCACTGAAGCAGAAAATGACGTAGTCAGCGGCAGTCGTTCATTCACCGGCGTGACCAATACCTGGACACTGGGATTGTCGCAACCTCTGTTCAACTGGGGCAACTGGCAAGCCTATGAACAAAGCAAATTGTCTTTGGTCATCAACCAGGCTTTGTTCGAACAGTCCAAGCAGGATCTGATTATTCGCGTAGCCCAAGCCTATTTTGATGTACTGGCCGCGCAAGATACCCTCGAGACCCTGCGCGCTCAAAAAAGCGCCATCTCTGAACAACTGGCTTCTGCCAAACGCAATTTTGAAGTTGGCACATCGACCATTACCGATACGCACGAAGCGCAAGCCCGTTACGATCTGGTGACTGCGCAAGAATATGCAGGCCAAAGTGATTTGCAAGTCAAGCGCGCTGCCTTGCAACAAATCATCGCCAAAGAAGCTGGTGAGCTGGCGCAATTGAGAACAGGCGTTAAACTCAATGAACCACAACCGGCAGTGATTGATCAATGGGTGACTTCTGCTGAACAGCAAAATTTCAATGTCGTGGCTTCACAAGTGGCGATTGAAGTTGCCAAGCGCGAAGTTGAAAGAAACCGTGCCGGTCATTATCCTACCGTCGATCTGGTCGCCAGTACTGGCCGTACATCCAATGCCGGCGCCACTAATCCTAATCCGACTGGTGTTAACAAGACTACCCAGATCGGTGTGCAATGGAATATCCCTATCTTCGCAGGTTTTTCTGTTGATAGCCGTGTCAAAGAAGCGGTTGCCCTGCAAGAAAAAGCGCGCAATGATTTTGAAACTACCCGTCGCTCAGCAGCGCAGGGGGCAAGGCAGGCTTTTGTCGGCGTAACTTCTGGTCTGGCGCAGGTCAAGGCTTATGAAGCGGCAGAAATTTCCAGCCAGTCAGCACTGGATTCCAACAAGCTTGGTTATCAGGTTGGTGTGCGTATCAACATCGACGTATTGAATGCACAGCAGCAGTTATACACCACACGTCAGACTCTGGCGAAAGCACGTTACGACACTATCCTGAATGGCCTGCGTTTGAAATCAGCCGCAGGCACTTTGAAGGAAGATGATCTGGCCGAAGTGAATGCCTTGTTGCAGCACTAAGCTATTCATCTGGATTTAATCCTGAGGTAAAAAGCTCGCTGAATATATATTCAGCGAGCTTTTTATTTGTATGCATGCTTTTCAGGTTTGTGCGGGCTTGCTTATCTCGCGATAAGTGTTGCTCTGTTCTTCCAGCCATTGCTCAGCCAGATGCAGATTCTCACGTTCCCAGGGACAGAAGCCAGGCTTGAAATAAGCCAGGTAATGTGGCAACGAAAACCATAGCAAGCCACGCGGGCGCAGACAATATTTGAGTGCCTGCCACCAGGTCTTTGGCTTGAATAACTGGCCATCCTTGTACAGACAATGCATGGTCTGCACAGCAGTATCAACACTGAACAACATGCTCACATACAGGAACCAGGTGATGCGCCGGAAATAGCCACCACCTATTGCATGATAGGTATCAAATGCCACGGATTTGTGTTCGGTCTCTTCTACCGAATGCCAGGTCCATAAAGTCTTCAGCGGCTCCTCTGCATCACCTATCCAGCAAGGTTCGCTCAAAGTGCCATCAGCGAAAATGGCAGTGAAATGTTCGTAGGCCATGGTGATGGCGAGATTGCTCCTGACGCTGAGCATGGCTGCCGTGCGTATGCGCCAGGCCACATAGCCTTCCAGGAGATAACTCAGGCCCTGTGCATCCAGTTGCTGATTATATTGCTTGTGGATATGACGGTGACTGGCTTCCTGGCCGATAAATCCCCTGATGTCTTCTTTTAATTGCTCATCCTTGAGCAGGGGCAGAGCCGCCTTGACGCTGTCGATGAAATATTGTTCGCCAAGCGGGAAACTGTAGGACTGGGCATTGAATAAATGGGTACGGAAGGCATCGCCTCCCAGCCAGTGACGTGAGAAGCCCTGGGATAAATCAACTTTCAATTGACGTACTTGCAGAGACTTTCGTTGATTCTTTGGGCTGTTTTCTTGCTGGCTCATATTTATCGTGTTTCCCATGTTGGTCATGAAAAACAGTTTAAATAATTAGCCTTTCACGTCATTGTATCAATGCGTCAAATTTGTACCGACCCGTCAATCGATCAATAAAAAAAGTTTATTGAAATCTTCATCCGGCATCAGATAAATCCAGTATGCCGGATCGCGGGCGCTGATTTTTTGCCTGAGCTGCGCAGGTGGAATGCCTGCCAGCTCCACATATTCCCTGTGCATGTGAGCCTGATCGTAGTAACCGGTATCCTGGGCAATCTGGGTCAGGTCTCCCCAGCCGACATCTGGCTTGATGATGTGGGGCAGGGAAAAACCAAACCTGACTATGCGCCTGACATCACGCAGAGTGACACCAAAATTCTCGCGTACCCGGCGTTCCAGCTGTCTTTGCCCTATGCCAAAATATTCGGATAACTCCAACAGCGGGAAAAATATCTTCTTGTGTGCCGCCAGAAATGCCGCGCCTATGCTGCTCCTGGGTTTGTGATCAAGTACATTGAGCAAAAACTGTTGAAATAAATCCACGATGGCTCTGCCATCTTCTACTTTGTCCAGCCCTTGCAGGAAGTTCTGAGTGCGCTCGGGGCATACCAGATCCTGAAAAGGCAGGGCACTACCCGCAATACTTGCAACGTTGATGCCCATGGCTTGTTGCAGCATGCCAGGACGGAAACATACCGACAAGCTCATGGTTCCAGGAGCGTAGCGCACATGTGCGGGCTCCATGAAGGGACCACGCAAGAAAAAGCGTTCAGCAACGAATTCGCTTTGATCTGCCCCGATGACGGTTGCGCCGCCACGGGCGAACAGCATGATGGAGGGACACAAGGTAGCTGGCAAAAATACTTCGCAGGCATCCAGTTCCACTATCATGATATGCATGATTAATGGAGACAGCTTGGGGTGAGAGGGGAAAACCTGGTATTTAATAGGAGTATGCAAGGTGGTTTGGATAGTCGTCTGGTACTGGATCAGGCGTTATTTTACCCAAAGCCTGCACGTCGCTGCTATTTCATGCAGATGAAAAGCAGAGAACCCCATCATCTGCTAATGCTGCATGCGGAATTTGGTAATCACATTTTATACATGACTTGCAGGAAGAAATTACGTTTTGGCAGCGGTATGTCATTGATGATGCTGCCCGGAGCAAAACTGGGTTCTCGTGCATCAACATTCATCAGATTGCGGATGCTGCCAGATATTTCCCAGGCCCCGGCATTGGTACGCAGGCTGAGATCAATCAATTTGTAATCTGCCACTGGTGGGCGCAGATCACCCAAGGTGCGCTTGCGTCCTGCCACCCAGTTGAATTGCGGACTCAATAACCAGTCTTGCGCAAATTGCCAGTCGGCGCGGGCAAAGATATGGTGATGTGGTGCATAACCTGCGTCCTGATTGGTGACCTGGTCGGTATTGATTTGATAGCTGTAGTTGCCGCTAACCCGCAACTGGCGGCTGGCTTGCCAGTTCAACTCTGTTTCCACGCCATGCCCCTCCTGGCTATTGGTATTCGCGTAGGAGCTGCCCGTGCCCTTGATTGCATTGGGCACGGTACGTATCAGGTTTTTCATCCTGAACTGGAAGATATTGAGTTTTGCCTGCAGATCATTGCGTGCCTGCCATATCAGGGCAGCTTCCAGGGTCTTGATGCTCTCGGGTTGTATGGACGAGTTGCCGCGTTGTGCAGGATTATTGATGCTGTAAAGCTCATTAAAAGAGGGCGCACGGAAAGCCTGGCCATACAGCAGTTTGGCCGTCAGGTTATACGCAGCTTCCCACACCAGCGCTACACGTGGGTTGGTCGTGCTGCCTACATCAGAAAAATTATCGTGCCGGATACCTGCCGTCAGATTCCAGTCCGGCGCGAATTGCCATTCATCCTGAGCATATACATAATCTATCTTGCGGCGGTGCGGCTCCAAAAATGCCAGCGCACCCGTGTAAGTTTGTACCGGACCCGCAGGTTGCGGCAACCCGGCAGGGGTGATCAGAAAATTCTTGAATTCATAGGTGTCGTACATGTTCAGGTCATCATGTCCGACGCCGACACGTAGCTGATGGTCACGCCAGCCTGAATACACGGCATAGGCAGACACACGCAATTGTCGCTCAGAGGTATTGGGGGCACCTATGATCCCGTCAGGGAAATTACCAGTAGGGAACGTCACTCCTGGTGGATACAAGATCAGGGGCGAGGGCAGGCGTTGCAAGTATTGCGAATAACTCATATTGAAGCCCAGACCCCAGTCTTGACCAATGTGATGATCGCTCCACGACAAGTCTGACGTGAGACGCTGGCTTTTTAATTTGCCGCTAGGGTCAAGTGCCGAAGAAGTCCCCGTTCCCGTGCCCATGTTATCGCGCAGGATGAAATTGCTGCGCCAGCGCCATTTCTCATAACTCAGGTCAAGATGGGCATCAACTGCATCATGACCATTATTCAAGGGGCCGGGGGCCAGACTGGCATGGGTGCCAAATACGCGGTCCAGGCCGGTTTGCGCATCGGCTGTGACGATTTCTGCACTGCCTGCGCTTTTGCCTATCCGAAAATAAGCGGCGACATCCACGCCGCCCAGTTTGCCGCCATGCTGTATCCAGATATCGCGATTGGAAAATGAACCGGTGTTAATACCAAATTCCGTGCCCTGTATTTCTGAAGCGGTTTTGGTGATGATATTGATGACACCGCTATAGGCATCAGCACCGTAAAGGGCGGAGCCCGGTCCCCGGATGATTTCTATGCGGGAGATATGCTGCAAGGGGTAACTGCCCCACAGGCGCGATCTGTTCCCTGTCAGCAGCACAGTCATCGGTACGCCGTTTTGCAACACCAGGATTTGCGAATTGAGTTCATTGATGATGCCCCGCACGACATAGGCAGAAAAATTGTTGGCACCGATTTTTTCTGCATGCACGCCTGCCACGGTTTCCATGACCTGATCCAGATCAGTCGCACCCATAGCGCGAATATCGGCGGCAGTGATAACGCTGGTAACGGCGGGTGCCAGCCGCAGCGACTTTTGGCTACCCGTAGCAATACTGACGGTCAGTTTGTCGCCATAGACGGCCTTGAGGTCATCGTCTTCTTCATTATTGTCTGCAGCAGCATGTGCCGCCAGTGAAAAAGACAAAAGCAGGGCGCTCAGCATGGCTGTATGTGGTGGCAATTGCATCATTCCTCCCGGAGCAGACATTGCTTGAATGCACTCATCATAAATCCGCCAGCGAAGGCTGTCACCGGTTTCTGCAGCAGCCTGCTGAATGTAGCAATGCTTAACAAGTCTGAAGACATGCTGTGTGGTGGGAATGCCGCATTCTCGCTGATCTTGAGGCGGGATTATATTTTGTGCATGACTTGCAGATACACCGCTCTGTGTGCCATCGGCAGGTTATCAAGCCAGGCAAGCTTAAATCTTTAAAAACAACGCCGTTTTACAACGGTGGCAAGAAATCGCGGAAATCCTGATGGTATGATGCACGTTTAATACCCTGCTTTTGTCAGTATTTGCTTTCTCATTTCTGGTTTGACAGATCATGTTAATCACTATCTTTGTGGCTGCCAGTTTGCTGGTGCTGGCAGGAACTTACAGCCTGTGCGGCAACCTGTATCTGTTGTTTTCAGGCGAGCGCCCCGCGAACTGGCAAAAACACTTTTACCTCTGCTTGCTGGGCGGGCTGTTGTTGGGTCTGGCATCGTGGCTGGGCACTTTCTGGATGCTGCTGCCTTATCCAAATATAGCGGGTGATGGCTGGTTTGCTGGCTTCCCCTATGTGGCGGTATATATCGATGACACTGCTTATCACTACCATTTTGGTTTCACCAGAGCCAGTGTGCTCGCCAATGGCTTGTTCTGGTTTCTGTTGCCCATGACGGGTCTGCATTTATATGCCAGGCACTGGCAACGTCAACAAAAGAAAACTCGCTGAGAATTTGCCTGGCGTCAAAGATTTTTTGCCTATACTGGTGAGATGGTTCTGAACCAGGGCTGACCAGGGAGCAAAAAATGAAAAAACAAGTTTTCCCATTTACCATGGTGGATGTCTTTGCCAGGCAAACACTGGCAGGCAATGGTCTCAGTGTCTTCGTGCTGGAGCAAACCTTGTCTGCTTACATGATGCAGGCAATGACGCGCGAAATGCGCCAGTTCGAGAGTATCTTCCTGCAGAAGCTGGAAGGGCAGCACAGATGGCGAACTCATATTTTCACCATGGAAGAAGAACTGGGCTTTGCCGGTCATCCCATCATCGGTGCGGCAGCATGCCTGCATCAGCTTTACCAGTCGGACAGCAAGACAGCGGAATTTGAATTCGTCCTGAACGAACGCAGTGTATTTGCCAGTAGCAAACAAGAGAATGGCAATTTTTTTGCTGAAATGAATCAGGGTAAAGCCAGTTTCGGGGAACCCTTGAGCACAAGTGTTGCCGAAAATTTCTTGAAGGCTCTGAACCTGCATGCACATGACCAGGTAGCGGATTTGCCACTGCAAGTGGTATCGACAGGCCTGCCTTATCTGATCGTGCCTATACAACAACACCTCGACAAAGCGCGTGTCTGCCATGAAAAGTTTGAAGCGCTGCTGGCCAGCGTGGGCGCGAAATTTGTCTATGTGCTGGATGTACAGCGCCGCGAAGGGCGTACCTGGGACAATGAAGGCAAGGTGGAAGATATCGCGACTGGCAGTGCGGTCGGCCCTGCCGGTGCCTACATGGTCAGGCATCAGCGCGCCCAGGCTGGCGATACGCAAATTTTTGCCCAGGGCGCCTATGTGCACAGACCTAGTGAATTGTATGTGAATGTGAGTGCCGAAGATGAAACTGTGCTGGTACATGGGCAAGTTTGTCTGGTCGCCAGGGGCGAGCTCTACGTATAAAGCCGTGAATCTGGTGCCGATGTGAGAGCATAGATCAGAGCATAGGCATCAACTCTGCTGACTGGCACAGCGGTAAAAAACATCCATGAATTGCGGCAACGGCGTCCGTGATTTGCCTGTTGAAACGATCACTGCGCGATATTGGCATGACAAATTGAATTTCCCCCTAAGCTTGTCTTTCTGACCTCAGCATAGCTCTGGCGCTACAGTTTCTCGCATGAACGATCGTCCTTGCTTGCCCTTGCAGCTGGATTGTTATGCTGAAATTTTTAGAGGTTAATAAGTAGTCCAATTACATAAAGTAGTCTAACTACATTACTCTCCTGCCCCCTTGTGGGGCATACACAACACATTTCAGTGCATAGAGCTAGCCTTGCTATAGAGGCCTTATGTGGCGCACGTATTTTGTTTGTAGTTTTTTGTAGTCTTCGTTTGACATTGAATCTAGTTTTAGTACAAAATTCATCTCGGAACGTTGGGTTCTGATTGCCGGGCTGGAATGTTGGGTTTCTGTCTGGTGACTCAAAGAGTGCAAGTCAAATAAAAGTGTGAGGGGACATTACATGAAACAAGCTACGCATAAGCGTCGGCAGGGCGAAGCTCTGCACCGTTTTTCTTTTAAATTGAGTCCGGTCGCGGCTGGATGTGCGGTATTGATCTTTGGCATGACCGACATCGCTACAGCGCAAGAAGCAACTGGTACTACCGTGGTCGTGACAGGCATCCGCAAGGGTATAGAAGAAGCCATCTCGATCAAGAGAAATTCCAATTCTATCGTCGAGGCCATTTCGGCGGAAGACATAGGCAAATTGCCTGATGCCAGCGTTGCCGAATCGATAGCCCGTTTGCCGGGTGTGACCGCACAGCGCAGCCGTTCGTCTGGTAAAGCTGCAGATATCAGTGTGCGTGGCTTGTCCCCAAGTTTTAATGGTTCCCTGTTGAATGGCCGTGAACAGGCTTCCACAGGCAATGCCCGCAGCCCGGAATTTGATCTGTTCCCGGCTGAACTCATGGGTTCCGTATTGATCTACAAAACGCCCGACGCAGCGCTGGTTGGCCAGGGGCTGGCAGCGACGATAGATTTGAATACACTCAAGCCACTGGATTTTGGCAAGCGTGTACTGGCAGCCAGCTATCGCAAACAACGCACGGGCGTACAATCCGGCTCCGAAGAGGGCACAGGCGACCGCGCATCATTCTCTTATGTAGATCAGTTTGCGAACCGTACTCTGGGCGTGTCTTTGGGCTTGACCAAGTTCAAGGAAGATGGCGGCGGCCAGCAAAAGTTCGATTCCTGGGGCGGTTTTGCGCCGACTGTCGATTATAACGGTGCCAAAGTTGTGGCTCCGGGTGGTTTTAAGTCTGACACGGAAGTCAGTAAGAGTAACCGTGACGGCGCTTCCCTGACTCTGCAATACAAGCCAAATAAAAACTTCAAATCTACGGTTGATGTATTTTATTCTGCCGGCTCTACCAGCCTGAAGAAAACCGGTCTGGAAGGTGCAATTGCCGGGTCAGCCGGTGGCTATGATCCAGACGGCGTACTCAGCAATGCAACCATCGTCAATGGTGTTGCCACCGCCGGTACTTTCAGTAACTATAAAGGCGTAGTTCGCAATCACAAAGAAAGCGCTGACGACAAGTTGACGTCGATAGGCTGGAACAGTGAAATGAAACTCGACGAGTGGACTGCAGTAGCTGATTTGTCTTATTCAAAAGCCGTCAAGCATAGCAAACGCTACGAAACCACGGCAGGTCAGCCGGGTGACGTAACGCCACTGGGCTCGATTTCTTATACCGGTTTTAATGGTGGTAATTTTTCTGATGTTAAGTACTCCACCAGCCTGAATTATTCCGACCGCAATGTTTCCAGATTGACTGATGTCGATGGCTGGGGTGGTGGTCCAAATACACCGCAAGCCGGGTATGTTGCTTTGCCAGATATTAATGACAAGGTCAACAGCATACGCCTGAGCGCTAAACGCGACCTGAATTTTGGTCCTGTGGTAGCGGCACAGTTTGGCCTTAACTATACTGAGCGCGATAAAGCCCGTACTGGCCAGGAAGGCCGTCTGGTCGTTAAAGGCGGTGGTGGCTATGCTTCTGCAGCGGTACCAGGCAGTGCAGTGGCAACTGCGGGCACAGTTGGTTTGCCAGTAGTCTCGTTTGACCCTGATGGCTCTTTGGGCCCGATTTATGAACTGGCGCGCTGGGTTGATGCATCCGTGCTCGCAAAAGACTGGACCGTCAATGAAAAAGTAACGACCGCCTACGCAATGGGTGATCTGGATGGTCAGGTAATGGGTTTGAATTATCGCGGTAATTTTGGCGGTCAATTCATTCATACTAATCAGCGATCGACTGGTAATCAGGTTGATCTGGCCAAGTGCACAGGCATCACTGTAGATACTTGCCCATTCAAGACTACCTCAGGTGGCAAGTCTTATTCTGATTTCCTGCCTAGCCTGAACGTCTCTTTTGATCTCGGTAAAGAGCAGTTCTTGCGTGTAGGTCTGGCAAAAGTTTTGTCACGCGCAAACATGGATGATTTGCGTGCCAGCCAGGAATTTGGTGTCAAAACCACGGGTCAATTTCCTATCCTTGGCGGCAGTGGCGGGAATCCGGATTTGAAACCTTTCAGCGCCAAGGCTTTTGACTTGTCGTACGAAAAATATTTCGGCAAGAAGGGTTATTTCAGCGTTGCCGGTTTCTATAAGCAACTCGATACTTATATCTACCGTGCACCACGTACTTTCGACTTTAAGCCTTTTGTCAGTGCAACTACACCTTTGCCTCTGAGTGGTCCATATCAAGGTTCGACTGTTGGTTTGCTGACGACGCCACAAAATGGTGAAGGCGGCAATATTCATGGCTTTGAAGTTGCCTTGAATATTCCATTCTCCATGATCACTCCGGTGCTGGATGGTTTTGGTGTCATGGTGAATCACTCTGATACCTCAAGCCAGATCACGCTGCCAGCGTTTGGTTTCGGCACTTCAAATATCAGTGCGCAAAATATTCCTTTGCCAGGCCTCTCCAAGCGTGTCAGCAATCTGCGTTTGTACTATGAAAAAAATGGCTTCCAGATCGCCATTGCAGGTCGCAAACGCTCTGATTTCCTGGGGCAGATCAGCGACTTCCAGGACAATCAGCAATTGACTTTCATCAAGGGTGAAACTATCGTTGATTTCCAGGTCTCGTATGAATTCCAGACTGGTTACCTGAAGGGTTTGTCATTGCTGGCGCAAGCCAATAACTGGAACAACGCACCGTTCCAGCAATATGATACTGATCCAAACAAGATCACGGACAAGACCGTGTATGGCAGGACTTATCTATTCGGCCTGAACTACAAGTTCTAAGAACCAGTTTGCGATCTTAAGCGCGTGGGAGTCCTGATTATGCTCGCCCGCTACAGATCGTAAACAGGTTCTGATCTGGATTGTAAGCAGCCCCTGTCAGCGTCAGCTCACAGGGGCTGTTTTTTTTGGTGGAGACAACATGCAGAATTCAATTATAAAAAACGTGGTGATTGTAGGTGGTGGTACAGCAGGCTGGATGACAGCAACGGCGCTGGCGACTGTCTTGCAGGGACAATACCGGATACGGGTAGTAGAGTCGGATGAAATTGGTATTGTTGGTGTCGGCGAAGCCACCATACCGATGATACAAAGATTCAACCAGGTGGTCGGTATCGATGAAAATGAATTCCTGCGCGAGACCCAGGGCACTTTCAAGCTGGCGATAGAATTTGTCAACTGGGGCAAGCAGGGTGATCGTTACATGCATGGCTTTGGCACGATAGGCCAGGATCTTGGCAGTGTGCGTTTTGATCAGTACTGGCAAAAAATGCGCATGCTGGGTAAGGCCGATGAACTGGCTGCGTATTCGATTACCCGTATGATGGGCAAGGCAAATAAATTCATGCCCGCCCGTTACGATGTGCCGAATTCACCGCTGAACCAGATTGCCCACGCCTATCATTTTGATGCCAGTCTGTATGCGCGTTATCTGCGCAAGATTGCCGAGTCGCGCGGTGTGGTGCGTACCGAAGGCAAGATAGTCTCGGTCAGTCAGCGCGAAGCTGATGGCTTTGTCGATGCCATCGTTCTGGAAAATGGCGAGCGCATAGAAGGTGATTTATTCATCGACTGTTCCGGCTTCCGTGGCTTGCTGATAGAGCAGACCTTGCAGACAGGTTATGAAGACTGGTCGCACTGGTTGCCATGCGACAGGGCGCAGGCCGTGCCTTGTGAATCTGCACCAGAGCTCTTGCCCTATACCCGCGCCACCGCGCACCGCGCTGGCTGGCAATGGCGCATTCCGCTACAGCATCGCATAGGCAATGGCCATGTGTATTGCAGCCAGTATGTCAGTGATGATGAAGCGGCTTCCGTGTTGTTGTCGAATCTTGATGGCAGGCCGCTGGCTGATCCGCGCGTTATCAAATTCAAGACTGGCATGCGCAATAAAACCTGGAACAAGAATGTGGTAGCGATAGGCTTGTCCAGTGGATTTCTCGAACCGCTGGAATCAACCAGTATCCATCTCATACAATCGGCCATTGCACGGCTGATTGACTTCTTCCCTGACCGTAGTTTCAATGCTGTCGATATTGCTGAATACAATCGCCAGTCGCGCTTTGAATATGAGCGTATCCGTGACTTCGTGATCCTGCATTACAAACTCAATCAGCGCGATGATTCTGACTTCTGGAAAGCCTGCGCAGCCATGCCCGTGCCGGACAGCTTGCAGCACAAGATTGACCTGTTCCGCGCCAGCGGCCGCTTGCTGCGTGTCGATAATGAATTGTTTGCCGAGGTTGGTTGGTTGCAGGTTTTTGAAGGTCAAAATTTAATTCCTGAAAGCCTCAATCCTCTGGTAAATTTGCAGACCGAAACGGACACCATGGAATATCTCGATAGTGTGCGTGAGGTAGTGCATAAATGCGTGGCCATCATGCCAGGACATGCTGCCTATATTGCCCAGCATTGCAAGGCCAGAAGCTGAGTCAGTACTGAGTGGGGGGGGGCGCCACTGTCATGTTTCACTGGTGGGGCATAAAAAAATAAACTAAAAACAAAGTTGAAATTATGCATACTGGTATGAGCACCACCGAGATTTTTCTGATCGCGATGTTTGTGATTTTTACTTTGCCTTATCTGATCTGGCGAGTAGGTAAAACTGACTATTACGCACCACTGGTAGTAGTCCAAATTATCACTGGTATTTTGCTAGGGCCTGGTATTCTTGGTGCGATTTATCCGGACTACTATAAATTCGTATTCAATCCCCAGGTGATACAGTCATTGAATGGCATTGCCTGGTGGGCCGTCATGATCTTTGTCATGATTGCCGGAATAGAACTGGACTTGAAGAAGGCATGGGAATACCGTCGCGAAAGCACCATCACTGCAGGCCTGGCATTGGGCATGCCTTTATTGTTTGGCTGCGTAGCTGGTATGGGTCTGCTGAGTATGGATGGCTGGATGGGGCCCAAGGCCATGAGCTGGCAATTCGTGCTCGGTGTGGGCATGGCTTGCGCTGTCACTGCCTTGCCCATCCTGATCCTGTTGATGGAAAAGCTCGATATCCTGCGCCAACCCGTAGGCCAGCGCATATTGCGTTACGCCAGTCTTGACGATATTGCCATCTGGGGTGTGCTGGCCGTGATCTTGCTGGACTGGACCAGGGTAGGGCGACAAGTTGGCTTTTTGGTGGTGTTTGCGGTTGCTACTGTCTTGTTTCGCAAACTCATGGTCTGGCTGGAAGAGCGCGACCGCTGGTATGTAGGCCTGATCTGGCTGGCTGCCTGTGCTTTTGCGGCTGACTGGGCGGGTCTGCACTATATGGTAGGTGCTTTCCTGGCGGGGGCGGTCATGGATGCACATTGGTTCAACCAGGAAAAAATGGACCTCATGCGCCACCATGTCTTACTGGCCATCATGCCAGTGTTTTTCCTGAGCACGGGTTTGCGTACCAACTGGGCAGTGGGCGGCGTCGCTGTTTTCGTCGCTGCGGCTGTGTTGCTGTTCGCCTCTGTCACTGGCAAGCTCATAGGCATACAGGTGGCGGGCAAAATATTGAAATGGGAAAAAGGCGAGGCATCTATCATAGGCTGGCTGTTGCAGACCAAGGCTTTGATCATGATTATCTTTGTCAATATTTTGCTGGATAAAAGTATCATCACCAGTGAAACCTTTACGGCCTTGTTGCTTATGGCTATCGCCAGCACCATGCTGACTGTGCCTGTGGTGTATCCGAAATTGCAGAAAATGAAGGAGTTGATTTTCAGGAGCAGGTAAGAATTTTGAATCTCTGTTTTTGCAAATGAAATGCCCGCTGCTTTTGTGGAAGTAGCGAGCATTTTCTTGATGTGGCTGGTACGCCTGAATGTGCCAGGATCAGCTTGAAATGTGCAGACAATCATGGGTAGTATTGCTACAGTTTGCTGTTTTCAAGTGAAGGTTTTGTGCCAGATTCTCATTTTTATCAGGCATGCTTGCTGTTTGTAGTAAGTCTTAAAAATTTATGTAGTTTGATTACATTTTGCTGTGGTAGTATTTCAGTATGCTGGCATTCTTGGTATGGTGACTTTGTTGGGAAGTCGTTTTAGCCACCAAGTAATACCGCAATAGTAGTTCATAATAAATTTGGGGACAAAACACCATGCAAGTATCTGCATACAAACCACGTCTGTCGTTCTGGCAGTTGTGGAATATGAGTTTCGGTTTCTTCGGTATTCAATTTGGCTTTGCGCTGCAAAATACCAATACCAGCCGCATCTTTTCTACCCTGGGTGCGAACCCCGATGAGCTGGCATTGTTCTGGCTGGCTGCTCCCATCACCGGCTTGCTGGTGCAGCCTGTCATTGGCTATCTGAGCGACAATACCTGGCACCCATTCTGGGGACGCCGTCGTCCTTTCTTTTTCATCGGTGCGATACTGGCATCGATTGCCATGTTCCTCATGCCCAATTCCAGCGTCTTGTGGATGGCGATAGCTGTGCTGTGGATGATGGACAGTGCCATCAACATCTCCATGGAACCTTTCCGCGCCTTTGTTGGCGACAAGCTCGATGTTTCACAACAAACTGCGGGCTTTGCGATGCAGACCTTCTTCATCGGTTGCGGTGGCGTGATTGCCTCCTTGCTGCCGACGATATTTACTGATTATCTCGGCGTCAGCAATGTGCCTGTGAATGGCGCGATCCCTGATACCGTGCGTTATTCCTTTTATTTTGGCGGTGCCATATTTGCCTTGTCTGTCATGTGGACAGTGTTTACCAGCAAGGAAATTCCTCCAGCAGACCTGGAAAAATTCAAACAGGAACGCAAAAATAACCAGGGCATAGGCAAGGCTGTATCGGAGATTCTTGGTGGTTTCACCAAAATGCCCAAGACCATGGTGCAACTGGCGCTGGTGCAATTCTTTACCTGGGTCGCCTTGTTTGCCATGTGGGTATATACCACGCCTTCGATAGCGCAAACGGTTTTCCATAGCAGTGACGCGCAGTCTGCAGCTTTCCAGGAAGGTGGTAACTGGGTGGGTATCATGTTCGCGGTGTATGGTGGTGTCTCTGCACTGGCGGCTTTCTTGCTGCCCGTGCTGGCGAAGATGACCAGCCGCAAATTTGTGCACATGCTCTGCCTGGTCATAGGTGGTGTCAGCCTCATGAGTATCTTCCTGATTTCATCGAAACAAATACTGCTCTTGCCTATGGTCGGTGTGGGCATAGCATGGGCCAGTGTACTGACCATGCCATATGCAATTCTGGCCGGGGCATTGCCAGCGAACCGCATGGGTTATTACATGGGCTTGTTCAATTTCTTTGTGGTGATACCGCAGATCATTGCCGGTGTCGTACTTGGTGCGATCTTGAAGCATTTCTTTGATAACCAGTCCGTCAAGGTCTTGATGCTGGGTGGGGCTTGCATGATAGTGGCTGGCTTGTTGACATTGCTGGTCAAGGATGAAGCTGTCGAAGTTGCATCAGGCTTGGACAAGACGGCAGCTAATGCTGCAGCAGTTTAATCCTAGCATTAGTCCCTGCATTCGACGGAGTTTTCTCATGCAAGCAAAAGCAATCAGACTGGGGCTGGCAGCACTGCTGGCCACGTCATGCGTTTCCATGTCGCTGGCAGCACCCAAGCTAAAAACAGCGCAACCATTTTTATGGGAAAACGCCACCGTCTATTTTTTACTGACAGACCGCTTCCATAATGCCAACCGTAAAAACGACCTTGCCTATGGCCGTAAAAATGATGCAGCACCTTTGCGCGGCTATGCTGGTGGTGACCTGGCTGGTATTACGGCGAAGATCAGGTCTGGTTATTTCAAAGACCTCGGTGTTGATGTCATCTGGCTGACGCCGCCGGTCGAGCAAATCCATGCCGGTACCGATGAAGGCACGGGCAAGTCCTATGGCTTCCATGGATACTGGGCCAAAGACTTCACCCGTGTCGATGCCAATCTGGGTACAGAAGCTGACATGCGCGAATTTGTCGATACCGCGCATGCACATGGCATGCGGGTCTTGCTGGATGTAGTCATGAACCACCTGGGCCCCGTGACTGAGCAAGACACTGTCTGGCCAGATGAATGGGTTAGGACATCGCCCACCTGTACTTATAAAGATACTGAAACCACGGTCAGTTGCACCCTGGTGAAAAACCTGCCGGACATACGCACAGACAGCAAAGCCACAGTCAGCTTGCCGCCAGTGCTGGTAGAAAAATGGAAGGCAGAAGGGCGTTACGACAAAGAAGTCAAGGAGCTGGATGACTTTTTCCAGCGCACAGGTTTGCCACGTGCGCCACGATATTACCTCATGAAATGGCATGTGGATTGGGTGAAAAAATACGGTGTTGATGGCTTTCGGGCAGATACTGCCAAACATACAGAGCCAGATATTTGGAAAGAATTGCATGGCCTTGCCAGTGCCGCTTATGAAGACTGGAAGCAGGCCTACCCCAAAAAGAAACTGGGTAACCAGGTTTTTTTCATGACCGGCGAAGTGTATAACTATGCGATTGGCCATGGCCAGGAATTTGACATGGGTGGCGGCAAGACCGTCAATTTTTACCAGAATAGTTTTGACAGCCTCATCAATTTTGGTTTCAAGTCAGATGCCAATAAGAGTTATGAAGCCTTGTTCAGTGATTACGCCACGCGTCTGCATGGGCCTTTGGCTGGATATTCCGTACTCAATTACATCAGTTCGCACGATGACGGTGGGCCATTTGATCTCTTGCGCCAAAAGCCATTTGAATCTGCCAATAAACTCTTACTCAGTCCTGGCGCTGCGCAGATTTATTATGGTGATGAAACTGCACGCTCGCTGAATGTCGCTGGCGCGCAAGGCGACGCGACCTTGCGTTCTTTCATGAACTGGGATGAGCTTGCAAAGAATGCCAGCCGTGATGGCTACCGCATTGCTGAGGTGCGTCAGCACTGGAGCCACCTGGGTTTATTCCGGCGTGCCCATCCTGCCATAGGAGCAGGTCTGCACGAAAAACTCGCTGAGCAACCCTATACCTTTAAGCGTGTTTATGACAAGAACGGTATCAGCGACAAAGTAGTGATTGCACTGGATATCCCGGCGAATAGCAATCCTGCCATCAGCGTCGCAGGCGTGTTTGCCGATGGACAAAAACTGCGCGACTATTATTCTGGCAAGACGGCCACAGTTGTCAATGGCAAGGTGCAATTCAATAGCGGCTTGAGCACGATATTGATCGCGCCTTAGTATGAGCAGGTTAAAAATTTAGAGACAGCATGAAAAAAATAAGCATAGTCAAACTGAATGTCTTTGCAGCCGCGATCCTGTCAATGGCGACAACAGCACATGCACAAAATTCTTCACGCACTATTGTGTTGGTCAGCAAGCAGGCCGATCATCTGGAAATCAAGACCAATGATGGTCGCTATATCTTGAAGCCCTACAGCGACAAGATAATCGAAACCAGTTTTATCCCTGCTGCTGAAAAATTTAATCCGGCTTCGCATGCCGTCGTCTTGTCGCCAGCGCGCGTCAAGACCAGCTTCAAGGAGACAGCAAGCAGCATTCAGTACATTGCGGGTGACATCAGTGTCAGCATCAGCAAATCACCGCTACAAATTGCCTATGCCTACAAGGGCAAGCCCTTGCTGTCAGAAAAAAATGGCTATAGCAAAACTGCTGATGCAGAAGTGCTGGATTTCAACCTGGATGCCAGCGAAGCCCTGTATGGTGGCGGTGCCCGTGCACTGGGCATGAACCGTCGCGGCAATCGCCTGCCTTTGTATAACAAGGCACACTATGGCTATGAAGAACGTTCTGAACAAATGAACTTTGCCATGCCGCTGGTGTTTTCATCAAAAATGTATGGCCTGCATTTTGATAATGCCGCGATAGGCCAGCTTGATCTCGACAGCAAGAAAAACAATGTGCTCGCGTATGAAACCATTAGTGGCCGCAAGACTTACCAGGTCATCGCTGGTGACAGTTGGGCCGACATCGTCAGTAATTACACCAGCCTGACCGGACGCCAGCCTCTGCCGCCGCGCTGGACCTTTGGTAATTTCGCCAGCCGCTTTGGTTATCATAATGAAGCAGAGGCGCGCAGCATACTGGATAAATTCCACACTGAAAAAATCCCTGTCGATGCCATCATCTTTGACCTCTACTGGTTTGGCAAGGATATCAAGGGCACCATGGGCAATCTGGAATTCGATAAAGACAGCTTCCCCAATCCCAAGGGCATGATTGCTGACTTTGCCCAGCAGGGTATCAAGACTGTGCTGATTACCGAGCCTTTTATTTTGACGACTTCAAAAAAATGGCAAGAGGCTGTTGATAAAAATATTCTGGCAACTGACAAGCAGGGCAAGCCCTATACCTATGATTTTTATTTTGGAAATACCGGCCTCATCGATATCTTCAACCCGCCTGCACAAGACTGGTTCTGGGCCATCTATAAAAATTTAAAAAACATGGGTGTGGCTGGCTGGTGGGGGGATCTGGGTGAACCGGAAGTCCATCCATCTGCCTTGCAGCATAAAACTGGCAGTGCCGATGAATTGCATAATATCTACGGTCATAACTGGGCCAGACTGATTGCTGACGGCTACAAGAAAGACTACCCCAATCAGCGGCCTTTCATCCTCATGCGTTCTGGTTATTCAGGTTCGCAAAGACTAGGCATGATACCGTGGTCTGGTGATGTCAATCGCAGTTGGGGGGGATTGCGTTCACAACCTGAAATAGCCTTGCAGATGGGCATGCAAGGCATGGCTTATATGCATTCTGACCTTGGTGGTTTTGCCGGTGCCAATCTGGATGATGAGTTGTATGCACGCTGGTTGCAGTATGGCGTGTTCCAGCCGGTGTTCCGCCCCCATGCGCAAGAAGAGGTGGCGTCTGAACCGGTCTTGCGTGAAGCCAAGACCAAGGCCCTGGCCAAGGCAGCCATAGAATTACGTTACCGCATGCTGCCGTATAACTATACCCTGGCATTTGAGAATAACCAGCACGGCCTGCCTTTCATGCGCCCGTTGTTTTATGCGGAGCCTCAAAACCAGAAACTGCAAACCGTGGCTGACACTTATCTATGGGGTGACAGCTTTCTCGTGCATCCTGTCATGAAGGCGGGTGAAAAAGAAGCCAGCGTGTATTTCCCGGCAGGCAGTACCTGGTTTGATTTTTATACTGGTCAGCAACATCAGGGTGGTGCGACTGGCATGGTAAGCGTGGAGCCAGATCATATCCCAGTGTTTGTGCGTGCCGGCGCTTTTGTTCCCATGAGCCCGCTGATCCAGAATACCCGTGACTATTCAGCAAAAAAACTGGAGCTGCATTACTACCATGATGCCACCGTAAAAAAGTCGGCAGGCAAGCTGTATGACGATGATGGCGAGACTGCGAATGCCTATGAAAAAGGTGCTTATACCCTCATGCATTTTAATAGTCAGGCAAATGCGGCGCAGTTGAAAATCAGCCTGCGAACAGAAACCGGCAAGAGTGCAGAGGCGGTGGACAGGGATATCGCAGTTCATATTCATCATATTGCCAGCAAGCCAGTATCAGTAAACCTGCAGGGGAAAGCAATCGCTTTTAACTGGGATGAGTCCAAAAAGCAGCTGCATATTGATGTGCACTGGCTGAAAAACAGCAAGGCAGAGCTATCAATAAAGTTGGGTAAATGATATTGTCTTGTGCTTCAGAGAATACCCGCAACATACTGGCCCCGGGCTTTGTCACGACAAGCCCTGATTTGGAGCATGAATACAAAGCTGTTTGTGGTAAATTGCGGGATTGTATTCTCTGTAAGACAATAGGCAGCAAACCGTATATATGAAGACAGCATGACGACAGAACACGCACTGGTAGAACATGGTAACGCGGCAGGCTTTTCCAGCGGCCCGCGCTTGTTGGCGGATATAGGCGCAACCCATGCGCGCTTTACACTTGAGTCTTCGCCAGGTGTGTTTGAATCCGTCAAGGTCTTGAAGTGCGATGAATACACCGACATCATCGCCTTGCTGCGCGCCTATTTATATACGGTGCCTGCCAGCAAAGTGCATCATGCGGCGTTTGCACTTGCCAATCCTATCGACGGTGACCAGGTCAGGATGACCAACCGCGACTGGGCATTTTCCATAGAAGATGTACGTCGTGAATTCGGTTTGTATACCCTGCTCATCGTCAATGACTTTACCGCCTTGGCTATGTCCTTGCCGGGTTTGCAAGCCAAAGACCTGATGCAGGTTGGCGGTGGTACGCCGGTGGCGAAATCCGTCATCGGTGTTTTAGGACCAGGTACGGGTCTGGGTGTGTCTGGCCTGATCCCGACTTCTGATGGTTTCGTCACACTGGGCAGTGAGGGCGGCCACGTCAATTTCGCGCCGGTGGATGAGCGTGAATATGCCATCCTGCAATTTGCCTGGAAAGAATGGCCTCACGTCTCTACCGAGCGCCTGATTTCTGGCCCTGGCCTGGAATTGATTTATCGCGCCCTGGCAGATAGAAATAACAAGAAAGTCAAAGGCTTGGCAGCGCAAGATATCATGCGTGGCGCCTTGACTGATGATGATGCACTTTGTCTGGAAACCCTGGAATGCTTTTGCGGCATGCTGGGCAGTTTTAGTGCCAACCTCGCTGTGACTCTAGGGGCTTTTGGCGGCATCTATATCGGTGGTGGTATTGTTCCGCTGATGGGCGATTATTTCTCCACTTCAGCCTTCCGCACTCGCTTTGAAGCCAAAGGGCGCTTCACCAGTTATCTGGCGCAAATACCTACCTTCGTCATTACGACGCCCAACCCGGCGTTTTATGGCGTGTCGGCGATTTTGTCTGAACACTTGCGTGGCCGTAGCGGCGACAGTTCATTGATGGACCGCATACAGCAAATCCAGGCAGAGCTGACACCGGCAGAACGCCGCGTCGCTACCCTGGTGCTGGAAAACCCGCGCACGGTATTGAATGAAGCAATTGCTGAGATTGCCCGCCTGGCCGATGTCAGTCAGCCCACCGTCATCCGCTTTTGCCGCTCTCTGGGCTTCCTCGGTCTTGCTGACTTCAAACTCAAGTTTGCCAGCAGCCTGACCGGCACGATACCTGTACGCCACAGCCAGGTACGCATGAGCGACAGCACGCATGACCTGAGCGCCAAGGTGATCGATAATACCGTGTCGGCAATCTTGAATTTCCGTGATCAGCTGGACGTCCGTTCACTTGATCAGGCAATTGCCCTGTTGCGCAAGGCAAACAAGGTAGAGTTTTATGCCATGGGTAATTCACGTGCCGTGGCGCTGGATGGTCAGCATAAGTTCTTCCGCTTCCGCATTCCTACCGCGTCTTACGGTGATGCACATTTGTTTTCCATGGCAGCAGAATTGCTGAATCCTGGTGATGTGGTTATCGTGGTTTCGAATTCCGGCAAACTGCCAGAGTTGCTGAAAGCTGTTGATGCCGCCCGCCTTGCCGGAGCAGACGTGATTGCGATCACGCCTAATCAGTCACCACTGGCGAAGAAGGCAACAGTCTGTCTGGCGGTCAATCATACCGAAGACAATGCAACCTTCCTGTCCATGATTTCACGCATACTGCAATTATTGCTGATTGATATTATCGCGGTAGGTTTGTCGGTTGATACACCTGAAACAGAAGGGCATGGCGATGACGTCAAGCGCAAGGAGTTATCGCGTTTCAGTAATTTGCTGATTTCTCATCTGGATAGCTGATTAAGCTTTAATCTAAGCGATGCAGCTTGCCTGAGCAGTCTGGCTGCTGTTATTGTTTTGCCTTTCATCTTCATGGACAGGCATGTTGGCTTTTGATCCCTTGGTCTTGCTCGATGCGGCTTTGCGCGGCACGCTTCTGGCTTTGCTGTTGCTGCTGTCCGCCATACTGGGCCGTGACCGCCCGCAACTGCTGGTAGTGCGCTCAGGTATCGCACTTTGTCTGGGCCTGGCGGTGCAGGTGATCAGTGCCACTCCCTGGATAGAAGCCACGGTGCCACGTCTGTGGCAAGCGCCACTGGTGGCGATTTCTGTTGCGAACGCCGTACTGTTCTGGGTATTTGTGCAAGCCCTGTTCGATGATGACTATGCATTGCGGCCCACGCACCTGCTTGCCTGGTTTGCGGTAGCCGCCCTGAGTGCCTTGAACTGCGCCGTAGTAGCGGGCAGTGCCACTATTATTGCCCCTGTGACGATGGGCATGCAGCGAGCGATACCGCTGGTATTTGCCATTCTGGCGGCGCTGGCAGCGGCGAAGAACTGGCGTACCGATCTGGTTGAACCGCGACGTCGGCTGCGTGCTTTTATCGTGATTGCTGGTAGTGTCTATACCGTTTTATTATTGATAGCCCGCTTAAGCTCGCCACAGGGGAGGTTGGCAGGCGGTACTGCGATGGCAGATGTACTTGTGTTGCTGCTCATTATCTCCATCGTGACATTCAGGATGTTAAAACTGGGACATCTGGATTTGTTTCCCTTGCCTGCACCTCCCGTACAAAAGCAGTCAACGACGCCAGACTTGTCCCCGCCAGTGCCTGCAGCAGGCGCAGGCGAAGGTGCATTGGTGTTGGCTTTGCAGAAACTGATGCAGGATGAGCGCCACTACCGCAGCGAGGACCTGACACTGGCCAGCCTGGCTGGCAAGATGCAAATCCCTGAATACCGTTTACGCAAGTTGATCAACCAGCAGCTTGGCTACCGCAATTTCAATGCCTACATCAACGCCTTTCGCCTGGACGAAGCACGCGCTGCTTTGGCTGACCCGGCGCGGCGCGATTTGCCTGTTCTAACGATTGCGCTGACTTCCGGCTTCCAGTCCATAGGGCCATTCAACCGTGCCTTCAAGACTGCCACCGGGCTCACGCCTACTGAGTATCGCAAACAAAATATGGCCGATTCCTGAAATCGGCTAGCCGAAATCTGTAATTTTCAGTCTGCGGCAAGACATCATTCGCTTTCCTGCGCATAGTCCGGTTCATCTGGAGTACAGCCTCCAGCACTCAACCGATTGGAGCCTGAATGATGAAAGCGAAGTATCTACTTCTTGTAAAACGACCACATCACTGTTTCACCTATGCGCTGCTATACCTGCTGTTTTTTTGTAGCGGCATCGCGAGCGCATCTGTTGGCCTGACAACGATAGCCCCAAGCGCCATGGATGGCACCATCACCCTGTATTACCCCAGCAATGCGCCCGAGCAACAAGTGCATCGTGGCCGTTTTGAGTTCAAGCTGGCTGAACACGCAGAACCTGTGCGCGGCAATGGCCATCTGATCATCATTTCGCATGGTTCAGGTGGCTCCCCCTGGGTCAATGCAGACCTTGCCCGCAGTATGGTCGAGGCAGGTTTTATCGTTGCCATGCCCGAACACCATGGTGACAATTACAAGGATGATGGTCATCCTGGCCCCGACAGCTGGACCTTGCGACCTGCGGAAGTATCCCGTGCCATTGATGCTGTTGGCCGTGACCCGCGCTTTGGACCCTTGCTGACTTTGGACAAGGTGGGTATGTATGGCATGTCGGCAGGTGGTCATACCGCACTCAGCATGGCAGGCGGGCGCTGGTCACCGGCGGGATTTAAGCAGCATTGCGAAGAAGACCTGGTCAATGATTTTCAATCGTGCGTAGGCTTGAATACCAGGCTCACTGGTGGCTTCTTTGATGGGCTGAAAAAATGGCTGGCTTTGACGATTATCCGCAGCCGCTTCAGTGATACTACAATGCGCGAGCACCATGATCCCCGTGTGGCTGCGATTGTGGCCGGAGTACCTGCTGCTGCTGATTTTGACATGGCATCACTGCAAAATCCACCTGTGCCACTGGGTCTGGTCACCGCCGGACAAGACCGCTGGCTGGTGCCGCGCTTTCATAGCGGCAGGGTATTGGCTGTCTGTCAGACTTGTGAACATATTGCGGACGTGCCTGACGCTGGCCATGGTTCCCTGTTGTCGCCCCTGCCACCAAATCTGACTGGCCTGGTTGGCGACATGCTCAATGACCCACCCGGTTTTGACCGTGGGCAAATGTCTGCGGTGGACAAGAAAATTACCGCATTCTTTGAGAAGCATTTATTGCATTAGAACGAGCTTATTTATTGAGCAGGTAATTGAAACTGAAAGACACTCTGTCGGTATCTGTGAGGTTGGGGCCTACTCTGTGAAATACATCGGACCTGAACAAGACCAGCTTGCCGACTTCAGGTTCGATGACGTAGTTTTCAAACTGCTTGTATTGCATGTCGCAAGGGAAGATGGCGAGCTCGCCATCATGCTGGTTGGTGCTGAAGTAATATACGCCGCTGATGGGTACGCCTTCAACATTCCTGTCGTGATTATGCCTTTCCTGGTAACCAAATTTCTTGGTGACATTGATCCAGCTTTGCGTATATTGGTGATCTATTTTCCAGTCCTTGTCGCGCCTGGTCATGTGGACAAACTGCAAGACACTGTCTTCGATGAATTTTCTTAAATGCTGCAATCCGGCAAGTGCGAAAATATTTTTCTCATTGTTGAATGAACTGAGCACATTGTCACCCCATGAATGGCCAAGCAAGCGGTTCAAGTCTTCCTTGCGGCGCAAGACTTCGTCATTGATTGCATAAATGGTGTCGTCATCGGCCTTGGAGATGCCAACCAGGGTGGGGAAGAGTACTTCGATATTCATGTGCGCACCTTATGAAATGATGCACATGATCATAGATGATTTGCCTGCTTATTTGCGTATTATTGCGATACTTTATGGTGATGGAAGCAGTGATTTTTAAGGAACGTCTGATTAAGTTCTAATTTCCATCCGTTACAAAATCATGTTCCAGTCAAAGCATAAAACGTGCTGCTGAACATGATTTTCATCAAGAATTGGGGAGTTGCATCCCCAACTTCTTCAG